>JACCXJ010000127.1 GCA_013697045.1 Gammaproteobacteria bacterium | reverse complement strand
GAGATCGACAGGCCCTAATCGAAAGCATGTGATGCTCCCATCTTGGAACCGCTACCATCGCTTGGACACACCAACGGGATGGACGACGAATCGCGCATTGCCCAGAAGGTCGAGGCGCTTCGTGGCGTGATGGACGAGCAGATCTGCCGACTGTGGGCTGCGTCGGAGGCTCGTGCGCTTGGGTATGGAGGGGTCAGCGTCGTCGCTCGGGCGGTAGGTCTGACGCGTCCGACGATGACGGCCGGGATGAAGGAGTTGGGCGATGCGAGACAACGCGTGCCGATGGCATAGAAGCATCGTGTGCGGCGCGAAGGTGCGGGCCGGCCGCGGCTGACGGACACGGATGCGGGGTTGCGCCCGGCGTTGGAGGAGTTGGTGGAGCCGGCCACCCGAGGCCATACGATGTCGCCACTGCGCTGGACCTGCAAGATGTTTACTGGCATTGACAGTAACATGGGGTTGCCGCTTCGGACAACCGCCCTGCATGGGGTAGGTTTGTACCATGCCTATCCGGTTGGCGCCTCATTCGTGTTGTTCGTGTCGTTCATTTCGAAATCACGCAATGCCCAGTTCGCGCGAAGCTGACGCAAGTGGCATCAATCGCATTTCATTCCACCATGCACGCCCAGAGTCTCGCAGGCCTTCCCCTCGTGTCCGATTAAACCGCCTGCCCCCCGCTCTCGCCCCACCATCAAACCTCCCGCAGCCCGTCCGAGGGCTCGATCCGCGCGGCCCGGATGCCGCCGAGCACGGCGCCGAGGAGGCTCGCGATCAAGGTCAGGAACAAGGCCGCGAGGAAGTGCCGAGGCATGAGAAAACAGATGGACTGCCCGGTGGCGAGATCGGCCGCCAACATGCGGTTGATGATCCGTTCTAGGAGCAGGTACACGAACACCGCGCCGAGCCACCCGAGGACCGCGGTGAAGAGCGCGTGGAAGCTCGGGTAGAGCATGATCCCCCCGCCGCGAAACCCGAGCAGGCGCAGGACCGACAGCTCGCGGCGCTTGCGATCGGTGTTGGCCCAAAGGCTCACGCCAAGCGACAGTGACCGACGCGCCGGCCGCACCGGCAATGGATGTCGCCCGGGGCATAGGTCAGCTTGCGTAACCCAGCAATATAGATAGCATAGCTAGACCGTCTACTTCGTGGAGTCGAACATGATTACCTTCACCTCTGTCGAGGCGCAAAACCGGTTCGGCGAATTGATCGACCGATGTCAGCGCGAACCTGTCGAGGTCACCCGGCGTGGGCGAACAGTGGCCTATGTCATCTCGGAGCACGATATGCAGGAGCTAGTCGATCTGCGCAAGCGGCGGGAGGCAGCCTCGCGCTGGTATTCACAGTACCGCAGCCAGGTTGCTGCTCAAGCACAGGGAGACGCGCCTGCCCTGACGGATGCCGACGTAAACCGTCTGGTGCATGAGCTTCGCTAGGCGGGTCGTCATCGACACGGGCGTGCTCGTCAGCGCGGCGATTCGCCCCGAGTCGGTGCCGGCACTGGCCCTCGAAAAGGCATTGCTACTCTTCGATGTCTGTGCTTCATCCGAGACGCTGGCTGAACTGGAGACCGTCCTGATGCGCACCAAGTTTGACCGCTACGCTGCCGAGTACACCCGACGCGAATTTTTCGTCGGCTTTCAGCATCGCGTCCGGATGTTCGATGTTGCGCGGACCGTGACCGACTGCCCTGATCCGAAAGACAACAAATTCCTCGAACTGGCCGAGACATCTGGTGCCGAGCTCATCATCGCCAGCGACCCGCACTTGACCGAGATGCACCCCTGGCGGGAGATACCCATCATGCCACCCGCCGCCTTTCTGGTCGGCGTGCGGTGAGCGCCTGCGAAGGTGCCCATCAAACCTCACGCAGCCCATCCGAGGGCTCGATACGGGCGGCGCGGATGCCGCCGAGCACGGCGCCGAGGAGGCTCGCGATCAGGGTCAAGAACAAGGCCGCGAGGAAGTGCCGAGGCATGAGAAAACAGATGGACTGCCCGGTGGCGAGATCGGCCGCCAACATGCGGTTGATGACCTGTTCGAGGACGAGGTACACGAACACCGCGCCG
>JACCXJ010000109.1 GCA_013697045.1 Gammaproteobacteria bacterium | reverse complement strand
AGGGATCGATCCGATCATCATCATTTCACCGTCCCTACAGCATCAATGACCGCCCGACCCACGATGGTCGCGCCCAGCACCTGCACTTCCGCTTTACCGTTCAACCTTAGTCCGACAGGCTGCTAGTGCGGACCCGCATGCTAGGTGGTGTGGGGGCTGGGGGCTAAGCACCCCCGGCTACCCGATTAGGCCACGTGGTTATAGCTGGGAAAGCAGCTTATCATATTCGGCATGAGACCCAATCCAAAACCACAGAATACCCTTCTCATCCCGCTGCCCAACAGCACGATAGCCTTTACCAATGCGCACAGAGTAGATCGGAAGGCTTGAATGCACCTGTTTGAAGTGCAAACTTGGATACGCCGGATCGTTCTGGAAATGCCGGTAAGCTTCCCGTGCCTGTACCCGAATCTGGGGAGGTAGGTTGGCCAATGCCCTGCGGAAGCGCTCTGTGGTACGTGACCTCACAGCGCATCCGGGTCAAGCTCTTGTGTTCTTCCTGCACCATCCTGGGCCAAAGCTTCTGCTGCCAGTTTGGCGAGAGCATCCTGAGAACGCGCGAATGCTGCCTCCCATCGTGCTTCATCTTCGAGTTCCTCAAGGATAAGCGTAGCGATCGTGTTCTGCTCCGCTTCGGGGAGCATCTTGACTTTCGCTATCACACGTTCAAGTAATTCAGTCATTGCTAATGCTCCTTCCGGGCCTAACATTGAGTAGCCGGAGGCCGTCCGTGTTATAACACGGACGATGTCCGTATAGCCGCGCCCTTTTGTAGCACCCGATAGCGGCCCGCAGGGAGAGGCTACGGGTCAAAGTCTACTCGTACAGTCAAGTAGTTACAATATTGAATGGCCGGTAGTGCGTCATGGCGCGGTGCGCCGGTCGGGCCGTGCCGGCGTCGTCGGCGGGGCCGGGGGGTTCGTTCGCGGGGAGGGGATCGAAGCCGGCACCGGCACCGGCGGCTCTTCGAACCGTGTCGGGCAAGGGCGTGGGGCGTCCCTCAGACGTGAGGCCGGGGGTGAAGAACGCCAAAGGGCGTCTGCCTCTCGATAAGCGACGCCATCACGCCGCCGCTTGATCGAGCGGTATACCCGCGCACGGTTACGAATCGCCCTTTCTCGATCCCCTCACCCTAGCCCTCTCCCGGAGGGAGAGGGGATCTACGGAGGTAATTTATGTGCGTGGCCGGTATATATCCCGTATCCGCCGTGACAAGCCTCAGCCGCTCTCGTGCGATGACACGGCGCCGTGCGCCGGGGCATCGTCGGGGGTGGTGTCATCCGACGCGATCGCGAGCGCCAGGGTGACGACGGGGGCCGGGATCGAGATCAGGAGCCAGATGTAAGGGCTCCCGGTACCAGGGTGCTCGGATCGAGAGGCGATCGGGGCGGGCTCAGGGCCGCGGGCCGAGGAAGCGGGCCTCTTCCCGAACCGCGACGGCCGGTCATCGTCGGCTGCGATGAGGATGAACGTGACGGGCGTGCTGCGGGACTCGAGGCGCGACTCCTCCGCCATCAGGCGCACCGGGATCTCGACGACCGCGCCGACCTCCGCCTAGATCGGCCCGTCCGCAGACAGGTCCAATCCGGGGATCCCCTCGGGATGGAGGTCATAGCGATTTGGGGCCGCTCGTCCCTGTTCACGAGCTTCAAGGTATAGACAGTTCTCGATCTGGCCGGCACGCTATCTAAACAGCGCCTTGCGGTCCCGGATCACATCGAGGCCGAGTGGGACGCGTTGGCTCAAGGCATAGGCGAAGGCCGCGAGCGATCCGACGAGCAGCATCCCATAGTTCATGTGCCGCGTGTCCCGCGGCCCGATGCCCGAAGGCCAGGCGTCTAGCGGGTCGGGTCCCGCTACGTTGACGGCGCGCGGCCGGACAACCAATATGCGCGCCTGACGGAGGCCCGATCTCATCATGCTCTGCCCCCTGCGATGCAGGCGCACTACCGCACCGGGAGCACCGCGACCGTGGCCATCCGGGGCTCTGCTCGGCGTTCTGCTACCTCCTATCCTGCACCACGCACGGTATGAAGTTTCATAAGCTGGTCGGCCTCTCCGGTGTCGCGGACCACGAAAGCGTTGGGGTAAACGGTTCGAGTGGCCCATGCTGCTGGTGGCCTCTTGGATATTCGTTCAATGGTATCTCGAGGCCACCGGGCAGTTGGGTCAGCGATTTCTCCGCCTATCGGACTGGATCGTCTGGCTGTTCTTTCTCATAGAGACGGTCGTGCTCGTTTCGCTCGTTCGCGATCGAAGGGGCTATCTGGTCGACAATTGGATGAACGTCGCGATCATCGTAGCCGGGTTCCCGATCCTTTGGGACTATACGCCTTTGGTCGGGCTCCTCCGGCAACTCCGACTCTTGCTGATGCTGGTGCTCCTCGTGCAGTTCATCCCCAGCGTGCGGCACGTGCTCCTGCGCAACCACCTCGGCTACACGCTCTTGATCGCCATCGTCATCACGTTGGTCTCGGGCATCGTGATCACTCAGGTGGACCCGGCGATTTCCTCCATCGGGGATGGGATCTGGTTTGCCTGGGTGACCTTGACCACCGTCGGTTACGGGGACGTCGTGCCCAAGAGCACCGCGGGGCGCCTCATCGGTGGGGTCTTGACTTTCTTGGGGCTCGTCTTCTTCTCGCTCATTAGCGCCAACATCGCGGCGTTCCTGGTGCGTCGGGATGTGGAGAAAGTCGAGCGCAAGGAAGGCGCCCTCGGCCACGAGATCAAGGATCTGCAAACGCAGCTCGATCGCATCGAGCAGTCCGTCGAGCGACTGCAAGTGCGGGAAACGGACGGTCAGCGGATGCCGCGCATACGCAAACGGCCATGACGATTAGATCCATTGCACGGGACGAAACGTCCCATGCGGAGCAGGACCGGTCCACAGATGACCCCTTGAATGCTGCTCGGGTCGTCCCTTTGTACTCGGACGGTGGCAAGCTCGCGGTCGTCACCGGTTATCGGGGATCGTTGGCCGAGATCCGGAGCATCGCTCCCGCACCATCACCCCTGGCGTACCTCTTCCTCGTGCAGACCGCACAGGCGGTTCCGTGGGACCGCCTCGTCGATGCGGCGCGGTTTGGGGAGATCGAGACGCTGCATGATCTCGATGAACTGCTCACGGGTGCCGGCGAGGCGCGGGTTGATGGCGCGCTCCTGACCGATGCAGCTCACCCGACGGCCGTGGTAATCGTGGCCGGGATAGACCAGGGTCTCGGCGGGCAGCGCGAACAGGCGTTCAGTGATGCTATCGTACAGCGCCCCGGGGTCGCCGCCCTGAAAATCCGTGCGGCCACAGCCGTTGATGAGGAGGGTGTCGCCGGTGAAGACCCGGTCCCGCCACAGGAACGAGCTGCTGCCCGGCGTGTGGCCGGGGGTGGCGAGCACTTTGATCTCCTCCCCGCCGGCGAAACCGAGCACATAAGCATCCGTGAGCTGATGATCCGCACCCATGGCCCCGCACAGCCGGCTCACCGCCGTCTCGGCACCGGTCTGCTGGCGCAGCCGGCCACTCGCGGTGATATGGTCGGCGTGCACGTGTGTTTCGATCGAATACTTCAAGCTGAGCCCGAGCCGCCGGAGCAAGTCCAGATAGTCCTCGAGATGGCCGTCCACGGGGTCGATGAGCACCGCCTCTTTCATGCCGGTGCTGCCGATCAGATAGGTGTAGGTGCAGGAATCGGGGTCGAAGAGTTGTCGAAAGATCATGCTTGTCCTCCTGCTGCTCTGCGAAGGCCGGATCATGGGGCGCAGAGGGGCATCTTAGCGACGGAAGGGTCCGGTATGAACAGCTCGCCGGAACTGGTGAAGCATGTCGCCCATCAAAGGGGATGGGCAGCGCCCCGCGCCACCTGGGGTAAGATCCGCGCCCGTGCGGTGCCCCTGGGCACGAGCCACGCGCCCTTACGGCGCGGCGAGGCGGTGTCGGGTGCGCCGGAGAGGTTTCGCCAAAGCCCTTTCGAACCTATAATAAGGGGTGCGGGCGGCGGGTCTTTCTCCTATCCTTTTCAAGTCCTTTTCAAGACCTCTTCATGACAGTTGAAGTTACCCTTTCCATCATCAAGCCTGATGCAGTGCACAAGAACTACATCGGCGAGATCATCTCCCGGTTCGAGAAGGACGGCCTCCGGGTGGCCGCGCTCAAGATGCTGGTGTTCTCCCGGCAGCAGTTCTTGGGGATCTATGGGGGACACGAGGGCCGGCCCTACTTTGAAGACCTCACGGCCTTCATGGCCTCGGGTCCGTCGGTGGTGATGGTGCTGGAGAGTGAGCAGGCGGTGGCCAGGAACCGCGCCATCATGGGCCATACGAATCCGAAGCTGGCGGCGCCCGGTACCATCCGCGCCGATCTCGGGACCGCGACCAACCGTAACGCGGTGCACGGCTCGGACAGCACCGAGACGGCACAGAGAGAGATCGCGTGCCTGTTTTCGTCCGAGGAGATCCGCACACTGGGTGGTTGAGAAACGGGGTGAGCGACGTTACCAATTTGCTGGGCGGACAGGGGGCGGGCGGATACGGGGGTCCACCCCTACCGGTGGGTGACGGTGGCAGGCGAATGAGCGGCGTTACCAATCTGCTGGGACTCGACCGGGACGCATTGGAGGGCTTCTTCGCCGGCATCGGCGAGCGGCCGTTTCGTGCCACGCAGGTCATGAAATGGTTGCACCAGCAGGGCGTCGCCGAGTTCCAGGCGATGAGCAATCTGGCCAAGACCCTGCGCGCGCGGCTCACGGAGATCGCCACGGTTGTCCCCCCGGTGGTCACGGCCGATCGCGCATCGCGGGATGGGACGCGCAAGTGGCTCCTGGGCCTCGCGCGGGGCGACGCGGTCGAGACGGTGTTCATCCCGGAGCCCGGGCGCGGCACCCTGTGCGTATCCTCGCAGGTCGGCTGCGCCCTCGATTGCAGCTTCTGCGCGACCGGTAAACAGGGTTTCGGGCGCAACCTCGAGGCGGCCGAGATCATCGGCCAGGTGTGGCTGGCGGCGCGCTGTCTCGGGCAAGTGCCGCGTGGGGAACCCCTTATCACCAGTCGGGTCATCACCCATCGGGCCATCACCAATGTGGTCTTGATGGGCATGGGGGAGCCGCTCCTGAACCTCGACAACGTGGTGCCGGCCATGAGGCTTATGCTGGATGACAACGCCTACGGCCTGTCGCGGCGGCGCGTCACCTTGAGCACCGCCGGCGTCGTGCCCCAGATCGAGCGCCTGCGCGAGCGCTGCCCGGTGAGCCTGGCCGTGTCCCTGCACGCGCCCGTGGATGCGCTGCGCGACGAGTTGGTGCCGATCAACAAGCGCTATCCGATCGCCGAGCTCCTGGCCGCCTGCCGGTGCTACGCCGAGGCCACCGACACCCGCATCACCTTCGAATATGTCATGCTCGAAGGGGTCAACGACGACCTCGCCTGTGCGCGCGAGCTGGTAAAGCGCCTGCGCGGGGTCCCGGCCAAGGTCAATCTGATCCCCTTCAACCCGATCCCGCAGAGCCCCTATCGCCGCTCGCCGCCCGAGGTCATCGAGCGTTTCCGGGAGGTGCTGCTGTCGGGGGGCATCATGAGCATCACCCGCAGGACCCGGGGCGAGGACATCGACGCGGCCTGCGGCCAGTTGGTGGGCAAGGTCATGGCGCGCGCCGCCCGCCACCGGCCCGCCGTCGCAGCGGGGGCCACGCTATGAGACAAGGCCGCATGAAACGGGGCTGCGCGCCATTCTTGGCGCTCGCGCTCGCGGGCTGTGCCACGACCGAGGAGATCCCGGATCCGAGCTATATCCCCAGCGACAAGGCCGCGATCAATACCCAGCTCGGCGTCGAGTACATGAAGACGGGCAATTACGATACCGCCATCGTCAAGCTCAAGAAGGCCCTGGAGGACGATCCCAATTATTCGAGCGCCTACAGCATGTTGGGCGAGGTGTACCGGCGCACCGGTCAGATGGACAAGGCCGAGGAGTTTTTCCGCAAGGCGGTCGATCTGGACCCCAAGGACTCGGGCGCCTGGAGCAACTACGGCCAGTACCTATGCCAGGTGGGCCGCGATGCGGAGGCCGACATGATGTTCGAGAAGGCCCTGGCGAACCCGCTGTATCCGACCCCCGAGATCGCGCTCACCAATCAGGGGGTGTGCGCCGCCCGCCAGGGCGATCTCGCCCGCGCGGAAGAAAAGCTGCGCGCGGCGCTCGATCGCAACCCGAACGTACCGGCCGCGCTCCTGGAGATGGCCGAGGTGAGTTATCGCCAGGGCCAGTTTCTCAAGGCCCGCGGCTATCTCGCGCGTTACTCGGAGGTCGCGAAGCACAGCCCGCGTAGTCTCTGGCTCGGCGTGCGCGTGGAGCGCCAACTCGGGGATGCGGATGCGGTGGGGACCTATTCCGTGGCCCTCAAGGGCCGCTTTCCGGAATCGGAGGAGACCCGCCTGTTGATGGAATCGGAGCGTCGCGGTGACCATGGCGAAACGGTCGGACAATAAGTCTCTGGGCAATAAACCAGGGTCCGGCGGCACGAGCCCGCCCCCGTCCCTGGGCGCGCGCCTGCGCCAGGCGCGCGAGGCGCGCCGCATCCCCATCGAGAACATCGCGCAGCGGATCCGGGTGCCGGTGGCGGTGTTGCGTGCCATCGAAGAAGATCGTCTGGAGGGGTTGGCGCCGATCTACGTCAGGGGTTATGTTCGGGCCTATGCCCACATCGTGGGACTCGGCGAGGACAGCGTGCTCGCGCTACTGCCGAGCGCCGAGATGCCGGTGGTCGTGACCGCTCGCAGCGGCCGGCTGATGCGCCAGAATGTGATGCCCGGCGGCGGGCTCAAGGTCGCCACCCTGGCCGTCGTCGTGGTGCTCGTGGGACTCACGGTGGCATCTTTTCGCAGCCCCGTGGTCGATGATGCCGCTATCGATGCAGGGCTCGATGCGGGAGTCGCAGAACCCGAGGCGCCCGCCGTGGCCAGCGCGCCGACTGCGCCCGAGATCCGCGCCGCGCCGGGCACGGCGAACGGGGTCGTACCCCATCCCGAGACCCCGCCCGCCGGTCCGGCAGCGACGGCGCCCGAGCCGGCCGCCACCCGGCCCGAGCCCGGTACGGTCGCCGACGCGGGCGCGCCTCCGTCTTCGGCTCCGGCGGCTGTGGAAGCGCCGATCGAACTATCGCCAACCGAGTTGTCGCAGCCCGATGCCCTCCTTGCGGCGGGCCACAAGCTGGTGCTGGAGCTCGACCGTGAGTCGTGGACCGAGGTTCAGGACGCGCGCGGCGCCAAGCTCTATTACGCCCTGGCGGCCGCCGGTCAGATCATCAACGTCGCCGGCGAGCCGCCGTTTCGCGTGGTGCTCGGCAATGCCCCCGATGTCGAGGTCTTCTACAACGGCAAGCCGTTCGACTTCACCCCCTGGTCGCACGGCCGGGTGGCGCGCTTCACGGTCGGTGCTCCCCCCCCGGCCGACGGGCGTCAGTAAGCCCGTTCCCCCGGCCGTTCACTTGGAAGGCCAGTTCAAAGCCGTACGCGGCATGAAGGACATCCTGCCCGAGGACAGCGGGCGCTGGCGGTGGATGGAGGAGACCGTGCATTCGGTGCTCTCGGCCTATGGCTATCGCGAGATCCGCCTGCCGATAGTCGAGCACACGGGCCTGTATGCACGTTCCCTCGGGTCGGATAGCGACATAGTCGAAAAGGAGATGTACACCTTCTTGGACCGCAATGGCGACAGCCTGAGCTTGCGACCGGAGGGAACCGCCGGTTGTGTGCGGGCCGGGCTCGAGAACGGGCTCCTATACAACCAGATCCAGAGGCTCTGGTACGCGGGTCCCATGTTTCGCCACGAGCGGCCGCAGAAGGGCCGCTATCGGCAGTTCCACCAGATCGGGGCCGAGGCCTTCGGCATGGCCGGGCCCGATATCGATGCGGAGATCATCGCCCTGACGGCGCGGCTTTGGCGGGCGCTCGGCCTGGGCGCGCTGCGGCTCGAGGTCAACTCGCTCGGCGACGCCCCGGCACGGGCCGTCTATCGGGAGGCGCTGCGGAACTATTTCGGTCGTTACGAATCGAGCCTGGACGAAGACAGCCGCCGGCGTCTCGATCGCAACCCGCTCCGGATCCTTGATAGCAAGGAGCCCGGCATGCAGCCGCTCATCGCCGACGCGCCCCGGCTCGTCGAATATCTGGACCCCGGATCGGCCGAGCATTTCCGGGTGCTCCGGGACTTGCTGGACGAGGCCGGGATCGCCTATGTGATCAACCCGACCTTGGTGCGGGGCCTCGATTACTATAATCGCACGGTGTTCGAATGGATCACCGACCGGCTCGGGGCTCAGGGGACCCTCTGCGCCGGCGGGCGTTACGATGGCCTGGTCGAGTGTTTCGGTGGGGCGCCGACCCCGGCGGTCGGGTTCGCCATGGGGCTGGAACGCATCGTCGCGCTCCTAGAAGCCGGTGGCGACGGGGGCGGGGAGGGCGCCTGCGACGTCTTTGTGATCGCGGTCGGCGAGGAGGCGGTGCGCGCAGCCCTGCCGCTGGGCGAGTCCCTGCGCGATGCGCTTCCGGGCCTCCGGCTCTCGACCCACTGTGGTGGTGGCGGGTTCAAGGCCCAATTCCGGCGGGCGGACAAGAGTGGGGCGCGGATCGCGGTGATCCTCGGCGCGGACGAGGTGCGGCAGGGCGTCGCGGGTATGAAGCTGATGTACGAGACGAGCAAGCAAGAGAGCGTCGGGCAAGGGGATCTCGCCGGACACATCGCGCGGGTGCTCGGGCGTCCGCTGAAAGAACAGGCGTAAATTTTTTCATCCGTTTAGGCTGGAGTCGGCATGGATCCCTATTCATCGGACCGAGAACAAGTCGACGCACTGAAGACCTGGTGGCGGAAGAACGGCATGCCGATCCTCGCCGGGGTGGGCATCGGTCTCGGCGGGCTGTATGCGTGGCGGGCCTGGCAGGCGGAGGCGCATGTGGGTGCCGAGCAAGCCTCCAGCCGTTTCGAGCAGCTCGTGACGGCGCTGACCGAGAACAAGACCGACACCCTGGCCGGGCAGGCCGAGCAGATCCTCGATGAGCACGACGGCACCGTGTACGCGTCGTTCGCGACCCTCGCCCTGGCGCGGCTCGCGGTCGAGGCCGGCGATCTACAGAAGGCCCGGGAACATCTGCAATGGGTGCTGGATCACACCCGCCACGCATCGCTCAAGCGCCTCGCCAAGCTGCGTCTCGCGCGCGTCCTCTTGTCAGCGGGTGAGACCGACAAGGCCTGGTCGCTGGTCGAAGAGTTGAAGGACGGTCCCGAGTCCGCCAGCTATCAAGAGCTCAAAGGCGATGTCCTGCGCGCGCAGGGCCGCTTACCCGAGGCGCGCCAGGCCTACGAGGAGGCGTTGAAACTGGCCGGCGGGGCCGGCGAGTCCGGCCCGCCAAGTCAAACCAGTTTGCAGCTCAAACTGGACGCCCTCGGGATCTCCGATCCGGCGCCCTGATCCCCATGTGGGTACGATGGGGCGTGTGTGAACGATCGGGCGGGCGTCAACGATGGGCAGGGCGTGAGCGATGGGCAGGGTCAGGGTCCCTCTGGATTCTTTGTATCGTATTGGCCCTTCTGACGGTCCTGCCGGGTTGCGGGATCCCGGAGTACATGAGCGATCTGCTGGAGGAGGAAGAGCCGGCACAGGTCCCCACCCCACTCCAGGAGCTCGAGCCGAGCATCGCGATCCAGGAGCTCTGGACCGATGACGTAGGCGAGGGCACCGATGCGCTGTTCCTGAAGCTCGCGCCGGCGGCTGCCGAGGGCACCGTGTACGTGGCCGATCGGGAAGGGACCGTCAGCGCCATCGGCATCGAGAGCGGCGACGCCCTGTGGGAACGCGACACCGACCTACCCATCTCCGGGGGGCCGGGCCTCGGCGAGGGCCTGGTCTTGGTCGGCACCTCGGATGGGGAGGTGCTGGCGCTGTCCCAGGCGGATGGCTCTCCGGTCTGGACTGCGGCGGTCAGCAGCGAGGTGCTCGCGCCGCCCCGGATCGAGCACGGCGTGGCCGTGGTGCGGACCGTGGACGGCAAGGTCTTCGGCATCGATGCCACCGCCGGGACGCGGGTCTGGGTCTACGACAAGCAGGTGCCGGTCTTGACCCTGCGCGGGACCAGCGCGCCGGTCTTGTCCGAAGACCTTGCGATCGTGGGCTTCGACAGCGGGGTGCTCGTGGCCCTGGAGGTCAAGACCGGCAAGCCGGCCTGGGAGGTCAGCGTCGCCCAGCCGCACGGCCGCTCGGACCTCGAACGCATGGTGGACATCGACGCCGAACCGATCCTCTACGACGACCACCTGTATGTCGCTACCTTCCAGGGTCGTGTCGCGGCGCTCGACCTTCAGAATGGCGAGGCGGTCTGGGACAAGACCTTATCGTCTTATGCCGGCCTCGGGGTGGACGAGGACAACCTTTATGTGACCGACGATCGGAGTCACATCTGGTCTTTGGATCGCTCGACGGGCAGCGCCAACTGGGAACAAGAACAGCTCGCCGGCCGCGCCCTGACCGCCCCGGCCCGCTCGGGCGACTATGTGGTGGTCGGCGACGTGGAGGGCTATCTGCACTGGCTCAGCCGTGAAGACGGCAAGCTGGCCGCGCGCGTGCGGCTCGATGACGAGCGCATCATGGCCGCGCCGCTGGTCGTCGACGACGTTGTGATCGCCTACAGCAGCGGCGGCACCTTGGGCACCTATCGGGTTGCCCCATGACACCCGTGCTCGCCATCATCGGGCGGCCGAACGTGGGCAAATCGACCCTGTTCAACCAGCTCACCCGGAGCCGCGATGCCCTGGTCGCGGATAGCCCCGGGCTCACGCGCGATCGGATCGTGGGGCACGGGACGTTCGGCGAACGCCGTTATCTCTGCGTCGATACCGGCGGTCTCGGGGAGACGACCGAGCGGCTCGCGGCGCTGGTCAGAGACCAGGCCCTGCGCGCGGCGGCGGAGGCCGATGTGGTGCTGTTGGTGGTCGATGGTCGCGCGGGGATGGCGGCCGGGGATCGGGACATCGCGCGCCGTCTGCGGCGCCTCGGGAAACCGGTCCAGATCGCGGTCAACAAGACCGAGGGGCTCGATCCGGAGATCGCCGTCGCGGAGTTCTTCGATCTGGGGCTCGGCACCCCGCTCGCCATCTCCAGCGCCCACCGGGAAGGACTTGTGGCGCTCCTCGAGAGCACGCTTGGGCACGTCCCTGTGGACCCGGCCCAAGGGGATCCGATCCAGTCGGATCCGATCCCCGATGCCGGCACGCGTGTCGCCATCGTCGGCCGGCCCAACGTGGGCAAGTCCACGCTCGTCAACCGCATGCTCGGGGAAGAGCGCGTGGTGGTCTACGATCGGCCCGGGACCACGCGCGACAGCATCGCGGTGCCGTTCGTGCGTCACGGCAGGCCCTATGTCCTCATCGACACGGCGGGCATGCGGCGCCGCGCCCGGATCCGCGAGACCGTCGAGCACTTCAGCGTCGTCAAGACCCAGCAGGCGATCGATGGCGCCCATGTGGTGGTCGTGGTCCTGGATGCCGGCGACTCGGTCACCGAGCAGGATGCCGCGTTGCTCGGCATGGTCATTGAGGCGGGGCGAGCGCTCGTGGTCGCGGTGAACAAATGGGACGGGCTCCACCCCGAGCAGCGCGACCATGTCCACAAGGAAGTGGACCGGCGGCTCACGTTCCTGGATTTCGCCCGGGTCCATTACCTCTCGGCCTTGCACGGCAGCGGTGTCGGGGGGCTCTACGCTTCCATCGATCGGGCCCATGCCTCGGCCTTCGTAAAGGTCCAGACCGGGACCCTGACCCGCATCCTGGAGCGCGCCGTCGCGGACCATCCCCCGCCGCTCGTCGCGGGCCGGCGCATCAAGCTCCGTTACGCGCATCTCGGCGGTCACAACCCGCCGCGCGTCGTGGTGCACGGACATCGCAGTGCGAGCCTGCCCGAGCCCTACCGGCGTTATCTCGAGCGCGCGCTGCGCGAGGCCCTGGGGATCGAGGGCACCCCGTTGCGCGTCGAGCTCCGCCAGGATGCCAATCCGTATGCTAATAGACCTTCCGGCAATAAACCCTCCGGGAATCGACCCGCCGGCCAGAGGCCCCCTGTAAATAAGCCACGGCCGGCGCCGCCGCGAAAACGCATGCCCGACCATGCCGTCTGACGCTTGCGCCGCGCTCACGCCCGAGATCATCGAGCGGGCGCGAGGGATCCGGCTCCTGGTGAGTGATTGCGATGGAGTCTTGACGGACGGTGGCGTCTATTACTCGGCTGCCGGCGAGGTCTCGAAGCGCTTCCATATCCGCGACGGCATGGGTGTCGAGCGCCTCCGCAAGCACGCGGGGATCGACACGGCCGTCGTCTCCGGCGAGGTCTCGCCAGCGCTGAAAAAGCGCGCCGAAAAGCTCTCTATTAGCGAATGCCATCTCGGCATCGAGGACAAGGCCGCGGTGTTACAGGCCATCGCCGCGCGTCGCGGCCTCCCGCTCACCGCCCTCGCCTACATCGGGGACGACGTCAACGACCTCGAGGCCATGGCCCTCGCGGGCCTATCCGCCTGTCCCGGCGATGCCTTCGTAGATGTTCGGGAGAAGGCCCACATCGTGTGCGCCGCCCACGGCGGCCACGGGGCGTTCCGGGAATTCGCGGAGATCCTCATCGCGGCCGGGACGCCGCGGCCTGCTTGATGAGCGCGGCGCGTCTCGCGCGATAGGCCTGCCTGGTTTCGCTCGTGTTTCCGCGTCATTCCTTCACCCCCGCTGCAGGCCCCGCGGCGGAGTGAGGGGTAGGCGAGTAGGGTGGACATCGCCCATGTTGTGCGCCGACAAGGCCGTAAACGGTGGGCGATGCCCACCCTATGTGACTGGTCCCTTTACTCGCCTTTACTCGAAGCGCGCTGCCTGCGCGTGGACATGACCCTGCGCTGACGGCGCGTGGCATCCGCCTGCCGGCCTACTCGTCGCGCGGCGCATAGCGCGCGCGAACCAGCAGTTGCAGGCAGGACGTCACGCCCCAGCCGAAAACCATCAGCGTGAGGAGCAAGAGCGAAATGGCCGTCGTTATGGCCAAGCTCTCCCCCTTCAGGAATACAGACGTGCCGTCATAGACCGCAAAGCTCGGGTTGATGCACGCGGCAGGCGCGGCCGTCACCAGCACGGCCGACAGCAGCAGCCTGCGTCGAGACGGTATCGCGGATACGGCAGCCACGCGTCGAACCAGCAAGCGCTCCGCGATCAGCCAGACGAGTGGCACGGCGGCAAGGAACACCGTCCCTCCTACTTTGGACAGACTGAACAACCCCGCCAGAAAGAGAGGTCCGAACATCAGCGGCAAACCGACCGCCAGCCCGACCAGGGTATCGGTACGGCTCGAGAAGTTCGCGACGAGCGCAGCGGCCACAACCGGGGTCACAGACCACAGAGTAAAGGCCGCTGCGCCCAAAACCGCATCGGTCGGGCCGGCGGTGCCGCCCATCAGCCCGCCGAGGAAGCTGGATATAAGCAGCAGGAACGGCAGCGGCAGGTTGGCCAGGAAGAAGGCCGCCGTCATGTTGCGCAGCTCGGGCCGCGTCACAGCCGGGATGTGGCGGCTGCGGCAGGTCAACGCCCAGAGGATGGGGCTCAGCGCGAAGAACCCGATGACCATGTAAAAGTTGAGGGGCTTCCCTCCGATCTTATCGAGTGCGTCCCACAGATCCGAGGTCGGCATCAGCTGCACCAGCAGCAGCAGGCTCAGCAGCGACAGCACCAATCCCAGCGTCAACGCGTGAAAGAGGAATACATGCGCCCGGGTGGCCCAGAACATCGGCCGGTGCAGCAGCAGGCGCCGGTCCAGCCGGGTCAGGACCTGGGGCAACCACAGGCGCAGCTCCAGACGGCGGCGCCCGCTGAGCGGGTCGAAGCGCACAAAACGCCGTGGCCAGACATGGCGCGGCACGGCCAGCAGCATGAGCAGCAGCGCCGCGACGCCGATCGCCGCCGCCCGGTCGGCCAGCCCGCGGACGGCGAACGCTAGCATCTGCCAGACCCCCGCCGACGCAGCCGTTTGGTGCGTGGCGATGCTGCGAAGCCTCTCAGCGAGTAGGTGCGGGCGCACGTTTCCCTGGGTGTCGCGCATAAGCAGGCACGGGGCGGGTCGCCTCGGGCATAAGTCCTGGCCTTCGGGTAGGATGCCTTCGGGCAGGGTGCCTTCGGGCAGGGCACCTTCGGGCAGGATCTCCCCATCGGTGGACAGACCGAACCGGCGCAGCGAGGCGTCCAGCCGCTCCCGCTCGGCAGCCACGGCGGCAGGCTCGACCTTGCCCGAGCAACACCAGAAATCCCACTTCTGGTGGAAGCCCCAGTGCTCCTGGAACTCCTGGCTCGGCATGACGCGCGCCACGCGGTAGCTCAGGGCGCCGTGCAGGGCCTGCGAGGGCAGCGACAAGGCGGCGATGGCCAGCACGTTGTACATGGCCGAGTGCAACTGGTCCACAAGACGCAGCTCGCCGACCGCGTAGCGGAGCTGGATGCGCGCCCAGAAAAAGATGGCGATCAGCATGAGCATGTCGGCGAGGCTCACCGCGTTCCCGATCTGCGCTTCGGTCCAGACGTTCTGCGTCGTCATCGGCACCACCAGGCCGAGTGCGAGGCCGAGGCCAGCCAGCGGCAGCGCGAGCGAGAGCGCCGGCACGAGGCGGCTGCGCCACAGCAGCGGCTGTTGCTTCAGGGTCCAGTCGTCCAGGCGGCGCAGCGCGGCTGGCAGCAACCGCGCGTGAGCCTGGTCCAGCCAGCGGTCGAGCCGAGCCCACATGCCTGGCCGACTCACTGGAACAGCCGTCGTACCGACCGGCTGTTGTCGCGGAAGGCCTGGATGTCCACACCCCGGTCGATCAGCAGGCGCAGCAGGCTTTGGTGGTCCATGCTGCGCACGGTGCGCAACGTGAGATTGCCACCGTCTTCGCGCACCTCCTCGACGCCGGTGCCGCGCAGCCGGTCCTGCAGCTCGGAGAGTTTCAACGAGGTGCGCAGCTCGTATTCGTTGCGCTCGAGGTCGCTGCCCACCGCGTCCGCCGGGCCGACGTAGACCACCTGCCCCTGGTTGAGGAAGACCATTTGCTGGCAGACGGTCTCCAACGCGTACAGCTCGTGGGAACTCATCAGCACCGCGATCGGGTAACGGTAGGAACGTGCCAGATCGCGGACGTCCTGCAGCAGTACGCTCTTAGCCTTGATGTCCAAGTTGGCGAGCGGCTCGTCCATCACCAGAATTCGTGGCTTCCAGACGAGCGCACGCGCGAGCGCGAAACGCAGCTTGTAGCCGCCGGAGAGCTGGCTCCAGGTTTTGCCGAGGTGATCGCCAAGCCCGAGCCGCTCGATCACGAAATTCACCTCGCTTTCGTTGCGTGCGCCGCGGATGCCGCGTAGGGCGGCCTCGAAGTGCAGGGTATCGCGCAGTGACCCGCGCCAGGCCGGCAGCTCCTGCGGCACGAAGGCGAGGCTGCGCTTGACGCGCACCCAGTCGATGCGCTCGCCACCCTCGCCCAGCAGCGGGTAGGCGAGGGTTCCCTGGTCGGGGCGCAACT
Source organism: Gammaproteobacteria bacterium (assembly GCA_013697045.1). Lineage (GTDB taxonomy): Bacteria > Pseudomonadota > Gammaproteobacteria > JACCXJ01 > JACCXJ01 > JACCXJ01. Next base: position 2,641 of record JACCXJ010000109.1, on the reverse strand, counting down.
CGCCGGCCACGATGCGCAGCAGCGTCGTCTTGCCATGAGCGTTCTGCCCCACGACCCCGGTGATCTGGCCGAGCCGCAGCGTCAGGTCGAGCGTGGCGAGCGCGAAGTCCGAGCCGCGGTAGGCCTTGGTGATGCCTTCGCCGACGAAGGCCAGCTCCTCGCTCGGCGCCTTGCGTAGAACGTGCTCGCGCAGCTGGCTGTAGGTGCGCTCGCGCTGCCGCAGCGCCTCAGCGCCGCCGTCGGCGTAGTCGGCGACGATGCGGTCGACCAGTTCAAGCATCTCCCGCTCGAGCGTCGGGTGCGCTGCCCCGGAGCCCTGCTCCGGGGCGGCCATGCGCAATACCAGCGCCTCGTCGCGCAGCGCCGGGTCGGCGGCAAAACGTTCGGCAAAGTGAGTGAGCGCCTGTGCGCCGCTGCGCGCACCGTCCCGGATGTCGATGCGAACCGCACGTGCCGAGCTCTCGATGTCGAGGCCGGGTTCGGGCTGTTCAGGCATGACGAAGCTCCTCGCGCAAGCCGTCTTCGACGGCGCGGATCAGCCCGAGCAACTGGCGCGCGAGTTTCTTGCGCGCCGCGCTGGCCTGCGCGAAGTCGATCTGCTCGCTGCGGTAGCCGTCCTCGATCTGGCGCCATTCCATGCTCATGACGGTGCTCTCGACCTCGTCCTCGTAGCGTTTGGAGAAGTCGCGCACGAAGTCCATCGCCTTCTTGATGGCGACCGGCACTTCGTTGCTGGCGACCAGCGCGCGGATTTCCACCGACCGGTGCACGACATCGTGCGACCAGTTCATCGGCATCGCGCTCATGCAGGCCCTCGCAGCGATTGCGCAAGGCGCACCAAGCTGGCGGCGCGCGCCTCGGGCCGGATGTCCAGGCACAGGCTGCCGCGCAGCCGCGCGAGGATGCTGCCGAGCTGGTGGCGCAGCTCAAACAGGCGGGACTTCTCGGCGTTTAGGTCGTTCGTGTCGAGCCGCTCTGCGGCGTAGCGGGGGAACAGCGCCTCGATGCCGGCCAGGCGTTCGTCGATGAGCTGCGTCGCGACCAGGCGGAAATCCGCGTCGAGGAAGCGCATGTCCAGGCAGCATGCGACGAAGCGCCGTTCGCCCCACAGATCGAGCACCGCCAGCGCGAGGGCCGTCTCCTGCCCGACCCAGCCCGACAACAGGCTGCGCTCGGAGACGACGCACACCGTGGCCGAGGTGGACCGGACGGCGTTGCGGATGAACTCGCGGATCGATGCGCCCGGCGGCATGGCGTCCACATCCATGCGCACCGGAATGCCGGCCGCTTCGAGCGTCGCGCGCACCTCGCCGGCGGCGGACGCGTCGGCATGGTTGTACGACATGAACACCGGCGCGGCGACCGCCGCAGCGACCGGCGCAGGGTTCTCCGATTCGGCGACCGCGTGGCCGATCGCGAGCAGCTTGAACGCCAGCCGCTTGCGTGCCTTGGCGTAGTCGATGGGCGCGAGTTCATCGGTTCGATGCTGCCGCTCGGTCCGCGCCAGCTCGGCCTGCCAGGCGACCACCTCGTCGCGCAATCCAGCCTGGCCGGCGGGCATCGAAGCGATCAGCGCCGCCCCGGCGTCGCGCAGCCGGTCCATGCCTACCAGACCCTGGAGCCGAGCTTCGAGTTCTTTCATTGCCGGACACCTCATCGATGTCGGACCACCACGAAGGACCGGGTGTCGACGCAGGTCGAACTCGATCGGCCGCCGCCGGCGGGTGCAGGAAATGATCCGGGAATGGCGTGCCGGCACAAACCGAACCCGGGCGTGGACTGCGCACACTGGAACGGGCGCCCACCTTTACCGGCGTGCGGGGTTTCCTGATGGTGATCCTGACAATGATGGTGGTGCATGTTCATTGCCCGCCACGCAGGGCCTCACCGTGATCGATGAGCAGGTCATACGTTGTCTGAATGAACGCGCTGGCCGCCTACGAGTTAGGTAGGGTGGCACCGCCCACCGTTTACGGCCTTGTTTGGCGCACAAGGTGGGCGATGCCCACCCTACGGGGCTCTACCCTTTAATCCTGGCCGGCCCCTTTAACCCTGCCCCCCCACTGCGCCGGCCCCTTGACGGACGGATGGCGGGTCTTCGCCGGTCGCTGTCAGCCCCGCTGCTGCTGAGCGCTTCCCACCCCCGCGCGGACCGCTTGCAGACCGCCAAATCACCGCCGAGCCTGTCCCACGAAACCGTACCCGAGTTGTGCATCCACGTTGAATGTCCTATCCTTATCCCTTAGATCCAAGCGTTCGCGGGGATCCGCCACGACACCAGCGCGAGAGCCGATATGCCACCAGGGCCGGAGTGGGCGGGCCGACGAGGTGTTTTGCCAGCAGCGCTCGAGGTCCGTACTCAGCATTGAGAGAGATTCCAATGAACCATTCACGCTTGGTGCTCGGCGCCGCCATCATTCCGTTCCTCTACGCCATCGCCGGATGCTCGAGCAAGGACGACACGAGTTCGGCGTTCTGCCCGACCGCGCTCTGCCCGCGAGGAGGCGGTAGGGCGGCTTAGGCATCGCGCAGAAATAACTTGATAAAGTGTGAGAGATGTGCTTTAAAGCGGGATGCAGATTGCGTCCACGGTAGAGCAGATCGAGTCGAAGTACCGATCGCTTGTGTCGGTGTTGGATGA
>JACCXJ010000097.1 GCA_013697045.1 Gammaproteobacteria bacterium | reverse complement strand
GGGTCCCAGATCAGCCGCGGATCGAAGGTCTCTGCGGCAAACATGGTGAGCACCACGACGGCACCGAAGGCGATCGCGCCCGGACCGGCCCGGATGGTCGCGAACGCCTGGAACTGCACGAGCGCGGCCAGGATCGCGGCCACGAAGATGTCGACCATCGACCACCGGCCGATGAACGCCACGATCCGGAAGAGGCGCGCGCGCCACCCGGGCGCCCAGGTGGCGCGCCGTTGGACGGATACGGTGAGAACGGTGAGGGCACTGAGCTTCGCGAGCGGCACCAGGATGCTCGCGAAGAAGATGAGCGCCGCGAGCGGCCATGACCCGGTGACGAACAGGAACACGACACCGCTCATGATGGTGTCGGTCTGCGCGCCGAACAGCGAACCGGTTTCCATCACCGGCAGGACATTGGCCGGGATATAGAGGAGATAAGCCGAAATCAATAGCGCGGAGGTGCGCGTCACGCTGTCGGGCTTGCGCGGGTGCAGCGGTGCGCCGCAACGCCTGCACATCGAGGCGTGCGTATCGGCGATCGAACGGTGCAAGAGACCGCAGGCGTGGCACGCGAGGAGACCGACTCGCGCGGCGCTGATAGCCCTCACGGCAACACCCGCACCCGCGCCCAGATCCCCTCGGCATCGAAGGACGCCGCCGTCGCGGCCAGGAGCAGCATGAGCGCGGCAAACGACCACAGCGCAACACCGGTGTGCACGCTGGCGATATGGCCGAGCTTCACCAGCGACACCAGCATGCCGAGCAGGAACACCTCGACCATCCCCCAGGGCTTGACCGCCTGGATCAGGCGTAACATCGCCGGCACGCCGGGCGGGATCCGCCCGAGCCTGAGCGGCACCAACAGGTAGAGGAGGGCGGCGAGATCGATCGCCGGTATCAGGATCGTGGTCACGAATACCAGCGCCGCGACCGCGCTCATGCCCGTCGCGTGCAGGGCCCGCACCGTCCCGAACACCGTCGTCGAGGTGTGATTGCCCTGGGCATCGACGCCCAGGATCGGGAAGGTGTTGGCGATCACGAAGAGCACCGCCCCCGCGAGCGCATAGGCGAGGGTGCGATCGAGGCTGTCGGGGACCTTGCGGTACAGCACCGCGTCACAGCGCGGGCAGCACGCCGTCCCGCCCTCGGAAAGCACGACCGCGCGCTGGAGCAGGTCGCACTCCCGACAGGCGATGAGCCTCTGCGTCGAGCCTTCCGGGAGGTTCATGGCGGGAGGTTCATGGAGGGTCGATCCTTTCTCGCCCGGTACGCTCCGTACTGCGGAGCGACCCCGTCGCAAGCACTGCGGCTTTCACAAGCCCTCACTGTACCATGCGGCGGGCGGGACGAGCCGCGGCGTCATCCCGGACACCCGGAGGGCCGCCCCTTCCCTTTTGGGTGACCGGGAGATCCACTACGCTACCCTGAGGTAGTCTTTGTCTTTGAAGCTTGGCGCATGAGCGCCCCTGTCCACCGCCCATCCCCGCCGTCCCGGCGCGCGGTCGCCGTCTGGCTCCGCCATGGTGGTCCTGGGCGGGGTGACCCGGCTCGCGCACGCGGGCCTCTCCATCGTCGAGTGGCGCCCGGTCACGGGGGTCCTGCCGCCCCGGTCCGATGCAGAGTGGGAAGAGGCCTTTGCCGCCTACCGGCAGTTCCCGGAATACCAGCAGCTCAAGCGCGGCATGGACCTGTCCCAATTCAAATCCATCTACTGGCTCGAATACCTGCACCGCCTGTGGGGCCGGCTCATCGGCGTTCTGTTCCTCCTGCCCTTCCTATGGTTTCTCGCGCGGCGCACGATCTCCGGGGCGCTCGCCGTGAAGCTCGTCGCGATGTTCCTGCTCGGCGGCGCGCAGGGGGTGCTCGGGTGGTATATGGTGAAGAGCGGACTGGCCGACCGCCCCGATGTCAGCGCCTACCGCCTGACCGCCCACCTTGGCCTGGCGCTCTCGATCTACGCCTACGGTTTGTGGCTGGCCCTGGGGTTATTGGGCGCCGGAACAGAAAGCCCGGCCTCCGGACGCCTGCGCACCTTCGTTGCCGCCCTCATCGGTGTGGTGGGCATCACCATCCTCTCGGGCGGGTTCGTCGCGGGACTGGATGCGGGGTTCGCCTATAACACCTTCCCGCTCATGGGCGGGCAACTGGTGCCTGAAGGGCTCTGGCTCCTCGAGCCTGTCTATC
>JACCXJ010000093.1 GCA_013697045.1 Gammaproteobacteria bacterium | reverse complement strand
TGATCTGGTCGTTCACTCCCCACCATTCCTGGATGACGACGATACCGGCGGCCCGGTCGCGGCTGGCGGGGGAGGCATAGTAGCCCTGGCAGGGCCTGCCGTCGGGGCGCGTGTAGTGGATGGTGACTCCCATATTGCCTACCTGGTGTTTCTATTCGGTATCGAACAGGGTACCCAACTACGAGGCTTTCCGGCAATGCTGCGGGGATTTCCCCCCCGGCCGCCGTGTAGCCCCTAACCCCTCGATTCGCTAGAATCACAAGGCACGGGCGAGGTTCTCGGGGAGGACGCCATCGTCACAGAGACGAAAACCGTCGAGTTTCGCAGTTCCTACACGCGCAAGCGCACCAGTGTGAGCGTGTCTTCGGGGCGGGCGTACCTGCTCGGTTGCGATACGGGTAACGGCATCGATCTCGAGGGTTCGGATGTGCTGGCCCGCCATGCCCGGCTGTGTACCCACGACACCGGTGTCGTTATCGAGCCGGTCGGTGAGGCCCCCGTGTCCCTGAACGGCCGACCCATCACCGTCCCCACCCGCCTGCGGGACGGGGACTGGCTGGCGCTCGGCGAGACGCTGTTCCAGGTGCATCTTCCGGATAGCGAGTTCACAAGGCCCCCCGCGGCCCGGCCGCCCCCGCCCGGTCCGGGCAAGGCGCAAGCACCCGGCGACATCGTCACCATCGGCCGCGACCCGCATTGCGACCACACCATCGATTCGCCACTCGTCTCACGCGAGCACGCCAGGCTCATCAGCGAGGGCGGTGGGATCTATGTCGAGGACTTGAAGAGCACCAACGGCACGTTCGTCAACGGGCAGCGGTTGACCGGGCGCGCGCAGGTGCGGCCCGGGGATCGGGTGGCCATCGCGACCTTCGCCTTCGTCTTCACCGGCGAAGCGCTCGAGCCCGTCGACGAGACCGGTCGGGTACACGTCGAGGTGCGGGGACTATACAAGGCGATCCCGGACCACGCGAGCGGGGGGGGTGAAGCACCTGCTCGATCAAGTGAACCTGGTGTTCGAGCCGGGCGAGTTCGCGGTCATTTTCGGCACCAGCGGCTCTGGGAAATCGACCCTGCTCGACGCCCTCAACGGCCGTCGTCCCGCGACCGGCGGCCAGGTGCTCTACAACGGCACCGATCTCTACGCGTCCTTCGATCTATTTCGTGCCGCCATCGGCTACGTGCCCCAGCAGGACATCGTGCACCGCAAGATCCGGGTCTCGCGCGCCCTCTACTACACCGCCCGCCTGCGCCTGCCGCCCGACACCATCGACGAGGAGATCGAGGCCCATATCCACCGGGTGCTCGATAAAGTGGGCCTAGCCGAGAAGGCCGATCTGCCCATCGACACCCCGGCACCCCTGAGCGGCGGCCAGCTCAAACGCGTGAGCCTGGCCGTGGAGCTCGTGGCCAACCCTAATATCCTGTTCCTCGACGAGGTCACCAGTGGTCTCGATGCCGGCACCGACAAGCGCATGATGCGGCTCTTCGCCGATCTCGCCCGCGACCAGAAGACCGTCATCTGCGTGACCCACACGCTCGAGAACATCGATGTCTGCAATCTCGTCGTCCTCTTGCATCGCGGCCGACTCGTCTATTTCGGCCCGCCCGGCGAGGCGCCCGGATATTTCGGCGTCGTGCGGCTCGCCGAGGTCTACGAGCTGCTGGAGTCCGAGCCCGCCGAACACTGGGCGGAGAAATTCCTTGCCTCACCCCAGCATGAAACCTTCGTCGCCGCGCGCCTGTCTCCCGACAGCGGTGTGCGAGGGGCGGCGACTCCCGCGCACGCCCCCGCCCCGCCCCGCCGGCGCTGGTTCGACTGGTCGCAGACCGGGATCCTGATGCGCCGCTATGCGGATCTGATCCTGGCGGACAAGCGCAACCTCGCGATCCTCTTGCTGCAGGCCCCCCTCATCGCCGCCGTTATGGGCATGGTCTTCGACACGAGCGGCCCGCTTATTGCCCGTGCCCGAGCGGAGGGGCAGGTCGCTTTCATGCTGGTCCTGTCCGCGATCTGGTTCGGTTGCCTCAATTCTGCGCGTGAGGTCGTGAAGGAACTTCCGGTGTACCTGAGAGAGCGCTCGGTGAGCCTCGGTATCGGGCCGTACCTCACAAGCAAGGTCGTGCCGCTCGCGCTGCTGGCGGCCTTCCAGTGTGTGGTCCTGCTAGCCGTGGTCTCCGCAATGGTGTCTCTGCCCGGGAGTTTTCTCGACCGCACCATCGCCCTGTTCCTCGCCGCGATGGGGGCGACGGCCATGGGGCTGGCCGTGAGCGCCTTCGTGGACACCAACGACAAGGCCGTGGCCATCGTCCCCATCCTGCTCATCCCGCAGGTCATCCTCTCGGACGCGGTGGTGCACCTGGGCGATGCGGGCCGGGCCTTCGCCAAGGCCACCATGGTCTCGTTCTGGTCCCTGGATGCGATGAAGGCCACGTTGAGTCGGGAGGTCCTGGACGCCAAGGACCCGATGGGGGAGTTGCTGGTGCCGCGATCCGGAGAGTTCTCGTTCGACCTCGGGATGGTGGCGGTACTGGGTTCGGTGTTCCTGTTCGTCGCCTGGCTCGGGCTCAAGCTCAAGGACCGGCGAGGCTGAGTGCGAAGATGAGCGCTGTCGAACCGGCCTCCATGCGTGCGTGCCCTAAGTGCGAGGCCGTCAACGCGGAGCACGCGGTCATCCAGGGGGAATACCGGTGCACGAGTTGCGGCTTCGAGCTTGCGCACCTCGACATCGCCGCCAACGGCGCGGTCCGGGGCGTGTTCGGCTGGCTGCGGGCCGCCGGCGATACCATCCAGGACCGCTACCGGGTCCGATCGGTCCTCGGCAAGGGTGGCTTCGGCGCCACCTACCTCGTGGACGATCTGCGTTTGAACGGGAAACGGCGAGCCCTCAAGGAGGTCCCGGAGATCCTCTTCGACGAGTACGAAACGGCGCTCCTGAGTCGGCTACAGCACCCGTCGATCCCGGACATCATCGACCGCTTCACGGCCGGCGGGATGGTGTATCTGACGCTGGAATTCGGCGGCAGCCGCACGCTCGCGAGCGAGCGCAACCGCCAGGGTGGGCGCATCCCGTTCGTCACGCTCCTGCCGTGGATGCGCCAGCTCTGCATGGTGTTGACCTACCTGCATACCCAGGACCCGCCCATCATCCACCGCGACTTGAAGCCCGAGAACATCCTACTGGATGAGGATGGTCGCATCATGCTCATCGATTTCGGGATCGCCAAGGAGGCGACGTCCTCCGCCATGACCCGCACCCTGGGTCGCGCCGCGACCCACGGTTTCAGTCCGCCGGAGCAGGTCATGGGCACCGGCACCGATCAGCGCTCCGACGTCTATGCCCTGGGTGCGACCTGTTACGCGCTTGTGACGGGCGAGAGCCCGCCCGCCGCGCATGAACGCGTCGCCGGCAAAGAACTGAGACCGCCTGGGGAGCTGAGCCCCGAGATCCCCGAGGAGTTCGGTGCGGCCTTGGTCCAAGCGCTCAGCCTCAACGTCAACCACCGGCAGCAGTCCGTGGGGGAATTCAGTCGGATGATCGAGGGCCCGGACACGAGCACCGCCGCTGCGCGAACCGCTGCCGCGTCGGTGCGGACGACGATGGTCGGCAAGGTCCCGAGTCGCCCTACGGCCAAGCCCAAGAGCATCCGTATCCCGACCGCCGGGACCACCGGCCCACGATCATCCACCGTTGCGCCGTCGCCGGGTGCCGCACCCAATCGCATGGGAATGGCCATCGGGATAGGGGCCGCGGTGATCATCGCCATCGCCGGCGGAGGTTATTATTTCTGGAGCGGGTCCGAGCCCTCGGAGACGCCGGCACCGGCGCAGACCGCCATTGCTCCACCCGCACCGGCGCCGAGTAGCCCGCCCGCGACCACCCCATCTGTCCCTGTTCCGGCACCGGCGCCGCCGACTTCCGGGGCCGAAGCGGTACAGCCGCAGGCAGCCACGCCGCCGCTCGCGGGGCAGGCACCCCTCGGGGGCGAGTCCGCTCAATCGATCCTGAACAACTACACCGGCGGTTCACCGGAGACCTCCCCTCCCGCCGCCGTCACACCGGACGCACCGGTGTCCGCGGCCGTGCAAGCGCCTGTGCGCAGCAGCCCGCCCCCGCTGCCCACGCCCGGCGCGGGCGGCCCGTCGGCCGGGGGGATCCTAGACGATAACCGTGGGGGGGTTACCCAGCAGCCTCAGAAAACACCGTCTCGGATCGCCGGCGCCGGTACCGGGACACGGCCCAGGACGCAAAAGCCCAAGTCGAGCCAGCCCGCTACGGCTCCGAAACCCCGGTCGAGCCAGCCCGCCACGGCTCCAAAACCAGCGCCCGTGTGGAAGTTCGACGAATGACCCTGCCTATTGACGCATCTCTTCACCGCCGGCAGCCACAACACCCGCGATAAGGAGTCACCGATGAACAAGAACGCGATGAACAGCCCCAACAAGACGTACTCGCTGAAACCGTTTGCTGCCCGCCTTTACGCCTGGTTTTGTGTCCTCGGCATGTGCGTCAGCTCAGCGGCGGCGGGGGGAGGCGGCGTGGGTTACGCCGTGCCCGGCGGATACGGTCTCAAGATCTACCGGGTCAGCTCGGAGCTATATCCGTTCGTCCAGGTGTATTTTCGGACCTTCAACGAGCGCATGCAGCCGCTGGTCAATCTGAACTTCATGAACGTCGGTGTCATGGTCAAGGGCAAGTCCTACGACCCCCGCAAGCAACAGTACACGATCCAGTCGATACGCCAGAGGCAGGAGGCTACCCGCACCGTCTTCGTCCTCGATGCCAGCAAGTCGATGCAGGGCGCGCCCTTCAGTGCCGCGGTGCGCGCCGCCGGGCGCTTCTTCGATGCCAAGCGCCCGCAGGATGAGGTGGCCATCCTCGCCATCCGGGATACCAAGGACGGCTATGATCTCGTGTCTCAGTTCGAACGTGAGCCCGTTGCGCTCGCCCACCGGCTGCTGGACGTCAAAGCCGACGGGATGAAGACGCGCCTGTACGACAGCATCGGCGCGGCTATGCAGATGTGCGGCATGACGGCCCAGGGGCACGGCGGTCGCCCCTGGGGCTTCCAACATCGTCGTATCCTGTTCCATCTTGGTCTTCTCCGACGGGTTCGACGAGGGCAGCGCGGTCTCGCGTGAAGAATTGAATGCCCGCATCACGAGCCTGTCCATCCCGATCCCGGTGTACTCCTTGGCCTATTCGAGCACCTATAAGGATTACTTCAAGAACCTCGAGGCGATCTCCAAGAATTCCTTTGGGGTCTACTATCTGCTCGGCGATACCGTGGACCGCATGCAGCAGATCCTCGAGGAGGTCTTGAACATCATCTTGAGCGATTACGTGGTCGCGTTCCGTTCGTATCTCCCGGTGGACGGCGAGGAGCATGGCTTCAAGCTTGGCGTGGAATACCCCTCGGGCAGCGGCAAATACAGCTACGAGAGCTCGCGTTTTGAGGCCATCGAGGTACCGCCGGCCGAGTCCCTGGCCGCAATCTCAGCCCAGCTCAATCAGGCGATACCGGCCGTACCCACCGGTCCTTATTTCGACAGGCCGGGAGAACCGGGCGATGCCGCCCCTACCGCCTCTCCTCGAGCCCCGCTGTCAGACTTGGCCCCGCCTAAAGCCAACTGATGCCGGTCACGATAGGGTGCACACCCAACTACATCGGAGGTGGAATATGTCACCAACTGCTACATCGAAAGTCACTGCCCTGGCATTGTGTTGCGGGGTGCTGTCCGGCTGCGCCACGGGCGAGGGCAACCAGCAGCTCCTCGGCGCCGGGATCGGCACGGCCCTGGGCTGCGGGCTTGGATACGCCGTCGGCGGGGATAAGGGCTGCGCGGTCGGAGGCGCGCTGGGTGCCGCGGCCGGCTGGGGAGTAGTGGCACAGTATCAGGCGACGCAGGTACGCTCGGCGGCCCAAGACCAGGCCATCTACGGCGTGACGGAGCCCGTTATCGCTAACAAAGTGCAGATCCGAAAGGGAACCGCAACGCCCAGCACCGTGAGACCAGGAAGCAAGGTACAGATCGATACGGACTATTCGTTGCTGATGCCGCCGGGAACCGCGGCGCAGGGGGCCGATGTGCAGGAGAGCTTCGCCCTGAAGAAGGACGGTAAGGTGCTCACCAACTCAGCGCCCAAGACGTTTCGCCGTGCCTCCGGAGGTTGGGTCGCGACCAACAAGCTCCCCATCCCGCAGGATGCCGAGCCCGGTACCTATGTCGTCGAAACCAAGGTCCAGGCCGGTTCGAGTTACGACACTGATGAGGCCGTCTTCATCGTCGGCTCGTAGAGCCGTGGTAAGTAGCCGCGGGTGCGTGCTGGGCTGACGGCGCTTTTGCTTGGGCTCGCGGTCTCGGCAAACTCTGCCGAGACCACGGGCCTGTGCGAGGGCGAGTCGGCGCGGGCACGGGCCAATGGCGAGCGCATCGCGCAGGAATGGCCGTTACGGTCGAGCGGCGATGCGCTTTCACGTTACACCCAGTCGCTGGTGGAGCGGTTGGCACGTTCGTCTCAGCGCGATCGCATCCCGTGGCGGGTGGCCATGGTCCACGATCGCGCCCCTAATGCCTTCGCGGCGGGCGCGGGCTCGCTCTACATTACCGACGGCGCGCTGGAATTCGCCAGGACCGAGTCGGAGCTGGCCGCCATCCTGGCCCATGAAATGGGACATCAGATCTCCGGCCATTTCTGCCCGCGAGAGAGGTCGGGTTTTTTCAGTTGGCTGATCGGGCGCTCGGACGATATGGCGGAGACATCCAGGACGGACGTGCGCAAGAAAGACCTGGGCTCGATCTCGCTGGTCATCGATCCGGTGAAGGAACAGGAGGCGGACCGGCAGGCCGTGGCGATCTTGCGGGAGGCCGGCTATGACCCGCACGCGATGCTGGACGTAGCGCGGCGCCTCCCGTCCGGTGACCGCCCTTCTCACCTCCAGGACCCGCGCCGCATTCGATCCTTGGAGGCATCGCTGTCCCCGGTACCCTCGATCAAGATTGGCGAGTCAGCCGAGTTTCAGGCGGCGAAACGGGACCTGGCAGCCGAGCTCGGGGGATGGTAAGAGGGCGCCGGATCGCGGCTGGCCTACCATGAAATCGATCGTATTCGCCCTTCTTCTGATCGCCGTCGGCGCGCTCTTGGCGTATACCAACCCGACCCTCGACAGCTACCAGCAATACCTCCGGCAATCCATCCTGAAAGAATCTAAGCGGCAGGAGAACCCGGTCGAACAGGCCCTCGGAACCCTCCTCGGCGGTGTCGCGAGCGGTGTCATCGCCAGCCAGACCGCACGCACCGATTACGTGTTCTGGAGTACCTATGAGACCCCGCTTACGGACAGCGAGCGGCTGCGCGCGGTCGGTGTGCTCAAGAGCTTCTTCATGATCGAGAACCCCGCCGTCAGGGGCGAGTGACAGGCCTCTCCGGCAGATGACCGGCCTCTTGCGATGCCGCTGTTCCGGTATTGGGCTAAGGTGCCGGGGTGGGGCGTCAACTCATGTGGTATAAACGCGGGCATACGGGGCGTTTCCTGCTTATGCTCACGAGTAGACTGTCTCGCGGAGGGCCCGCGCATCCGCGTAAGGGCGGGATGACTACGACAGTATCTACTTCGGGTTTTCTCGCGCCGCTGCCCCAAGGAGATCCGCCATGCTCAATAGGGTTGTCGCCAACTACAAGATCCTAGAGAAGATTGGTGAGGGGGGCATGGGCGAGGTCTACCGGGGCATCGACCTGATGGTGGAGCGCGCGGTTGCTATCAAGGTCATGCGTCCCGAGCTGGCGCGCAGGGCAGAGATCGTCGAGCGCTTTCGGAAGGAGGCGGTGGTGCTGGCCAAGCTGAACCATCCCAATATTGCGACCCTGTACAACTTTATTCGCGACGACGACAGCTACTTCATGGTCATGGAGTTTGCCCCTGGACAAGCTCTCGACGGCATGTTCGCCAAGTACGCCAACGGGCTTCCGTGGCGGCGGGCCCTAGGGTTTTTTCTACAGGCGCTGTACGCAATCGATCATGCTCATAAGGAGGGCATCATTCATCGTGACATAAAGCCCGCGAACATGATGGTGAGCGATACCGACCGCCTCAAGGTCTTGGATTTCGGAATCGCTCGTATGTTGGGATCTGCGCGATTGACGCGCACGGGTGCTACCGTTGGCACCCTCGCGTACATGTCCCCGGAGCAGATCCGTGGACAAAAGATCGACGCCCGCTCGGATCTCTATTCACTGGGAATCGTCTTGTACAAGATGCTGACCGGGCGGGTCCCGTTCACGGCCGAAGGACAATACGAGCTGATGCGGGCGCAGCTCGAGCACCCGCCGAGCCCTGTCCGTCGGAGCATAGTGGAGATCCCGCAATCCATCGACGATGCGATCCAGTGCTCCCTGGCCAAAACGCCGGCCGAGCGCTTCCAGAGCGCCACTGAGTTTATCCGCGCACTGGCGCTTCGCTACGCGGCCATGCGAGTGAGTCCCGTGCAGGTGACCGCCGGAGCACAGCGCGCATTGCACATGTCAGTTTGGATAGTCCTCCAGGCGCGGAGCTGCTCCCAACCTTCGTTCCCGTGGGCGAGCAGGCAGAGATCGCTCAACCAGGTATCGCCGCGCTGCCCGACGCAGGAGAACAAGAACCGCATTCGCCAAAGCGTGGCGTAATACCTCGGCCCATGGAGGCGAAGCGACCAATGCCTGTCGCGAATATCGACAAGGCAGGGATTGCACAATGGCTACGCGCGCCCGGCGCGCTGGATCGTGACCGGCTCCCCGTGAAATCGATAGTATCGACCCTCGTCGTGGTTGCCGTCGGCGCGCTTTTAGCCTTTACCAACCCGACCCTCGACAGTTATCAACAATACCTCCGGCTATCCATCCTGAAAGAAACGAAGGAGCTAGAGAACCCGGTCGAACAGGTCCTGGGCAGCGTCCTCGGCGGCGTTGCGAGCGGGCTCATCGCCAATCATACGGTGCGCGAGGACTATGTATTTTGGAGTACCTACGAGACCCGGTTTACCGACATGGAGCGCCTCCGCGCGATCGGCGTCCTCAAGAACTTTATCGTCATCGAAAATCCCGCCACGCCAAGCGGCGAGTGATACCCCGCTCACCCTGAGCGTTTCGTGGCCGGTCCGCCGAGAGTGACCTGGCCCGCGTGCGGTTTCGATCGACCCAGTCTAACCTGACCCTCCGCCGCCTACCGTGGCGTAGCTTCTTGCCTCGGTCGGCGGTAATCTAGGAACGGCTATCACGAAGGCAACCGCAACTTGATGCCCGAGCTGCTGTCTCTCAAACCTGCCCATCGTCTACATTGCAAGACGACATTGAATATCGTACCCTTATCCACCTTTAGGGCATTACCTTTTGAATGCCGAGGCAGCGCGGCGCCGTACGCGCCGCGCTAGCTAGCGATCCCGAAGCCCCGGGTACGTTTATGGGCAGCTAAAGGGGTGATTTCGCCATGGTGGCGCAGTTCCTAGCCTTCCTTCTCGCGACCACGGTCCTCGCGTCCTGCCTGCGCGATGGCACCCCTAGTCCATGACCGCCGCCCTGGCCACGGAGTCCTACACCTGTCCGCGGTGCGGCGAGCGCTCGACCAAGGGTGAGATCTCGGGGGGTGGCTTCCATTGCCCGCGCTGCACCTTGGAGCTGGCGCATCTCGAGTTGGCACCGAACGGCACGGTGCGCCAGGTGTTCGGCTGGCTGCTCGCCCCCGGCGAGGTGTTACAGGGGCGCTACCGCGTGTCGAGCGTGCTCGGCAAGGGAGGATTCGCGGCCACTTACCTGGTCACGGACGAGCGTCTCCAGGGCAAGCGCCGGGCGCTCAAGGAACTGCCGCGAGACCTGTACGACGAGCACGAAACCGCGCTCTTGGCGCGTCTTCGACACCCCGCCATTCCCGACATCAGCGACCGGTTCGAGATCGACGGGATGGTGTACCTGGTCCTCGAGTTCGGGGGCACAGAGAGCCTGGAGGGCGAGCGCAAGGCGAAGGGCGGCACGATCGCGGCGGAGCGGCTCGTGCCGTGGATGCGCCAGCTCTGCGAGGTCCTCGCCTACCTCCACGGCCAGACGCCACCCATTGTGCACCGGGATCTCAAGCCCGAGAACATCCTGCTCGACGAGGACGACCGCATCATGCTGATCGACTTCGGGATCGCCAAGGAGTCGGCAGAGCTGGCGGTGACCCGCACGCTGGCGCGCTCAGTGAGCCATGGTTTCAGCCCGCCCGAGCAGGTGCTCGGCACCGGGACGGACCAGCGCTCGGATGTCTACGCGCTCGGGGCGACGATGTACGCGCTCCTTACCGGGACGGTGCCGCCGGCGGCGCACGAGCGGGTAGCGGGAAAGGACCTTATGGCGCCGCGGGTGCTGAACCCCGCGATCCCCGAGGCGCTGGAGGCGGCGATACTGCGGGCGCTCGATCTCAACCTCAACCGCCGGCCACAGACGATCGCGGAGCTGAGCTGCGTCTTCGCGCCGGGGGCGCTGGCTGCGCCCGCGCCGGCCGCGGTCGTCGGCACGCGCACGGTCCGGGTAGGGAGCAGATGTCGCTACGGGCGCCGGTCCGGGCGTCGATCCGGGTGGGGCAGGCGAGCGTCGCGCCTCCCACAGCTCCGCGTCACGGTCGGCGTGCGCTCTGGATCGGAGCAGGGGGTCTCGTCGCCGTCGCGGCTGTCCTTGCTGCGTGGCGTCTTCTAGAGCCGTCCTCGTCCGTCACCCCGCCCACGGAGACGCCCGCCGCCCCGGTCGCCGCTACCCCCGCGGTGCAGGTCACTCCGCCAACCGAGTCCTCTTCGCCTTCACCGCCGGCACCCCTGCTACCGACGTCTCGTTCGGACGCGTTAGCCCAACTTTCGCAACCGAGGCATGTAGAGGCATGAACTCCTTTATTATTCAATGGGTTGCTCACAAAGGTCTGTACTACATTTGAGCAGCTATTTTTGCGGTGATGCGTGGAGGTGGTTGTT
>JACCXJ010000091.1 GCA_013697045.1 Gammaproteobacteria bacterium | reverse complement strand
AGCTGCTCCATGAGCTTTGCACTAAATTCGTTGTCTTCGGCCACCAGGATATTCAGCGGCGCCGTGATCGGGACCGGCACCGGAGCGGACTCTCGGCCCGGCTCCGCCACGGCCGTCGGTGCGTCGCCCCTGGACCGGCTCATCACCCGGTAGATCGTCTGGAGCAACTCGTCCTGCTGGACGGGCTTGAGCAAGTGGGCGTCGATCCGCAGCTCCCGTGAGCGTGCCGGGTCACCCGGGCGGTCCCCTGAGGTGAGCAAGATGATCCGGATGGCGGACAGCGCTGCTCGCTCTCGGATCCGGGCGGCCAAGGCCAGGCCGTCGGTGTCGGGCATGCGGGCGTCGAGCACCACCAGCGGGTACGGTTGGCCGACACTGGCGGCGTCCCAGAGTGCGCCCATGGCCGCCACCCCGTCGCCGACCGCGGCCGCGTCCATCTGCCAGCCGCGGAGCCACTCCTCCAGGATGTGGCGGTTGGTGGGGTTGTCGTCCACCACGAGCACCCGCAGGTCCCGGAGAAGGACTAGCGGCATGGCGGGGGTCTTCTCCGTAGGGTGCGGCTGCCGCCCGAACCGCGCCGTGAACGTGAAGGTGCTGCCTCGGTCCGGCTCACTCTGCACCGTGATCGTCCCGCCCATCAGGGCCACCAGGCGGGCGACGATCGAAAGGCCCAGACCGGTGCCGCCGTATTTCCGCGTAATCGAGGTGTCCTCCTGCTCGAAGGCACGGAAGACTTTCTCCTGTTTGTCGGGCGGGATGCCGATGCCCGTGTCGCTCACCGCGCAGCGCACGCTCACCTCTTCCAGTGCGGGTTCGCCGGCGACCTCCACGCGCACGACCACCTCGCCCTCTACGGTGAACTTGATGGCGTTGCCGACCAAGTTGAGCAACACCTGACGCAGCCGACCGGCGTGGCCCACCCGGGCGTCGGGCACGTCCGGCTGCACGTGGCTAACCAGCTCCAACCCCTTCTTGTGCGCTCGCATGGCCAGGGTCCGCAGGGTGTCACCCAGAGTCGCCCGCAAGGAGAAGTCGGCCGGTTCCAGTTCCAGTTTGCCGGCCTCGATCTTGGAAAAGTCGAGCCGATCGTTGATGATGCCCAGCAGATTATCAGCCGTGGCTTTGACGGTTTTCAGGGATAGCCGCTGGTCCTCGGTCAGCGGCGTGTCGAGGGCCAACTCGGTCATGCCGAGGATGGCGTTCATGGGAGTGCGGATCTCGTGGCTGACGTTGGCCAGGAACCCGTCTTTGGCTCGGTTGGCTGACTCATAATCAGCGGCCTCCTTGGCTTGCTGAAGCTCCTCCTCGGCCCGCTTGAGGTCAGTGATATCGACGGTGCTCCCGATGATGCGGGTCGGCTTGCCTGGAGCATCCGGCAGGACCGGGGCACGGTCGAGCAGCCACAGGTACGACCCGTCGCCGCGGCGCATCCTGAACTCGTTCTGATACGACTTGCTCTCGCCGCTTATGTAGGACGTCCAGACCCGCTCTGCGTGCTCCAGGTCGTCTGGGTGGATGAGCGCCATCCGCTTCCGGTAGCCGAGCTCGGGCTCGATCGGAGGATAGCCGAGCTGCTCCCAGAGGTTGTTGGCGTGGAGGAGGCTGTCCTCGATGACGCCATCCGTCGTCTCGATCTCCCAAATACCGATGTTTGTGCCCCGGATCGCCAGGTTTAGCCGATTGTGAACGTGGCTCAACTCCGCCTCCAATCGTTTGCGTTCGGTGACGTCGCGGTAATTGGCGACGATTCGCACCGCGGCGGCTGAATCATCCTGGAAGCTTTGACCGATCGCCTCAATATCTCGCCACGAGTCGTCGGCATGCCGTAAACGAAACCCAGCCGCATGGACGACCCGTGGTCGAGCGAGGATCCAGCCGAAAAAGACGCGCTTGGCGTCGCTGTCGCCGGGGTGAACGATTGGGTCATGGAAGACATTGCGTCCAATTCGGTCCTCCGGCGGGTATCCCAAGATCCGTTCAATGGACGGGGATTGATAGAGCACCGTGCCGCCGGCGTCGAAGAGACTTACGATGTCGGAGGAATTCTGCACCAAGAACCGAAACCGCTCTTCGCTCTCGCGTAGCGCCTCCTCGGCCCGTAGGCTACCAGTCGGGCGCGTCGTGTTTCGTGCATGCCAACCTCGTAGGCCAGAGAGGCCCTCACACGGCTGATGGTGCTGTCCGCAGCGGCTCTCTTGCGACCCGACCACATCCGAATCGCCCGCGCTGCCCCAGCCACGAATGCGAATCGAGAGCCAAACAGACAGAATGACCTTGCCATGTTTCTTCCCTTTGCGTACCGTGGTGGAGTCGGCCATGGCCCACTTGCTGCTCATCGACGACGACCCGGCCCTGATCCCAGATCAGGTGCGCCAGGCGTTCCCCGCGCCGCAGCACCGGGTCGAAGTGGCCGGCACAGGCGCCGAAGGGCTCCAGCGCATCGGTGCCAGGCCTCCTGATGTCATTCTGCTCGACTTGCGGCTTCCCGACCAGTCTGGCCTGGACGTCTACCAACAGATCCGCCGGATCGACGCGCGCATCCCGGTCATCTTCGTGACCATGGCGAAGACCGCCGACGCGGCCATCGAGGCAATGAGGCAGGGCGCCTACGACTACCTCTTCAAGCCGCTCGACCCGCACCAGTTGCGGCGCGTGGTCGGCGAGGCGCTGGAAATGGCCCGGAGGATGCGCCAGCCGGCCGTGGTCGCCGAGACCGCCCCGGACCCGGACGTGGACGGTGCCATCGTTGGCAGCTGTCCGGCTATGTCAGAGGTGTACAAGGCCATCGGCCGGGTCGCTGCCCAGGACGTCCCGGTCCTGATCACCGGGGAGAGCGGGACCGGAAAAGAACTGGTCGCCCTGGCCGTCTATAGCACGGCCCCCGGGCCAACTGCGCCGCGATTCCGGAGAACCTGCTCGAATCCGAGCTGTTCGGGCACGAGAAGGGCGCCTTCACCGGGGCCGACCGGCGCCGCATCGGCAAGTTCGAGCAGTGCAACGGCGGGACCTTTTTCCTCGACGAGGTGGGCGACATGCCGCTGGCACTGCAGGCCAAGATGCTACGCGTCCTCCAGGAGCAGGCGTTCGAGCGGGTCGGTGGTAACGAGACGGTCCGGACCGACGTGCGGGTGATCGCGGCCACGAACCGCGACCTGAAGACGTGGTCGGACGAGGGCAGGTTCCGGCCCGACCTGTACTATCGCCTGGGCGTGTTCACCATCCACCTGCCACCCCTGCGGGAGCGGGGCGACGACCTTCCCATGCTGGTGCGGCACTACCTGCGGCGCTTCAACCGCGAGCTCGGGCGGGAGGTGCATGAGATAGCCCCGGAAGCGCTGGAGCGCCTGCGCCGCTGCCCCTGGCCGGGCAACATCCGGGAACTCCAGAGCGTGCTCAAGCAGGCCCTGCTCCAGGCTCGCGGTACGACATTGCTCCCCGCCTTCCTGCCAGCCCTTCCGGGAGAGCCTTCCGGACCGATGACGGCGCCACAGTCGGCGGTGCGAGATCCCGATCTGAGGCGTTCATCCGTCTGTGCCTGGCCTCGGGTGAAGGCGACCTATATGCGGAACGCACCGCAAAGTGGACCTGCTCTTATTGACCCGCGTCTTGGAGGATACGGGCGGCAATCCGCATCAGGCTGCCCTCCGGCTGGGGATCGGCCGGGAAACCCTGCGCCGCAGACTCCGCGAGCTGGGGCTGCATGTCAGTCGCGGGCTGGAAGAAGAATACGACTAACCGTAGGACCGATTCCCTACGGGCGAGCGGCTGGGGAGATCCTCCGTGGGTCGATTCCGGGGCAACCGCCTCAAAAGCTGCCTCCGAACGACTGCCAAGTCCGACGATTATCTGCTCCGGAATGTCTTGCCGCTCTGGGAAATGGTGATCCCGTTTCCATTTCCTGTCAAAAAACCCGGCAAAAATCGCGTCCGGGTAGTCTTTCGGTCCAACAGTCCCGACGAAGACTCCGCCCACACCTCCCCCTGGGCGAGGTCTGCGTCAGGCGGCTAGCCTGCCGGGACGCGCTCTGACTCGATGACCGCCGGGGTGCCGATCCCTACCTTCTGATAAATGAGGGGCGCGATATCGGCCGGGAGCCGGATGCACCCGTGCGAGGCGGGAAAGCCCGGCAGGATGCCCACATGCATCCCGACGCCACTGTCCGTGAGCCGCATGAACCACTTCATCGGCGCGCCACGGTAGCGCGTCCCGCCGGGCGCGGAGTCCACCTTGGTGCTGACGTCCGAGCGCACCACGCGACCGCGCGAGTCCACGAATTCGCCATAGACGCTCGACCGGTGATCGGGGTCCTTCTGCGAAATGCGGAAGGCGCCGGTGGGCGTCATCCCCGAGCGCTTGCCGGAGGAAATGGGGGAGTCGATGTAGATTTCGTCGCCCACCATCAGATAAGCGCGCTGTTTCGATAGGGAGATGCGCAGCCGCGAGTTGGACGGGTTGATGACCGACTCCAGCCTTACAGTAATCTTCGCGGGGGGCTGGCGGCTGATCAGCTTGGTCACCGTTGTCTTAGGCTTCGTAGGCCCGAAGGGTTGCGCCGAGGCCGAAGGCCCGCTCGCAAAAAGCCAGACGGCGAGGGTGACGAGAAGCGTTCGGGAAACACCAGCGATTCTCATACGTGGTGGCCGTTAAATAGATAATCGCGACTATTAATCCTTCGCGTACCCGGACCACTGGAAGACGGCCTTCGTGGGACGTTCGCCGCACATATCGACGGCTTGTCCCTTGCGCACTGGCGGTGATTTTGGCCCACGGGCAGGTTTGCGAGAAACAGTGGTCCCTCCGAAACCGTGTTCATGAGGGTATTACCGTTCATGTCCTCGATTTGCAGATCAATATCCCCCAGATACTTGCCACCCTCCATATCGACTAAGGATTGCCTTGCGCGCCGTTGCGCGCTGGGATCACTTTCTCGGCGGCCGGAATGGATGCGGTGTGCCGAGATGGCGTATGCCTCCTCCGTCAGCAATGCTCATTCCAGCCAGGGCCCAACCGTGAAGAAGTCCGATAAGTGGCTGAAACGGACCAAGAGGTGCGTTTTGGCCGGGGTCGCTTACCGTGCCTCGGCCGCACTCGGGCGAGCGGCTGGGGAGACCTTCCGTGGGTCGATTCCTGGGCAACCGCCTCAGAAGCTGCCTCCGAACGACTGCCAAGTCCGGCGATTATCTGCTGTGGAATGTCTTGCCGCTCTGGGAAATGGCGATCCCGTTTCCATTTCCTGTCACAAAACCCGGCAAAAATCGCGTCCGGGTAGTCTTTCGGTTCAACCGTCTCGACGAAGACTCCGCCCACACCTCCTTGGCACGGCGGTGGCACTCCCCCCAGGCCAAGAGGGTGAAGCCAGACGAAGCGCAAGCAGCGAGGAATGATGGTGAATAGGGGGCACGACACAATCGAGGGGGCATCGTCCGGTGCTTCGACGGCGTGGAAGCGAGTAGGCAAAATCCTATACCTCGAGACATCTGGGTCCTGCCCGACCGATCTGCCGCCGTTCTGGAGCGGGGGCTTCCCGTGACAAGGAGAACCAACATGATCGTTTCGACCTTTCACCGTCGACCGCCCATCCACCGCTTCCTCGGGGTGGTGGTGGCCCTCCTCGCCGTGCTGAGCACGGCGCCCCGCCTTCATGCCCAGGGAGCCGCCTCCGTGGAGCTCGATGCGGCCCAGGCGGCGCGCGTCACTTGCGATGCGGACAACGGCGGGATCACCCTGCCTCCCGGGTTCTGTGCCGTGGTGGGGGCCGTGGTAGTGGCGGACCAGGTGGGCCTCGCGCGGCACCTCGTCGTCAGCCCAACGGCAACGTCTACGGGGCGGGTCGCGCTCATCGCCCCGGACGGGCAGACGGTCAGGACCTTCGTCCGGTACGCGAAATGACGACGAGCGTGCGCCTCTGTCCGGAGAGCCGGCATCTGCCTTGCCGCGTCTACACCCGGCGGATCCGAGTCTTCCGGCTTGGGATCGGGTTCGACGTTCATCGGACCGAGTAATCTTGTCACTGTTTATTTAGGCGCGGATCTTTACACGATCTTTACGACCGGCCGTGGATCTCTTACAGCATTTTTACGGGCATGTGCCTATACTCGCCGGTAGTCGTCAACGATGGCGGTGTGATCATGAATAGCGGCCGATGTAGTTACGGCATCGATGCGAGCGATTCCGATAGGCTTGTGGTGGTATTGAGGCAAGGCGGCAGGATCGTCTTGCGCCGATGCTTGGACCTGAACCCCGGGGCTTTGGCCGCTCTCGCGGATATGATCCGCAAGAGTCAAGGCAAGCCCGTGATCTGCATCAACTCCATCGGCGAGGTCGCGTTCAGTGTGGCGTTCACCATCACGAACGACGTCCCTTGTGCGGAAGTGATGTTGGTGTTTCCGCACGCCTTGCGCCATGCGGCGACCACCGCGAACCGACCGGGAAACCACCGTGGGGCGGACGCGAACGCGGATCTGCTCGCCAGGCATGCGAACGCTTGCTATGAAATAGCACGTAGGGTGGCTGGATTGCTGAATGACGATGACATGAGGGGAGTGCCATGGACTTTATCTATGTTTCAATAGTCGTGATCTTCTTTGCCGCCACGGCGGCGCTGGTGTACGGCTGCGAACGCCTCGGGAGGTCCGCATGAGCTGGTTATATCTGCTCAGCGGCGGCGTCGCGGCTGCGCTGTTCGTTTATCTGACCATCGCTCTACTGAAACCGGAGTGGTTCTCATGAGCGCCAATGGCATTCTCCAGATCATCCTGTATCTCGCCGTGCTGCTCGCGCTGGTGAAACCGCTCGGGGCGTATATGGCCCGCATCTACGAAGGCCGACCGGCGGGGTTGAACCGGGTCGGTGCGCGCTTCGAGGGTCTCCTCTATCGCCTGTGCGGGGTCGATCCCGCGAAGGACATGCGCTGGACCGAGTATGCCTTGGCCATGCTGCTCTTCAACCTCTTGGGCGCCGTTACCGTCTACGGTTTGCAGCGCCTGCAGGCTTATCTACCCTTGAATCCCCGGGGACTCGCTGCGGTCACCCCGGATTCGTCGTTCAATACGGCGGTGAGCTTCGCCACCAACACCAAGGCTACGGGGGCGAGACGACCATGAGCTATCTCACCCAGATGCTGGGGCTCACCGTGCAGAACTTCCTCTCCGCTGCGACGGGTATGGCCATCGTCGTGGCGCTCATCCGGGGGTTCGTCCGGCGCTCTGCGGACGGCATTGGCAATTTCTGGGTGGACATGACCCGGAGCACTCTCTACATCCTCTTGCCGCTTTCGCTGATCCTGGCGGTGCTGCTCGCAAGCCAGGGCGTGGTGCAGACCTTCGATGCCTACAAGACGGTACCGCTCCTCGAACCCGTGACCTACGAACAGCCTAAGCTGGATGCCGAGGGTAAACCGCTCACAGACACCTCCGGCAACCCCCTGACCGAGACCTTAACGGCCAAGGAGCAGGTGATCGCCGTGGGGCCGGCGGCCTCCCAGATCGCCATCAAGCAGCTCGGCACCAACGGCGGAGGCTTCTTCAACGTGAATTCGGCGCATCCGCTGGAGAACGCGACGCCCTTCTCCAACTTCCTGGAGATGCTCGCCATTGTCTTAATCCCCGCGGCGCTCTGCTATACCTTCGGCAAGATGGTGGGCGATACGCGCCAGGGTTGGGCGATACTCGCCGCGATGACGATCCTCTTCATCGGTCTCCTCCTGCCCGCGGAGTATTCGGAATGGAAGGGCAACCCGGCCTTTGCCTCCCTGGAGGTCGACCAAACAGCGAGCGAGGCGCAGGCCGGTGGCAACATGGAAGGCAAGGAGGCGCGCTTCGGCATCGTGAGCTCGGCGCTCTGGGCTACGGTCACGACCGCGGCCTCGAACGGCTCCGTGAACTCTATGCACGACTCCTTCACCCCGCTCGGTGGGCTCGTACCCATGTGGCTCATGCAGCTAGGCGAGGTGGTGTACGGGGGCGTCGGCTCGGGGCTCTATGGGATGCTGGTGTTCGCCATCATCGCGGTCTTCGTCGCGGGCCCCATGATCGGACGCACACCCGAGTACCTGGGCAAGAAGATCGAGGCCTTCGAGATGACGATGGCAGGCATCGCCATCCTCATCACGCCGCTGTTGGTGCTGGTCGGCACCGCGCTTGCCGTGTCGCTCACGGCGGGCAAGGCAACCATCTTCAACCCCGGGGCCCACGGCTTTTCCGAGGTTCTCTACGCCTTCTCCTCGGCGAGCAACAACAACGGCAGCGCCTTCGCGGGGCTAGGCGCCAACAACCCTTTTTACAACACGGCGCTCGGGATCATCATGTTCCTCGGGCGCTACTGGATCGCAGTGCCGGTGCTCGCGATCGCCGGATCGCTCGCGGCCAAGAAGCTCGTACCGTCGGGTCTCGGGACCCTGCCCACGCACACGCCGCTCTTCGTCGTGCTGCTCATCGGTACGGTGCTCATGGTTGGCGCCCTCAATTTCATCCCGGCCCTGGCCCTCGGTCCGGTGGTGGAGCATCTGATGATGATCGGGGCCAGGTGATCACCTTAACCCCCTCCCTCACCCTCCCCCTTCATAAGGGGGAGGGACGGGGTGGGGGTATAGATTGGAGATCGGCATGACTGACGAAACGGCGGTTATCTCTCACCCGCTGCCCAAGACCGTATGGGCCTCGCTCTTCGATCCCACGATCTTGCGCCAGGCGATTGGGGACTCGTTCAAGAAGCTGGCACCCCAATACCAGTGGCGCAACCCGGTGATGTTCGTGGTGTATCTGGGGAGTCTTCTCACCACGGCCCTGTACGTCCAGGCGCTGGGAGGCCAGGGAGAGGCCCCGGCGGGCTTCATCCTGGCGGTGACCCTGTGGCTCTGGGTCACGCTATTGTTCGCCAACTTCGCCGAGAGCGTCGCCGAGGGCCGGGCCAAGGCCCAGGCGGCATCGCTGCGCCGGGCGCGCGGGGCGGTGATGGCGAAGCGCCTCCATGAGCCGCGGCAAGGCGCCTCTTGGTCCAAGGTAGAGGGACCTCTGCTGCGAAAAGGTGACGTGGTGCTGGTCGAGGCGGGCGATCTCATGCCCGCCGACGGTGAGGTAATCGAGGGCGTGGCCTCCGTCGACGAGTCCGCCATCACGGGCGAGTCCGCCCCGGTGATCCGGGAGTCAGGCGGTGATTTCTCCGCCGTCACCGGCGGCACCCGACTGCTCTCGGACTGGCTGGTCGTGCGCATCGCTGTGAACCCCGGCGAGGCGTTCCTCGACCGCATGATCGCCATGGTCGAGGCGGCCAAACGCCAGAAGACACCGAACGAGATCGCGCTCACCATCCTGCTGGTCGCGTTGACGCTCATCTTTCTCTTCGTCACCGTGACCCTCCTGCCGTTCTCGGCCTATAGTGTGGAGGTCATGAAGGCCGGTGCACCGGTCACCACGGTGCTCGTGGCGTTGCTCGGCTGCCTCATCCCGACCACCATCGGGGCGCTGCTCTCCGCCATCGGCATCGCCGGCATGGGGCGGATGATGCAGAAGAACGTGGTCGCCGTATCCGGACGGGCCGTGGAGGCGGCGGGCGACGTCGATGTCCTCCTGCTCGACAAGACCGGTACCATCACGCTCGGCAACCGGCACGCGACGGCGTTTCTCCATGCAGGCGGCGTGGCGGTAAAGGAATTGGCGGACGCCGCACAACTGGCCTCGCTCGCCGACGAGACGCCCGAAGGCCGCAGCGTCGTGGTCTTGGCGAAGCACCAGTTCGGCCTGCGCGGACGGGATATCCACGCCCTCGGCGCGACCTCGTGCCGTTCAGTGCCCACACCCGGATGAGTGGGGTGAATCTCGGCGCCCGCCAGATCCGAAAGGGCGCCCCCGAGGCCATCCGCGCCTACGTGCAGGCACAGGGCGGTGCGTTCCCCGACGACGTGGAGAAGCTGGTCTATATGGTCTCACGGCGCGGGAGCACGCCCCTCGCCGTGTCCGACGGCCCTCGAATCCTCGGTATCATCGAGCTCAAGGACATCGTCAAGGGCGGCATCAAGGAGCGTTTCGCGCAGCTTCGCCACATGGGGATCAAGACCGTCATGATCACCGGCGACAATCGACTGACCGTCGCGGCGATCGCGGCGGAGGCCGGCGTCGATGATTTCCTCGCCGAGGCCACCCCCGAGGCCAAGCTCAAGCTCATCCGCGAGCACCAGGCCGGCGGACGGCTCGTGGCGATGACGGGTGACGGCACCAACGACGCCCCGGCACTCGCGCAAGCCGACGTGGCGGTGGCCATGCACACCGGCACCCAAGCGGCGAAGGAGGCCGGCAACATGGTCGATCTGGACTCCAACCCGACCAAGCTCATCGAGGTCGTGGAGACCGGCAAGCAGATGCTGATGACCCGCGGTGCCCTCATTACCTTCAGCATCGCCAACGACGTGGCCAAGTTCTTCGCCATCATCCCGGCGGCCTTCGTCACCACCTATCCTAAGCTGGAGGTGCTCGACGTGATGTATCTCGCGACACCGGAGAGCGCGATCCTCTCGGCGGTGATCTTCAACGCCCTGATCATCCCTCTGCTCATCCCCCTGGCGCTCAAGGGGGTCCCTTACCGCTCCCTCGGCGCGCAGGCGCTGTTACGTAAGAACCTGTGGATCTACGGCGTGGGTGGATTGATCGTGCCGTTCATCGGCATCAAGGCGATCGACCTCGTCCTCGTTGCATTGGGTCTCGTATAAGGAGACGCGCACATGTCGAAGCTCATCAAACCGGCCATCGGCCTTTTCGGCCTCCTCTCGGTCTTGACCGGCATTGCCTATCCGCTGGCCGTAACTGGGATCGCCCGATGGGTGTTTCCCGAACAAGCCACGGGCAGCTTGATCCTGGCGGACGGCCATGCGCTGGGTTCGGCCTTGATAGGCCAACCGTTCAATGATCCGAAATACTTCTGGGGCAGACCCTCGGCCACGAGCCCCTTCCCCTATAACGCCGCCGCCTCGAGCGGCTCCAATCTCGGGCCGCTCAATCCCGCGCTCCTCGAGGCGGTCGGAGCGCGGGTCGAGACGATACGCCGATCCGATCCCTCGGAGGCCCGGCCCATCCCGGCCAATTCCATCCCGGTCGATCTGGTCACGGCCTCGGGCAGCGGGCTCGATCCGCATATCAGCCCCGCCGGGGCCGAGTATCAGGTCAACCGGGTGGCAACGGCTCGCGGGCTCGATGCAGAGCGCGTGCGAAAGGTCGTCGCCAACCATACCGAAGACCGCCAGTTCGGGATCCTGGGCGAGCCACGGGTCAATGTGCTGCGCTTGAACCTGGCCCTGGATGCGCGACGGTAGATTCGTTGCCCCGTCTCCGCCTCAGGCATAGCTAGCGGCGCTGGAGTTCTCGTTATGCGCAGGTAGTCGAAGAACAACCGCCTGTTTCTGTTCAGCTATATGATCCGCTGCCGGGTCGTGGATTACAATCGATCACATCGACGTGTTCACCCTCCAAGTAAAATACAAAGTTCCGTTTATGTGGGCTCGACAGACACGGCGGCATTGCCTCGCACGTATCAAGTTGAACGCCTGCAGGTGCTATTGCTCATCGCAACGCTCGCCTTCATGGTGGCCTGGCCATGGGCCGAGCCACCGAGCTCACCATTACCAAGCCAACTCCGAGACTCGGTCGTCCTTTCCACCGGGCTTCAAGTCATCGACGACTCCCGAATGCCGCTTACGCTTGGCTGATCTAATCGCTGCCATCCAGAGCCTCCATGAAGCCCTACAGAGACACTGCTACGAGGACGCAAATTAACCGTAAAATCGTGGGGATCCCACAGGCTCTGACGCGGTGTCTGACCCCATTTGACCGGATCGTTTTTCTGGCCCCTAGATTAAAAAACAAGGACCTCGCAGCGCGGGGAAGGAGGCCTAGAGGCCCTCCGCGGCGGACAGGATGGCACGGTTGCGGCTGATAGGGAAGAGCTGGTGCCACGGACCGTCTGCGCCAATACGTATCGCACCCCCCAGGATCGCCGAACCGCCGACATCCTCGCCGACGACCGAAACCGTCGGACGGCGCTCAGGGAGCTGACGTAGCAACGCACGGATCTGGTCGGATACGCGTGACACATCACAAGGAAACGATGCAGCCAGCTGCGACGAGTACCTCCGGAAGGTTTCGTCTACGTGGCTGCCGGTGCCGAAAGTCGCGCCAATCGCGGACAGAAGATTGGCGATGTATTCGCGGCAGGCCGGTTCCGACGGAACGATTATCCGGAGCGTGTCGATCATGCCGTTAGGCCGATCTTGTTCGAGGACCGCGACGAACCCATCACCACCGAGATCGTTGCGAATCACCCCCGAGACGTCCAGGTCGACGCTCGATGAGCCGCTGATGCCAACCTTGCCGACGCCAAGCCCGACCCTTCCAACCGAGCCGCCTACACCCCAGCCGTGGAGGCCCAGCTCATGGTGAAGCCAGCCACTGACGGAAGCGCTGAGGCGCTGGTCGAAGTGCTGACTGATCTCGCCGACATTGGCGCCCTGTATGATCCGCATGCCCGAAGATAGATCGGACAGCGGTTCATTGCGACCGGCGACATCGCTAAGGCGCCGGTCGATGACCTGGCTTGCCCTGTAGTCCAGGTCGTTGCGCCTCGACCATTTCCTGTGATCTCGGTATTCCGTCCACAGCCAGACGACGACGCCACCGTAACCCCATATCAAAAGGACAGCCCCCGCATCGGAACCCCCCACGATCCCTGCAACTGAGGCGATGATCGGCACGCCTAGAAGAAACCAGAATATGCCCCAGCCGATGGTCGAAACGAGCGACGGCTTTGTACTTGCCGCTAGCTTGGATTTTGGTGCGCTCAACAGATGGCCCCCCCTGAAGTTAGCCCAACTTTCGCAACCGAGGCATGTAGAGGCATGAACTCCTTTATTATTCAATGGGTTGCTCACAAAGGTCTGTACTACATTTGAGCAGCTATTTTTGCGGTGATGCGTGGAGGTGGTTGTT
>JACCXJ010000090.1 GCA_013697045.1 Gammaproteobacteria bacterium | reverse complement strand
AACAACCACCTCCACGCATCACCGCAAAAATAGCTGCTCAAATGTAGTACAGACCTTTGTGAGCAACCCATTGAATAATAAAGGAGTTCATGCCTCTACATGCCTCGGTTGCGAAAGTTGGGCTAGGATCCTTCAGCCATGCAAGTAGCGAAGAAAACCTACGAGCAAGACTTTCAGGCCTGGGCGCTGGAGAACGCGGCGCTCTTGCGTCAAGGAAAACTGGCCGACATCGACGTGCTGCATATCGCCGAGGAGCTCGAGGGTATGGGCGCGAGCGAACGCCGTGAACTGCAAAGCCGCTTGCAAGTGCTGGTGCGCGATCTGCTCAAATATCAGTACCAGCCGGAGCGCCGCGGGAAGAGCTGGCTCCTGACCATAGGCCATCAAAGAGACGCCATCGATAGCCTGTTGAAACAGTCCCCGAGCTTTCGTCCGCTCCTCGACGACGCGGAGGAAATGGCGGACATCTACACCAAGGCGGTCCGGGACGCGGTGATCGAGACCGAGCTGGACCGCCACCTCTTCCCGGTGAGATGCCCATACGCCATCGACCAGCTCCTCGATGGCGATTTTCTTCCGGATTGAGTCGCCGGCGAAAAGACCCGTAGCTCGGATGTAGCGCAGCGAAATCCGGGCTACGGCAGCCAGCTCGATCACACGCCGCTGTGCTCGGCAAGCAGGCGCAAGAACCCTTCTTCGTCCAGGACGGGGACACCCAGCTCGCGCGCACGCACCGCCTTCGACCCCGGATCGACGCCCACGACGACGTAATCGGTCTTCGCCGAGACACTGCTGGTCACCTTCGCGCCGAGCGCGAGCAGGCGCGCCTTGGCCTCCTCACGACTCATGGAGGCGAGCGTCCCGGTCAGGACGAAGCCCGTACCCGACAACGGCAGGCGGCCCTTCTGGACCGGCGACGTCTCCTCCCAATGCACGCCGGCCGCGCGCAGGCGCTCGGCGACCTCGACGTTCCGCGGGTCCCGGAAGAAGGCCGCGACGCGCTCCGCAATCACGGGCCCGATATCCGGGACGTCCATGAGGGCCTCGGCGTCGGCCGCCATGATCGCCGCGAGCGATCCGAAGTGCTGCGCCAAGCTGCGCGCGGTCGCCTCGCCCACATCGGATATCCCGAGCGCGTAGAGGAAGCGCGCCAAGGTCGTGGTCTTGCTGGCCTCGATGGCCGCCACGAGGTTTCGGGCGGACTTCGGACCCATGCGGGCGAGGGCCGCCAGCCGCTCTTCGTTCAATCGATAGAGATCGGCCACATCGCGGATCTCGCCGCGCTCGACCAGTTGTTCGACGAGCTTGTCCCCGAGGCCATCGATGTCGAGGGCGCGGCGCGAGGCGAAGTGCAGGATCGCCTGGACGCGCTGCGCCGGACACACCAGCGCGCCGCTGCAGCGCGCCGCCGCCTGCCCTTCTTTCCGCACGACGGCCGAGCCGCAGGCCGGGCAGTGCTCCGGGATCCGGAACGGCTCGGCACCCGCGGGCCGCCGCTCGGGGATGACCCGCACCACCTCCGGGATCACCTCGCCGGCGCGCCTCACCACCACGGTATCGCCCAACCGCACGTCCTTGCGCTCCACCTCATCCTGATTGTGCAGGGTGGCGTTCTGGACCATCACGCCGCCCACGAACACTGGCTCTAGGCGCGCGACGGGCGTGAGCGCCCCCGTGCGCCCGACGTGCACCTGGATGGCGAGCACCCGCGTCTCCCGTTCCTCGGCGGCGAACTTGTGGGCGATCGCCCAGCGCGGCGCGCGCGCCAGCATCCCGAGCGCACGCTGGGCCGCGATGTCGTCCACCTTGTACACCACGCCGTCCAATTCATAAGGGAGCATCGGACGCCTGCGGTTCATCTCCTCGTAGTAATGAAGGCAGTCCGCGACCCCCTTGAGGACCCGATACTCGTGCGACACGCGCAACCCCCATTCGCTGAGCGCCTCGAGCACGGCGCTGTGACGCGCTGGCAGCTCCCCTTCGACCTTTCCGATCCCATAGCAGAAGACGCTCAAGGGGCGGCTCGCGGTGATGCGTGGATCGAGCTGGCGCAGGCTTCCGGCCGCGGCATTGCGCGGGTTGGCGAAGGTCTTGGCGCCCTTGCGGCTCTGCTCGGCGTTCAGGGCCTCGAAGGCCGCCTTCGCCATATAGACCTCGGCGCGGACCTCCAGGACCCTCGGATAGCCCTGGCCGCGGAGACAGAGGGGCACGCTCGGGATGGTGCGCACGTTCTGGGTCACGTCCTCGCCACGCGTCCCATCGCCGCGGGTCGCCGCCCGCGCCAGCCGACCCTCTTGGTACAGCAGGCTCATGGCCAGTCCGTCCAGCTTGGGCTCTCCTGTGTACTCGACGACGGTCAGGCCCAGTCCCGCGCGCACGCGCCGGTCGAAGGCCTCGACCTCGGCCGATGAAAAGGCATTGCCGAGCGACAACATCGGAACCGCATGGACGACCTCACCGAACTCGGGCAGGGGCGCGGCGCCCACCCGCTGGGTGGGCGAATCGGGGGTGACGAGCTCCGGGTGCTGCGCTTCGAGTGCTTGCAGCTCGCGCATGAGCCGGTCGAACTCGGCGTCCGGGACCTCGGGCTCGTCGAGGACGTGATATCGGTAGTTGTGGGACTCGATGTCCTCGCGCAGGCGGGAGAGGCGCGCGGCCGCCTCGTCACGTTCCGGCATGGGCGGCGACGGCGCGCAGGCGCGCGAGCTCCTGGGGAGTGAGCGGGCGGCGCTCGGCGTCCCGCACCTCCCCGCCCAGCGCCTCGGCAAGCCGGCAGGCCCCGTGCAACAGGAGCTCGAACGCCAGCCGCCCCTCGACGGGCACGGGCAGGCGCATGATCAAGACCACCCCCTCGGTGCGGGAACTCGCGAGGGTGTTGAGGTCGAAGCTCCCAGGCTCCAGCATATTCACGAGGCAGTACAGGCCCGTGGGGGACGCCAGCCGGCCCACCCCATGGTAATGAAAGACCTTCATCTCCCCGTAGCGCATCCCGAGATCTTCGGCCGCGTCGCGGATCGCGCTGCCGGTGAAATCCCGGCCGGGAGGCGCGATGACATACAGGATGATGGCCTCTGGGCCTGATCTTTCCGACGCGCCCTTGCCGGCCGTGCCCCTGCCTTTGATCGTCTGGCCTTTGACCGCGGGGGCTTTGAACACCCGGTTCCTGAACCAGTCCCCCAACGACCTGGGGACGTTCCGAGCACGTGCCAGGGCTTCCTGGATGCGACCCGGACGGGTCGGCGCGTGGCCGGACTCGACCACCAGGTTGCTCAGATCGCTCAGGGTGCGGGTGTAATCGACCGGGGCCTTGGCGTCCTGGCCTGGCGGCCGGGCGGCCTTCGGCATCGGGACCGCGGGTTCACCGGGGCGGGACGGTCTGCGGCCCCCGACCCTCTTGCGACGTTTGCTTCCCCGGCCCCGGATCCCCCAAAAGTAAATGCCCGCCACCACCATGAGCCCGATCAAGATAAGCGCGACCCGCAAGTCGTTCATATACCAGGACCCCCTCCGAAACCGATCTCCGCCATCAAATTCCCAAATTTCAAACTTCTACTTCAGGGCCATGCGGGAGTCCGTGCTATCCGGTCGCGGCCAGGCGTACCGCCTCATCCACGTCCACGGCGACGAGGCGCGACACCCCGGGTTCCTGCATGGTCACGCCCACCAGGCGGTGGGCGATCTCCATGGTGATCTTGTTGTGGGTGATGAGCAGGAACTGGACGTCTTCGGACATCGATCCGAGGAGCCGGCACAGGTGCGCGGCGTTGGCGTCGTCGAGCGGGGCATCCACCTCGTCGAGCAGGCAGAACGGCGCCGGGTGGAGCTTGAAGAGCGCGAACACCAGCGCCAGGGCCGTCAGCGCCTTCTCGCCCCCGGACAGCAGATGAATGCTGCTGTTGCGCTTGCCGGGTGGACGGGCCATGACGGTGACGCCCGTCTCCAGGAGATCCTCGCCGGTCAGCTCCAGGTGGGCCTCGCCACCACCGAAAAGCCCCGGGAAAATGACCCCGAGATGGGCATCCACCTGTTCGAAGGTCTCCTTGAACCGGCCGCGGGTGTCCCCGTCGATGCGCCGGATCGCATCCTCCAGGGTCGCCAGCGCCGCGGTGAGATCGGCGTGCTGGCTGTCGAGATAGGTCTTGCGCTCCCCGAGCGCCTCGAACTCCTCCCTGGCCGCGAGGTTCACGGCCCCGATCCGCGCCAGCCGCTCGCCGATATGCGTGAGGCGCTCCTCGAACGCGGCCGGCACGGC
Source organism: Gammaproteobacteria bacterium (assembly GCA_013697045.1). Taxonomy (GTDB): domain Bacteria; phylum Pseudomonadota; class Gammaproteobacteria; order JACCXJ01; family JACCXJ01; genus JACCXJ01. The sequence continues at coordinate 4,688 of JACCXJ010000090.1, read as the reverse complement.
GTCCTCGGGCAGTGCGGCGAGCAATTCGTCGAGCACGAGCCCCTCTCCCGCGAGCTGCTCCCGGCAAGCATCGAGACGCACCCGCAGGCTCTCGCGCGCCAGCCGAGCCTCGCCCAGGCGCTCGCGGCACGCATCGGCCTCGCGCTCGCGGAGGAGACGCCGCTCCACCGCCTCCCGCAGGGCCGCATCCCAGCGCTCCAAGGCGGCACGCGCCTCGCCGAGCTCGGCCTCCACCGACAGGCGCACCTCCAGCGCCCCGGGCAGGGCCTGTTCCAGCGCCGTCAAGGGTCCCAGCCCCTCCGCCAGGGCCGAGCGCAGCTCACGGCAGCGCGCCCCGAGCTGCTCCAGGGCCTCGGACTCTCGCCATTCGCCCTCGCCCAATACCCCGTAGCGCGTCCTGAGGGACTCGATCCTGAGCGACAGCGCGTGGCTCTCGTCGCGCGCCGCGCGCCACGCCTCGCGGGCGGTCGACAGGGCCGGACCCAGCGCCCCTCTGCGACCCTCCAAGGCCAGGCGTTGCGCCCCGGTCTCCGCGAGCGCCTCGTGAATGGCGCGAAGCCGCGCCGCGGTCGTGGTCTCGTCGTCCGCGTCGCACACCTCTTGGGCCTCGAGTGTCGTGATCTCCTGCGCCAGCGCGGCCAGCCGCAGCGCACGCTGCGCCTTCGCGGCCTCCGCCGCGGCCAGCTCGGAGCGCACACCGGCCACGACCTCCTGGGCGCGGGCGACGGCCGCTTGCAGCTCGGATTCCTCGGCCTCCAGGTGCGTGCCGGTCTCACGCGCCTCCCGGGCCTCGCGCAGGGACCTCTCGATGGCCTCCTCCAGCGCCGCGCGCTCCCTCTCTAGGGACTGGATCTCCTGCTGCCTTTCGATGACCCCCGTCCGTCCCGGGACCCGCCCGGTCCTGCGCAGCCAGTCCGGTCCGATCTGGACCCCGTCACGGGTCACCAGGGACTCGGCAGCGTTGAGGCCGCTGCGCAGCGCCAGGGCCTCGTCCAGCCCTTCGGCGGCATACACGCCGCCGAGCACGCCGTCGAGCCCTACCGGACTTTGGACCTTGTCTATCAACAAGGGCGCCATAGCCCCGGGCGGACGAAGCCGCGCCGAGCCCGCCCCTGCCTCGATCAGCCCCACGCCATGCTCGCCCAGATCGGGCAGTACACGGGCCGCTTCGGCCAGCGACCCTACCGAGAAGGCGCCCAGCCAATCCCCCAGGACCGCCTCGACCGCGGGTTCCCAACCGGCCTCGACTCGGATGTGCTCGACCAGGGGTACGGGCGCGGCCGTCCCGGCCAGGGCCAGCCACTCCCGCACCGCCCCATCATGGCCATCCACCCTCGCTTCCTCCAGCGTACACAGTGAGGACAGGCGCCCGAGCGCGGTCGCGAGCGTCTCGCGCAACTCGCCCAGGTGGCGGTTCAGCGCGTCGCGCCGCGCGCGCTGCTCGCGCAGGGCCTCGCGATTCCCGGCTCGCTCCGACTCGCGCTGGGCCAGGATCGCACCGGCCTCGCCGAGCCGGCTTCCGAACACCGCGACCTCATCGCCACCAGCGAGGGCCTCCAGGCGCCCGCGCTCGTCGTGCATCGTCCCGAGACGCGCTTGCCGCTCGCTCCGCCGTTCCGCCAGGTGGGCCGCACGCGCGGCCAGCGCGGACTCCTCGCTACTCCGCTGTGCGCCCTCTGCGTTCGCCACGTCCCACTCGGATTGCCAGCCTTCCATGGCCTCTTCGCAAAGGGCCAGGCCCTCGAACGCCGATGCCTCGGCCAGGCGGGCCTCCCGCGAACGCGGCTCCAAAAGCGTGATCTCTTCGGTCGTGCGGGCGATCAACGCGCGCGCTTCCGCGCGCCGGGCCTCGCCCTCGTCGAGCGCGCGGCCGGCGCGTTCGAGCTCGGCCCCGAGCCCCTCGCGTCGCTCCCGGGCATGGCCGATCGCCTGTTCGAGCCGGGCGATCTCCGCCCCGGCCCGGTAATACCGGCCCTGCACCTCGTCGAAGCCCTCGCGCGCCTGCGACTCGTCGGCGCGGCCTGCCTCGAGCTCGGCCTCCACCGAGCGCAGGGCCGCGAGGGCCGCCTCGACCGCGGTCTCGCACTCGACGGTCAGCCGTTCCTGGACCTCCGATCCTTGCGACAGCGTCCTGACCGACAGCGCCAGGAGCTGGCCCTTGACCAGGCGCTGTTCGTCGCTGAGCCGCCCGTACCGGGCCGCCGCCCTGGCCTGTTGCCGTAGGCGTTCGAGCTGCCGGTCGAGCTCCGCGCGCAGATCGCCGAGCCGCGCCAGGTTTTCGCGGGCGTGCTGGATGCGGATCTCGGTCTCGTGGCGGCGCTCCTTGTACTTGGAGATCCCGGCCGCCTCCTCCAGGAACACCCGCAAGTCCTCGGGCTTGGCCTCGACCATGCGCGAGATCATCCCCTGCTCGATCACGGCGTAGCTGCGCGCACCGAGCCCCGTACCGAGGAACAGGCCGACGATGTCGCGGCGCCGGCAGCGCACCCCGTTCAGGAAATAGCTGGAGGTCCCGTCGCGGCTCACCTGGCGCTTCACGGACACCTCGGCATAGCTCGCGTACTGCCCGCCGAAGCCACCGTCGGCGTTCTCGAATATGATCTCGACCGTGGCCTGCCCCACGGGCTTGCGGTTGCCGGAGCCGTTGAAGATCACATCGGCCATCGAGCCCCCGCGCAGGTGCTTGGCCGAGGTCTCCCCCAGGACCCACAGGACGGCGTCGATGAGGTTCGACTTGCCGCAGCCGTTAGGCCCCACGACGCCGGTCAGATTGCCCGACAGATCCAGGGTGGTCGGGTCCACAAAAGACTTGAACCCCGCGAGCCTGATCTTGGATAGCTTCATCGCGCGGTAAGATACAAGATACGGTAGCGAGCGTACAGGGATCCCCCCGTTCAGGCTCGGACCGATTCAAATCCGGTAATTCATTGAATGGTAAGGATAACGTGATCCCTCTTCCGGACCCTTTCGAGACCGATGGCGGGTGGTAAGGCCCTAGGTGGCGAGGAGCGGGAGGCGATGCTCGACTGGTCTTCGGTGGAGACGGTGTTGCTGGACCTCGACGGCACGCTCCTCGATCTCCACTTCGCCACACATTTCTGGACCGAGCATCTGCCGCTCCGCTATGCCGAGCGGTTCGGCATCGGCCTTTTGGCCGCCAAGGCCGAGCTAGCGCCGAGGCTCAAGGCGCGGGAGGGATCACTGGCCTGGTATTGCGTCGATCACTGGACGCGAGAGCTAGGCATCGAGATCGCCGAGATCAAACGCGAGGTCGCGCATCTGATCGCGCCGCACCCGCGGGTACCCGAGTTCCTCGCCGCGCTGCGCGCGCTCGGCAAGCGTGTGGTGCTCGCCACCAACGCCCACCCCAAGAGCCTCGCGATCAAGCTCCCGCGCGCCGGGCTCACCGGACATTTCGACGCAATCCTGTGTGCGCACGCCCTCGGCGCCCCCAAAGAACAGCCTCGGTTCTGGGACCTGGCGCGGACGCACGAGCCCTTCGATGGCCGGGGCACGCTCCTCATCGACGACAACCTCGCCGTCTTGCGCACCGCAAAGGCCGCCGGTATCCGCTTCCTCTACGGCGTGCGCCGGCCCGACAGCCGCGCGCCGCCCCATGCCCCTTCCGAGTTTCCGGCCATCACCGGCTTCGGGGACATCATGCCGCTCTGTCGGTGACGGAGCGTACCGAGCGGGTGTCGCCCCTGGCAGGACCGGGTGGCGGTCAGCGGCGGGGGAGAAACGAGAGCTTATCGAGGGCGTTCGCCGGCGTCCTGATAGCGGTCTTCGGGGGCCTTGGCCAGGAGGCGCTCGAGCAGCGGTTGATAGACCGCGACGGCGCTCGGTAGATGTGGGATGGGTGCACCGATATGCTGGGCCATGACCTCGACGGCCGTCTTGCCCGTATAGGGCTTCGCGCCGGTCAACATCTCGTAGAGGAGGGTCCCCGCGCTGTAGAGATCGCAGCGGGGATCCCCGGGCAGGCCCTCGCATTGTTCCGGGCTCATGTAGTAGGGCGTGCCGAACGCCGGTGCGTGCCCCTCCGCTTCCGGATCGACCGTGGCGTCGTGGTGCCGTGCGATGCCGAAATCGATGAGTGCGAGGCTATCGTCCTCGCGGAACATGAGGTTCTGCGGTTTGAGGTCGCGATGCACGATCCCGTGGGCATGGATGACCTCGAGCGATCGCAGCACCTGACGGAAGATGCGCAGTGCCGTCGCCGGCGGCAATGCCCCGTAACGCAGGTGGTCCTTCAGATCGCCCTGGTTGAAATACTCCATGGCAATGTAGACGTGCGTATCCGTGAATCCCTGCTCGTAGATACGGACGATATGGGTGCTTTTTATATGCGAGATGAGGTTGTACTCGCGTATGAACAGCTCCAGGAAACGCGCGTCCTCGATGAGCCTGCTGTCCAGGATCTTGAGCGCCATCGGGATCCCCTTGGCCAGATGCTGCGCGAGGAAGATCGTCGACATGCCGCCGGAACCGAGCTTGCGCAGCATCAGGAAACCGTTCAGCCGCACCACCTCGGGCCGGCTGCCGACGTTTCGGCGCAGCAGGAAGACATCGGACGCGGCGTCCTCCAGGGGTTCGGTATCCTCATAGGCACCGATCGGTACCGTATCGGCGGACTGCCAGGGCGCATCGCTGCTGCCCGAGCCCCTCGCGAGCGCCGCACGCACCAC
>JACCXJ010000061.1 GCA_013697045.1 Gammaproteobacteria bacterium | reverse complement strand
CTCTTTGACTGCATACGCTAGATGTCACCGGTGGATGAATCCAGAAACCAGGCGCGCCGATGTATAAAACTAGTTTCCCATAGAGCAAAATGCATCTTCAGCAGTTCGGTTTTGCAACGTTAGGGTTTATTGACGTCGTTTATTCAACATTCAAGCGGTGGGCGAAGGAAGTCGTGAACTTGGATCATGCCTCAGCCTCCTTCTCGAACCGCCCGCGCCAGATCGTGACCAACGGGCCCCAATCGGCGCGGTCGGCGGCCTTGAGCGCTTGCAGATAGCGTTCGGTGTTCGGGCCGGGATCGGGGGTGGGGTCCAGGGCGGGCATGCCGAGGCGCTGCAGGAGCTCGGCCAGGAAGACACGGGTGAGGCGGGCGTTGAAGTCTGCGAATGGGTGTATCCAGAGCAACCGTCCTTGGGCGAATGCCAGGCACTCCAGCGTGCGGTCGTCGAGCGTACCGGCGAGGCCGGCGATGCGCGCTTCGAGGTCGCGGCAGTAGTCCCGCATGAGCATAGGCACATGAGGATAATGATAAGAGCGGGGTTTCGTGGTCACCGACGCGGACATCCGCGCGCCGCCAGCGTCCGGCCATTGCGGGTACCAAGTCGCCGCAGATGCGCTGGTGAAACTCCAGGATCAGGTCTACGCTGAGGGCGCGGTTGGAGAATCTGCCGTCCGCGATGTCGGCTTCGAGGGTCAGAACGCGGAGGGCGACGCGGGGCGCCAGCTCGACATGGCTCTGAATGCCGAGCGTCGTTTCTATGAAACGGACGGTCGGGTGCGACGATGGAGCTCGGCTTCCACCATCTTCTGGTTCACCGGTTTCCCCTCGAACGCCATGCTGTGAGCGACCTTGGGGGGGATCCGAGCCAGACGGACGCGCCGCTGCTCGCTCGCGGGCATTTTGTGCTACCGCGCCACGACTTGTTTCCAGTCCATGGGAGCGATTATCGACCAAGCGGGGATCGGCAACTTGTGGATTGGGGGAGGGGTGGGTCGCTCCGGGTTCGTCCGCCTGTCGTGGCGTCGGCTTGAATCCGCCCTGTGCTCGGATCTGCCGTAAGCGGCGGACGACGTCCGCCATGCCCACGACTGCTTGCAGCTTCTCGCGCAGGCTCAGCGAGCGGAAATATCTCAACTGCGAGAGAGTGTGCTCATCCCAGCCATGCTCTGTGGACCGGGGGTGAGGTTGACAATCACTGGGCATCGTCCGCGTTCTCCAGTAGTTGACTGAGTTGCCTGACAGCCTCGCGGTCCTTCTCTCGACCGGTCGCTTCCTTCATCCGAATCAATGTTTCGATTCGCATGATCGGAGTGGCCAGCTTCATGGCCGATCCATCCCCGTGTTCATGAAGATCATTTTAGTGCGGGCCACCCGTATCCGCACCGACACGCGTTATCTCTACGAAGACGCAAGAGGTGCGGCATCGCCCGCTTTGTCACCAATCGGGACCGCGTGTTCGTATAGGCCAACCGGTGCGAGTCAACTAATTGCCGGCGCGCCCGAAGAAGCAACGCATATGCCAAGCCGCGAGATAGGGTAGCGGTGGGGTTTTCTCGCGGCGCGTCAATCCCTTCAGCGGATCTCGAACCCGCGGCAGACCTCGGGATCGGCGGGCTCGCGCTCGACGGAAACAACGCGTGCGTGCTCGGGCCCGCGGCGCAGCCACCTCTCGAGCTCGGCGAGCTTTGCTTCCTCTCCGCAGGCCAGGACCTCGACGGGGCCGTCAGGCGTGTTCCGCACCCAGCCGCTGATGCCGAGGCCCAGGGCCCGCTCGCGGGTCGTGGCGCGGAAGTAGACGCCCTGGACCCGCCCCGAGACGCGGTAGCGATAGCAGTTGTTCATGCTCGATTCTCACGCAGCCAATGTCATACAGACCGACTTCAGCAAATGTCCCTTCTCCCTCCGGGAGAAGGTTAGAGCCTGCCCGGCGAAAGCCGGGGATGAGGGGAATCAAATCAAACACTCCCGTCGATTGTTTTGATCCCCTCACCCCAACCCTCTCCCGCCGGGTTCCCGGAGGGAGAGGGGGCAGAGACGATGCCTCTCCGGAAGGAGAGGGAGAGAAGACAGTGCCCGTCCCGAGGGGCAAGAACCTTGGAGATGTACCGAAGTTTCAAATATGTTTGGTTAGGAATTGATCCGGCCGAGGGTGTGGAAATCCGATCCGGAAAAGTGCGTCGAGCCGCCGTGCTCCGAAACGGGGCGACCGGTCGCCACCTTCAGGCGCCGTTCTCGCGTCGTTTCCCGCGCCGCGGCTGCGTGATCGACGGCCCGGCCTCGGACCGCCGAGCACGCATCATAGACATACGCGCTCCGCATCGAACACCGGCCCATCTACGCACACCCGTTTCATCGCGGGCCCCGCGTCGGTCTCTACGCGCACCGTGCAGCCGGCGCAGCCGCCGAGCGCGCAGGCCATGAATTCCTCGACCGAGACCTGGCCGGGGATGCGGTATTCGCGGCACAAGGCGATCACGGCCTTCAGCATGGGCGTGGGCCCGCAGGCGAACACCTCGACCTCCGCGCGTCCGGCGCTGCCCTGATGATCGAGCCAGTGGCGGGCCAGATCGGTGACATAGCCCTCGAAGCAGCCCGGAAAGTCGCGAAGGCTGGCCAATCGGCTCGCGATCCCATGGTCCTCCATGAGCGGCATGGCGGCGATGACCGGCGCCGGCACGCCGGCCACCAGGATCTGCGAGGGCCGGGGCCGGAACGGGAACGGCACCTCGGAGCCCATGAGCAGGAAAGGCGAGGTCGCTTTTGCGGTGCGCCGCAGGTGCAGGGCCAGGAACACCATGGGCGGGATCCCGACACCGCCGCCGATGAGGAGCGGTCTCGGCCGGTAGCCGGCTAGGCGGAACGGCACGCCGATGGGCCCCAAGAGGCTCACGGGCTTGCCGGGTACTTGCCCGGCCAGCAATCCGGTGCCGATGCCGTGGACCTTGTAGAGGATATCGAGGGTGCCGGCACGCACGTCGGCATGCATGATCGACATCGGCCGGCGCATCGGGAGCGTCGCGTCGCACTGGATATGCACGAAGCTGCCCGGCCGGGCGCGGGCGGCGATCTCGGGGGCGCGGAGCCGCAGCACCCACTGCTCGCCCGGATGGGAGTCGTGGGCGAGGACCAGGGCGTCCTCGACGCACACGGTCCCACGCGTGGAGGGCTGGCTCACCGGATCGCCGCCGCGTCTTCGAACACCACCCGGCCCGAGACGAAGGTGTGGGTCACCCTGCCGCGCAGTGACCAGCCCAGGAACGGGGTGTTCTTGCCCGCGCTTATCAGGCCCTCTTTGGTCAAGGTCCAATCGGCTCGCGGATCGAAGACGCACACGTCGGCCGGCGTCCCCGGGGCGAGGCTGCCCGCCTCGATCCCGAGGATCCGGGCAGGCCGAAGAGTCAGCGCGGCGATGGCCTCTGGGAGGGTCAGCACCGCGTCGCCGACGAGCGCCAGCGTCAAGGGCAGGAGGGTCTCGAGGGCCGAGATCCCGGGCTCGGTGGCCTCGAAGGGCGCGGTCTTGGCGTCGCGCTCGTGGGGCTGGTGATCGGAACAGATCGCGCCGATCACCCCGGCGCACACGCCTTCCCGCAAGCCCTCGCGATCGCGCAGGCTGCGCAGCGGCGGACGGACATGGCAGAGGCTGTCGTAGTAGCCGACATCGATGTCGGTGAGGTGCAACTGGTGGGCAGCGACATCGGCCGTGATCGGCAGGCCGGCGTCCTGCGCGGCGCGCACCAGGGCCACGGCCCGGGCGCTGGAGAGGCGGCAGAAGTGGGCCCGCACCCCGGTCTGCTCGATCAGGAGCAGATCGCGCGACAGGGCCACGGTCTCGGCGGTCTCCGGGATCCCGGGTAGCCCGAGGCGGGTCGCGACCGGCCCCTCGTGCAGGCAACCGCGCCCGAGCCAGGGGTCCTCGGCGTGCAGGAACACCGTGAGCCCGGCGGTCGCGGCATACTCGAACGCCCGGCGCAGCACCTCGGTATCGGCGATGGGGCTCATCGCATTGGTCACCCCGACGCAGCCGATCGCCTTCAAGTGGAACATCTCGGCGAGCTGGCGGCCCGCGAGCCCGGCGGTCAAGGCCCCGAGGCACACGACCTTCGCGTGTCCGCTCTCTTCGGCGCGCCGGTGGACCAACTCCGCGACCGCGGGGGTGTCGATGATCGGAAGGGTGTCCGGCGGGCAGCACAGCGTGGTGATCCCGGCGCGCGCCGCGGCGCGGGTCTCGCTTAGGATGGTGGCCTTGTGCTCGCTGCCCGGCTCGCGCAGGCGTGCGCAAAGGTCCACGAACCCCGGGCACACGAGGAGACCCCGGGCATCGACCTCGCGCACCTGGCCATCGCCGAATTCCGGTGGCGGCGCATCCACGGAGAGCACGCGGCCGGCGGCGAGATAGAGATCGGTGACGCGGTCGAGCCCCCGTGCCGGGTCGATGACCCGTCCACCACGGATGCGCCAGCGCATCTCAGTCGTCCCGCATCGATCTGGGCGGCCGGGTCCTGGGCAGGCTCCCCATGGCCATGGACATGACCGCCATGCGCACCGCGATCCCATAGCGCACCTGCTCCAGGATCAGCGACTGGCTGCCGTCGGCCACGGCCGAGTCGATCTCGACGCCGCGGTTGATGGGTCCCGGATGCATGACGACGACATCGGGTTTGGCCCGGAGGAGGCGCGCCGGTGTCAGGCCGTAGGTCTTGAAGTACTCGAGGGCGCTGGGCAAGAGCGCCCCCTGCATGCGCTCGTTCTGGAGCCGCAGCATGATGATCACATCGGCGTCGCAGAGGCCCGCCTCGGGGTCGTGGAAGACGTGTACGCCGAGCGTCTCGACGGCGTTCGGGAGCAGGGTCTTGGGGCCCACGACCCGAAGCTCGCCGACGCCGAGGGTATTGAAGGCGTGGATGTCGGAGCGCGCCACGCGCGAATGCAGGACATCGCCGACGATGGCGATCACCAGGCTGGAGGATCCTCGCTCGGCCCAGGCCCCCGTGGCGCGCCGGATGGTGAAACAGTCGAGGAGCGCCTGGGTGGGGTGCTCGTGGCGCCCGTCGCCGGCGTTGATCACCCGCACCTCGTCGGCGACGTGCGAGGCGATGAGGTGGGCCGCGCCGCTCATCCCGTGGCGCACCACGAACATGTCGCAGTGCATGGCTTCCAGGGTCCGCAGCGTGTCGAGGAGGGACTCGCCCTTCGAGGTGCTGGAGGCTTGGATGTTGAGGTTCAGCACGTCCGCGGACAGGCGCTTCGCGGCCAGCTCGAAGGTCGTGCGGGTACGGGTACTGGCCTCGAAGAAAAGGTTGGCGATGGTCTTGCCGCGCATGAGCGGGACCTTCTTGACGGCCCGCTCTCCGACCCCGGCGAAGGACTCGGCGGCATCGAGGATGTCGAGCAAGAGCGCGCGCGGGAGGCCTTCGATGCAGAGGAAATGCTTGAGGCGGCCTTTACCGTCGGTCTGGAGGTCGCGCGCCTGCATTGAGCTTGGATGACCCGCGGCGCCGCGATCACCCGCTGGGCGTCTGGGCGACCCGATGGAGCCTCAGGGCCAGGGGATCGGGGCCGGTGAGCTTGACGTGCTCGTCGTGCCCGAGTGCCAGGGTGGTGCCGGCGGCATCCGGCTGGATGGGGAGCTGCCGGCCGCCGCGGTCTACCAGTACGGCCAGGAGCACGCTGGCCGGACGGCCGTAGTCGAAGACCTCGTTCAGGGCCGCGCGCACCGTGCGCCCGGTGTAGAGGATGTCGTCGATGAGTGCGATGTGGCGCCCATCCACCTCGAAGGGGAGCTTCGAGGGCCGTACGCTCGGGTGCATGCCGATCTGGCTGAAGTCGTCCCGGTAGAAGGCGATGTCCAGCTCTCCGATCGGGGGCTCTATGGCCAAGCGCTCGCGGAGCCGCTCGGCGACCCATACGCCCCCCGTATGGATGCCGATGAGCACGGTGTCGGGGTACAGGAGGGGGGCGAGGCGCTCGGCCATGCCATCGATGAAACCGAGGACCTCGGCGTGTCCGTAGAGGGGGCTCTGCATCTCCTCGGGCCGGGACATGGGCCCCAAGCTGGATGGCGGGGCTAGGCCGCTCGGGGGGCGCCCGGCAGGGCCGAAGCGTGCAGCCAGGTCTCCAGGATGACCTGGGCGGCGACCGCATCGATCTGGCCATCGCCCGGCGCGCGCGAGCGGGCTTCGTAGGTTGACAGGCGCTCGTCCACGATGTGCACGGGCAGGCCGAAGAGGCCATGCAACTGGTCCGCGAAACGCATCACCGGCCGGGTCATGGGGTGCTCGATAGTGTCCTCCCCCTCGTCGACCTCGATCGGTATCCCCACCACCAGGGCCTCCGGTGCGAAGCTCTCGACGATCGCGCGGATGGCGTTCCAGTCCGGGTTCCCGGCCCGGCTCCGGACCGTGGCCACCGGGCTCGCGGTGCCGCTCACCGTCTGCCCCACCGCGACGCCGATGCGCTTGGTTCCATAATCGAAGGCGACGATGCTCTGGACGATGCTCTGGGGGCGTGGGCTCATGCTCATCCGTGGCCCGCCTGCGAGGACAGATGCCCGATCTCGACGCCGAGGAGCGCGGCGGCGGAGCCCCAGCGTTGCTCGGGTGGGGTGTCGAACAGGATGCGCTCGTCCACGGGGCCGCTGAGCCAGGCGTTCTGGGCCATCTCGCGCTCCAGTTGTCCGGCGCCCCAGCCGGCGTATCCGAGCGCCACGAGCGCCGATACCGGACCCGATCCGCGGCACATGGCCTCTAGGATGTCCCGGGAGGTCGCGACCCCGCAGTGCTCGCTGACCTGGATGGTCGAGTCCCACTGGCCGAGCGGCCGGTAGATGATGAAGCCGCGTTCGCGGTGCACCGGACCGCCGTGGAACACCGGCATCTCGCGGAGCTTGGGGTCCGCCGGCACCAGGTCCATCTGCGCCAGCACCTCGCCGAGCGCGATGTCGCTCAGGCGGTTGATGATGATCCCCATGGCGCCCTCGTCGCTATGGGCACAGACGAAGGTGACGGTTTTTTGGAAGTTGGGATCCGCAAGCCCCGGCATGGCGATGAGGAATTGGTTGGTCAGGTTGAGCGCATCCATGCGCCCTAGTATCGAGAGTCGGGCCGGAAAGCACAATAGCCGCCCGCCGCGCGAGCGCTCAGTTGCTGGTCAAGCGGTAGTTGGTCAGGAACTGCCAGGTGCGGGTGATGTGCAGGATATCCACCTCCGCTTCGATGTCGCGCGGGAAGGGGGCGAAGGGGGAGGAGAGATTCACGATCCGGATCGCGGCCTCGTCCAGGAGCTTGTATCCGGAGGCCCGGCGCACGGCGATGTCGGTGATCGAGCCATCGGGTTTGAGCGCCACGTCCAGGATCAAATTCCCGGTGAGGTTGTGCCTGCGCGCGACCTCCGGGTAGTTCAGGTTGCCGATGCGCTCGACCTTGACGCGCCACGCCTCCATGTAGGCCGCGTATTTGTACTCGTGTGTGCTGGCCGAGATGAACTTGCGCCGCGGGCGCTTGGCGCGTGCCTCGAGACGCTGGGCGATCTCGGCATTCAGGCTCGCCATCGCCAGGCTACGGTTGATGAGCGCCTCGGCGTCGGGGACCGGCGCCTTGACGATGGCGGGATCGCTCTGCTCGGCCGGGCGCGCTTCCGGTTTGGCGGCCGGCGCCTTCTTCTTGGCGACCGTGAGCCGGTCGGCGCGGGGTTTCGCCGCCGAAGGTGGCTCGCGGGACGGTGGGGTGGGTTCCACCACAGTGTCGAGCCGGCTCGGCCGGTCGGGGGGCGGGGCGGCCGCGATATCGGCCCGCCGTTCGGGAAAGGGGGCGGTGAAGGGCGTGGCCGGGCGCACGTTCTCCGCGCTGTCGCCACCGCCCTCCTGGGCGGCTTGGGCCAGGACCTCCGCCTCTTTGGGCTTCTCGGGGCTCTTCTGGTGGACCAGGATGACGTCGAGGGGTCGGTCGAGGGGTCTCTGCGAGGGCGGGGAGAAGCTCACCCCGAGGATCACGGTGGCATGGACCACGATGGCGCAACAGAGCGTGAGCGCCAGGCGGTCGGACGGTGCGATGACCGGTCTCGCGAGCGCCGCGCTCACGCCTGTGCCCTGTCCATTGCCCCTACCATGGCGCGGGCGATTATACCGCCCGAGAACCCGAAGACCAGGGCTGCCGTCATCAACACCGGCAGGAGTCGCAGGAGCCCGGGATGGGGGAGGAGGACCCAGTAGGCAAGAGCGAACTGGCCGGCCATGTGTGCCAGGGCCGCGAGCACGCTGTATCCGATGCTGGAGAGTCCCGGGATCGCGGTCGCCAGGCGCAGCATGCAGAGGCTCGCGATGGCCCCCGACAGGCTCAGGAAGAAGCCCGGCGACAGAAAGGTGCCGCCGAGCAACCCGCCCCCCACGACCCGGAGCACGGACACCCAGGCCGCGACGCCAAAGCCGTACCAGTGCAGGGCCGCAAGGGTGATGACGTTGGCGAGCCCGGGCTTGACCCCCGGCAGGGGGCTCGGGAGGTTCGCCTCCACGACGTGGATGGCGATCGCGAGCGCGGCCAGCCAGGCGATGCGGGCGTCTTCTTCTGTGACTTCGAGTTCCATCGGTTATTTAGCGACAGCTATCAGCGGTCAGCGTCAGCGATCGGGGGCTAATAGTTAATTAATAGTTAATAGTTAATTGCATCCAGCCCCCGCTCCGGGCCCAGGACCTCGACCGCGACGCCGTTCGGCAGGCAGGCGGCGAAGTCGCCCTCGTGGGCGAGCCAGCCGCTTCGGATGCACTGTTTGTTGCGGCATGGCGAGGCCGTGAACCGCACCCGCCCGTCTTGGACCAGGAGGCGGCTCGGGCCCATTCGGCCCTGTACCTCGACCTCGCCATCACGCCCGAGATCGATAGTCTCGCCGGGGTGGCCCGCGACCACCACCTCGGCCACGACGCCCGCCGCGGCGTCCGATCCCCCCGCGTCCGATCCCAAAGACCCGCCCCAGCTCCAGACGTACAGCGACGCCACCAACGCAAGTGCGGCGCCGACCACCCAACGATCGGCGGCCGTCATGGCTTTGGATCCATATCCATCGGGATGCCGCGTTCCGGGTCGATCGTGAACCGCAGGCGCGGCCTCAGGGCCTCCGTCAGATGAATGCGCCCCAGGCCATCGATCAACATCGCCTGCGCGATCCCCATATCGTGTGCCACCGCCTGCCACTCGGAGGGCCCGGCGACCACGAGCGCGGTGGCCGCCGCGTCCCCCTCGGCGGCCCCCCGGCTGATCACCGTCGCGGCCATGGCACCCTGTGCGGGGTACCCGGTGCGCGGGTCCAGGATGTGGTGGTATCGCTTTCCATCATACATAAAAAATCTTTCGTAATCACCGGAAGTCAAGACACTTTCGTCTTCACCCAGCTCGAGGGTGGCGAGCACCCCGGCAGACCGGGGCCGACGGATGCCGATGCGCCAGGGCCGCTCGCCACGGCGTCCGATGGCGCGCAGATCGCCGCCGGCATTGACCAGGGCGTTTGCTATCCTCACACCGCGCAGGTGTGCGATGGCCAGGTCCACTGCATAGCCCTTGGCATAGGCCCCGAGGTCGATCTGCACCGCCGGATTGGTGCCCTGGACCTCCCGGCCATTCCACCTCAGATCGCTCATCGCCGGCCTGCGCCGCATGAGCGCGGCGATCGCCTCGGGCTCCGGCGGCCGGCCCCGGGACTCATCGCGATGGAAGCCCCACAGCTCGGTCAGGCGGCCGATGGCCGGGTCGAAGAGGCCATGGCTCCGGCGCGACAGCTCGCTGGATCCCTGGAGGAGCGGGAGCAGATCGGCGTCCACGGCGAATGGGCGGCCGCCGGCAAGCCGCCGGTTGAATCGGGCCAGCGCCCCGGGTCGCCACGCATCCCAGTCGCCCTCGGCGCGCCGGAACAGACCCTCGATGGCGCGCCGGGCCTCTTGTGCCGGTGCGTTCTCGACATTCGCCAGGGTCACCTCCACCAGGGTGCCCATGGCGAAGAACTGGAACTCGTGGACCGGTGTGGGCCGGGCACCACAGGCCGTCAGGACGAGCGCGCCTAGCAATAGGACGGCCGCGCTGGGCGCCTGCCGGCCGGCGATCCGCTCGGGGCGGCGAGCTTGCATCCCTACTGCGCGGGGCCTCGGCGCCCTCGTAACGGCCAGTGGTGAGAAATGCGGGCTAGCGCAGGCGTTGTTGGATGGCATCCATGAGCTGGCCTGCGATGTCGAGCCCGTAGAGGGCGTCCAACTCACGGAGGCAGGTCGGGCTCGTGACGTTGATCTCGGTGAGATAGTCGCCGATCACGTCGAGCCCCACGAACACGAGCCCCTTGCGGCGCAGGGTCTCGCCCACCTCCGCACAGATCCAGCGGTCGCGTTCCGAGAGAGCCACGCCCGCGCTGCGCCCGCCCGCCGCCAGATTCCCGCGCGTCTCCCCCGGCGCCGGGTAGCGGGCTAGGGCGTAGGGGACCGGATGGCCTTCGATCAGGAGGATGCGTTTGTCGCCTTGCGTGATCTCGGGGATGAAGCGCTGGGCCATCGTGAAGCGCCGGCCGTGGGCGGTCAGGGTCTCGATGATGACGTTGGTATTGGGGTCCTCGGCCCGCACCCGGAAGATCGATGTCCCGCCCATGCCGTCCAGGGGCTTCAGGATGATATCGCCGTGCTCTTCCAAAAAGGATCGGATGCGCGTGCGGTGGCGGGTCACCAGGCTTTCGGGGCAGCAGTGGGGGAACCACGCGGTGAAGAGCTTCTCATTGGCGTCGCGCAGTCCCTGCGGGGCGTTCACGACCAGCACCCCCGCGGCCTCGGCCAGCTCCAGGAGATAGGTCGCGTAGATGTACTCCATGTCGAAAGGCGGGTCCTTGCGCATCAGGACGACATCGGTTTGCGACAAGGGAAAGGTAGCTTCCTCTCCGAGGTCATACCAATGCACCGGGTCGTCCTGGACGGCGAGCCGCCGTACCCGTGCCTGTGCCAGGCCCTGGTGCAGGAACAGATCGCCCACCTCCAGGTACCAGAGGCGCCAGCCGCGCCGTTGGGCGGCGAGCAGCATGGCGAAGCTGCTGTCCTTCTTGATCGAGATCCCGGCGATCGGGTCCATCACGATGCCGAGATCAATGGCCATGGCGTCCAATCATAGGCCTGTTAGGTCATAAGCCTGTCATGTACGAGTTTCCGGAGCACCCCACCTTGCCGAGGCTCATTCCGACTCGTGGCGCGGTTCCCGCGCCAGGAGGGTCTCCACGGCCTCGGACGGCCTTGAGGTGCCGTCGAGGAGCCGCACCACCTGCTCGCTGATGGGCATGTCGATGCGGTGCACCGTAGCCAGGGCTTGAACTTCCCGGGCCGTGTACACGCCCTCCACCACTTGCCCGATCGCCATGAGCGCCTTCGGGAGGGGCGTGCCCCGCCCCAGCATCAGCCCGAGGCGGCGGTTGCGTGACTGATCGTCGCAGCAGGACAGGACCAGATCGCCGAGCCCGGCGAGCCCCATGAAGGTCTCGCGGAGTCCGCCCACGGCGAGCCCCAGGCGCAGCATCTCGGCCAGCCCCCGGCTGATGAGCGCGGCGCGCGCGTTGGCGCCGAAAGCGAGGCCGTCCGAGACCCCGGCGGCGATGGCGAGCACGTTCTTGACCGCGCCCCCCAGCTCGACGCCGATGACATCCGTGCTGGTGTAGGCGCGGAACGTCCCGTGGTGCAGGCGGCACACCAGATCGGTAGCGAATCCTGCGTCCGAGGAGGCCACGGTGACGGCGGTCGGGAGTCCCGCGACGACCTCGCGCGCGAAGCTCGGCCCGGAGATGACGGCCGTCGGTACGCCGTCCCCGAGGGTCTCGGCGAGCACCTCATGGCCGAGTTTGTGGGTGCCGGCCTCGATGCCTTTACAGGCCAGCGCCACCCGGAGGGCGCGAGGCCGCAAGGCGGCAAGCATCTGGGCGAGGGATCGCAGCCCCTTGAAGGGCACGGCGAGCACGATATCGTGAACCTCGCAGAGCGCGCTCGTCAGCTCCGGGGCCAGGGTAAGGGTATCGGGAAACGGCGCCTCGGGGAGATGGCGGCGATTGCACCGGTCGCGCTCGAGCGCCGCGAGGTGGGCGCCGTCGTGGCCCCAGAGACGGGTGGGCCGACCGTGACGCGCCAAGAGCATGGCCAGCCCCGTGCCCCACGACCCGGCACCCAGGACCAGGACCGGTATACCTTCCGGAGTAGCGCCTCTCCCCAAGGATCTAATGGGTTACCTGCTTGGCCCCTGCCTCGGATTCGGACTGCCGGCGCTCCAGGTCCCGTGCGTAAAGGGCGTCGAAGTTGACCGGAGCGAGCAACAACGGCGGAAAGCCCCCGCGCGTCACCAGGTCCGATACCACCTCGCGGGCGTAGGGGAACAGGATCGTCGGGCAGGCCGTCGCCAGCACCGGGCCGAGCTGATCGGCCGGGACGCCTTGGAGCGTGAATACGCCCGCCTGCTGTACCTCGACCAGATAGATCACGTTGTCTTCCGATTTGACGGTCACGGTCACCGCCAGGACCACCTCGTGTACGTTGTCACCCAGCCGGGTGGTGCGACTGTCGAGGTGGACCTCGACCGATGGTTTGATCTCCTGCAAGAAGGCCTGCGGTGACTGGGGTGCCTCGAACGACACGTCCTTCACGTACAGCTTCTGGATCTGCAGCTCGGCAAAGTCTACGTGCGATGGAGCGGCCGGTTCGTCGTTTTCAGTCATGATAAGACCCTGGGGACCTCGCTCAGTCCCTCGCCAGCGGCAGGTTGGCGTCGCGCCAGTCCATGATCCCGCCCTTCAAGCGGTATACCTTGCCGAAGCCGGCCTTGGACAAGGTGGTGACGGCGCCGGCGGCGGTGTTGCCCGCGTCGCAGCACACCACGATGGGCTGCTCGTGTTTCAGATCGAGCTTCCCGATCTTGTCGGCGAGCTCCGACAACGGGACATTGTGCGAGCCGAGGATGTGGCCCTTGCCGAACGCCCCTTTGTCGCGGATGTCGATCACCTGAGCGTCGTCGTGGTTGATGAGGCGCGTGACCTCCAGGGGCGTCACCTGCGGCGCCTGCTCTCTGGCACTCTGCACGAAGGTGTAGGCGAGCCCGACCAGGACCCCGCCGAGGATCGAAAACAATACCCAGTGGTTGACGACGAATTCACCGAGCCTCTCCATCCCATAGTACTCCAGCGTGGTTCGATCATTGATGATCCAGTGCGCCGAGCGCGGCGCGGCGGCATTGTGCCAGGCCAGGCTCGGAAACGCCATGGCCCGTGCCCTATGCCGTCATACCTGCGAAAGCAGATATCCAGGACTTACGCCGGTTTCCTAGATGCCAGCTTCCGCTGGCATGACGGTGGTTCTGCTACCTGAATACACCCGGCGCCGTTCCGCCGTCTAAAGTCGGGCCCGAGGTCGCCGTTGACCGCGAGCACCGCCCCCGTCAATTCGTGCTAGACTCGAACGGTGCCTCAGCGGCCCTGCCCCTCGGCCAATCACCCGGACTATCCCCGGGCCAATCCCCCGGTCAATCCAACCCCCGAACGCCCGACCGTCCTCCCGCTCCCCATGTCGTTCGGTTGATGCAGCGAGAGCCTAGCGAACGGTCCAGGGACGAGGTCGGGATACCGATCGCCCACCGGCCGCTCATCCTCATCGTGCTGGACGGCTGGGGGCATAGCGACGACGTTGAATACAACGCGATCCACAGCGCCGATAAACCGGTCTGGGACGATCTCTGGTCGCTCTATCCCCACACCCTGATCAGTTGCTCGGGGACGGATGTCGGCCTGCCCGACCAACAGATGGGGAACTCCGAGGTCGGGCATATGCACATCGGTGCCGGGCGGCTGGTGCTGCAGGACTTCACCCGCATCACGCGCGCCGTCGAGGATGGTTCGTTCTTTCACAACCGGACGCTCCTCGACGCGGCGGCGCGCGCGGCGCATAGCGGGAAGGCGCTCCATATCCTGGGGCTGCTGTCGCCGGGCGGGGTCCACAGCCACGAGGAACATCTGCTCGCGATGATCGATCTCGCGGTGCGCGCGCGGCCGCGGGAGGTGGTTCTGCACGCCTTCCTGGACGGCCGGGATCGACCCCCGAAGAGCGCCGCGGACTCCCTCCAGCGCGCCCAGGTCGAGTTTACTACCCTGGGCATGGGTCGGATCGGCACGTTGATCGGGCGTTACTACGCCATGGACCGCAACCAGGACTGGGCGCGCACCGAGGCCGCGTACCGCTTGATCGCCCACGGCGAGGCCGTCCATCGCTGCACCGATCCCTTCATCGCGCTCGACATGGCCTACGCGCGTGGCGAGACCGACGAGTTCGTCCAGGCGACGGCCATCGTGCCACGCGGTGCTCAGCCGGTGCGCGTCGAAGCGGGTGATGTCGTGGTGTTCATGAACTACCGCGCCGACCGGGCGCGGCAGTTGACGCGCGCCTTCATCGAGCCCGATTTCGACCGATTCGAGCGCGGGCCGCGGGTCGATCTCGGGGCGTTCGTCACCCTGACCCGGTACCACGCGGATTTCGACGTCCCCGTCGCCTACCCTCCGGAACGGCTGCGCAACGTCTTCGGGGACTACATCGCCTCGCGGGGCTTATCGCAGCTCCGTATCGCCGAGACCGAGAAGTATGCCCACGTGACCTACTTTTTCAACGGCGGGGAGGAGCGGGTGTTTTCCGGGGAAGACCGGGTCCTCGTCCCTTCGCCGCACGTCGCTACCTACGATGAGAAGCCGGAGATGAGCGCCTACGCGGTCACGGATCGCCTGGTCGAGGCCATCCACGGCGGCAGGCACGACGTAATCATCTGTAACTATGCCAATGCCGACATGGTCGGCCACACCGGCCACTTCGCGGCTGCCGTCAAGGCCGTCGAGGCGGTGGATCGCTGCCTGGGGCGGGTGGTGGCGGCGGCGCAGTCCGTGGGCGGGGAGGTTCTCATCACCTCCGATCACGGCAACGCCGAGAAGATGCGCGAGGTGTCGACCAGGACCCACCGCGGGCAGCCCCATACCGCGCACACCAGCAACCGGGTCCCGTTCATCTATGTGGGGCGGTCGGCCGAGATCGGCCGTGCCGGGACCCTCGCGGACGTGGCGCCCACGATGCTGTATCTGCTCGGATTGTCGCCGCCGGCCGAGATGACTGGCAGCCCGCTGGTGCGCTTGGAGGCACCGGACATGGCACAAGTACGGCGGCCGCGGCAGCGCTTGGGACGGCTGTTGCGGTGAGCGGCCGGTGCCCGACGGGATCGCGCTCTTTGCTGCCGTGGCGCCGGCGCGGGCGGCTTGTCATGCGCCCGTCGGCGCTTGTATCCTGCTATGTGGATCCGGCGAACCTGTTCCCGGATCGCACCGCAGGCCCGCGGGGGAGAAAAAGGGGTCGGAGTCAATTTCGTAGAGAAGACTCGAAAACCGCCGGGGCCGAATCGAAATTGACTCCGACCCCTTTTTCTCCTCGCCGGTCCGCCCTGCCCTCGGCCATCCCGTCATCGCCTATCAACCGCCCATCCAGTGGGCCCATCGAGTGGGGTCTTTCATGAAACACGCTGCCGTCCATGCCGTCACCTTGGTCCTCGGTCTGGCCCTGGGTCTGAACCTGGCCCTCGGTCCCCATGGGCTCGCCCGGGCGGGTTCGGCCGAGTCCGCCGGGCTGCCGCTCGATGAGCTTCGGACCTTTACCGAGGTGTTCGCCAAGATCAAGAGCGACTATGTGGAGGAGGTCGCGGACAAGGTCCTCCTGGAAAACGCCATCCGCGGCATGCTTTCGGGCCTGGATCCCCATTCGTCCTACCTGGATGCCCAGGACTACGAAGGCCTGCAAGAGGGTACCAGCGGCGAGTTCGGCGGGCTCGGTATCGAGGTGGGCTTGGAGGACGGCTTCGTGAAGGTCATCGCCCCGATCGACGACACTCCGGCGCAGAAGGCGGGGATCAAGGCCGGCGACGTGATCATTCGTCTGGACGACACGCCGGTCAAGGGCTTGAGCCTCAACGACGCGGTCAAGATCATGCGCGGCAAGCCCGGTAGCGACATCCGCCTGACCATCGTGCGCGAGGGGCAGGAAAAGCCCCTGACCTTGCAAGTCACCCGCGACGTTATCAAGGTTCAGAGCGTCAAGAACCGCACCCTCGAGCCGCGCCTGGGCTACGTGCGCATCTCGCATTTCCAGACCCGCACGGCGGAGGACGTGACGGACGCGCTCGCGGACCTCAGGCGCTCGAACGGCAATAAGCTGGCGGGGCTGGTGCTCGATCTGCGCAACAATCCGGGCGGGATCCTCGGCTCCGCGGTGGCGGTGGCCGACAACTTCCTCGACAAGGGGCTCATCGTGTACACCAAGGGCCGCGGTACGGAGTCGCAGATGAAGTTCAACGCCAAGCCCTCGGACTTGCTCAATGGCGCGCCTATCGTGGTATTGGTCAACGGTGGCTCGGCGTCGGCCTCGGAGATCGTGGCCGGGGCCTTACAGGACAACCGCCGGGCGGTGATCATGGGCAGCAAGACCTTCGGCAAGGGCTCGGTGCAGACCATCCTGCCGATGGCCAATAACGCTGCCTTGAAGCTGACCACGGCACGCTATTACACGCCCGCGGGCCGTTCGATCCAGGCCCAGGGGATCAGCCCGGATATCGCCATCGACAAGCTAGAGCTCACGATCGCCGACAAGACCGTCGACGAGATCCGGGAGGCCGATCTCACGCGCCATCTCGAGAACGGCGAAAAGGCCACCAAGGCCCCGGCGCCGGCGCCGAAGGTCGATCCGAACAATCCGAACGCCCCGGAAGAAAAGCTCGCCAAGAGCGATTATGAGCTCCACGAGGCCTTGAACCTGCTCAAGGGCCTGGCGTTGCAGCGGGGTCTCCTGTGACGGCATGACCGGCGTCCCGGTTCACTTTCGAAGCCTATCGACAAAAATGGGTGGGGGCGGGTCACCCCTAGCTAGTAGGCAGTCATGTTAATCCAAAGTGACTCGTCACCCCGGCAGGGATTGCCGGGGGCCAGGATGCAGGACAGCACCTACGTCCATGTGCTCTGGATTCCGGCAATCCATGCCGGAATGACGTGCTTGTTTGAATCTTCTTGACTAACTACTAGGTTCGATTGGCCATGACCGCCGTTCTGGTGCCATTGGCAGAGGGCTGTGAGGAGCTTGAAGCGGTCACGGTCATCGACCTCCTGCGGCGTGCCGGCATCGAGGTGGTGAGCGCGGGTCTCGAGGCCGGACCAGTGGTGGCGAGCCGCGGCGTCCGCCTGCTCCCCGATACGACCCTCGACGAGGCTTTGCAGCGCGACTACGACATGGTAGTGCTTCCCGGTGGCGCCAAAGGCGCCGGCCGGCTCGAGGCCGATGCGCGTGTGTCGGCGCTGCTCACGCGCATGGCCGAGGAAGGCCGATACACCGCGGCCATCTGCGCCGCGCCCAGGGTCCTGGCCACGGCCGGTCTCCTGCGCGGCAAGCGGGCCACCGCCTATCCGGGGATCCTGCAAGCGATGGCGTTGGCCCATGTCACGGTGCGCGACACCGCCCTCGAGCGAGACGGCAAGGTGATCACCTCCCGCGGCCCCGGCACGGCCATGGACTTCGCCCTGTGCCTCATCGAGTTGCTGGAAGGCCAGCAGAAGCGCGACGAGGTCGAGGCGCAACTGGCGCGCACACCCCCACCCTGACCACCGTTAACCCTCCAACCTAGAAGTGCCGGTAACTTTCGCGAGGCGAGGTGATAGGCGCTGCCGTCCGCGCAGATCCATCGCAGTCCCGGGCTGGCCTTGATGCGACCGATAGAGGTCATAGGCTTGAACCGATTGGTTAGGCGGCAGCTTGCTTGAAAAGTGCCTCCGCACGCTTGTTGATCTCCTCCGGCGTGAGGTCTTCCTTGTGGGTAGCAAGAAACCAAACATGCCCGAAAGGATCTTCCAGCGTACCCGTGCGGTCGCCGTAAAATTGATCTTGCACAGGCCTGACTGCCTTCGCACCCGCATCGACGGCCTGGGCAAATAGAGCATCCACGTCCTCCACGTACACATGTATGCCAACTGACGAGCCGCCCAGCGATTGGGGACTGCGGAATGCACCTTCTTCACATGGGTCGGCCAACATGATGGGGGAATCGCCGATTTTGATTTCGGCATGCCCAATCTCCCCGCTTGGTGCAACCAGACGGAGCAATTCAGTCGCGCTAAACGCCCGCTTGTAAAATTCGATGGCCTCAGCCGCACCTTTAATGCTCAGATATGGCGTTACGCTGTGGTAGCCATCGGGTATAGGTTTAACAGTCATGTCCTTTCTCCTTTCCAAGTGAGATTGCCGAACCGCATAACGAAACAAGATCAGCCGCGCTGGACAAGAGGGTTTGGAAAGGCGAGGGCGATCCACGGCGTCGGCTGCAGTGCCTTAGGCTGGCTGGTCTTTGGAAGCATTGGTTGGGGTTTCAACGAGTATTGAGAACACAAGGGCGCCGAGTGCAATAGTCTGAAGAACTGCGCGCGCGGCGTGCGTGTACTCCCAATGGTCGCGTAGCCTCATCCAGTCTGCCGGCAGGGTTTCGGGCGTCAGCGGTGCCATAGTGGCGTTCACCGGAGCGATCCATATCCAAAACGTCGCATGAGCGGTAACCAGGCAGAGTGCTCCCAAAAGTGTCCAACCGAACGCTGGCCGGCGCTGGCGGACCAGAAACGCGAGCGCCACTGCCGTGACAACCGCACCGACCTCGAAGAAGGCACCTACCGTTCCAAAGGCCGGGGGGTAGAGAGTGTGCAGAAGCGTCAGCCATAGTGACCCGTCATAAGTCATCTTGGCTGGCATCTCCAACAGGTGACAGAGCGCCGGCCCCATACTCAGCCCGATAAGCATGACCGTTACCAGCCGCCATAGTTTCACAAGCATGATTGCCTCCTAGTTCCAAACTTCACCTGGCCTAAGATTTTTCAATAGGCTCTTTGATCCACTCATTCAAAAGCGGACGGATTTCCGAGACTCGATCTTTCTCAGTCGAGAACGAGAAATCTTTGATTAGCATGCATTGGCTCTTCTGTTTATGGCCTGCCAAAGCCTCTGGTTCGGGCCCAAATAATGGAAGCTCTAACTCTCGAAAGCTTTCGTCAGTTATCTCTGCCCTAGGGGTAACGAAGTTGCCCATGCGTTCGGTACCTGTTGCGAAGCGCCGAAAAATATGCCGCATGGCTTCTGGGCTGTTGTCAATGCCGATCCATCGACGATCTAGCTGGGAAGAAACCGAAAGCGTCGTCCCGGAGCCTGCGAAACAGTCAAGCACGAGATCGCCTTCGTTCGATGACGCCCGAATGATGCGTGCGAGGATCCCCGGGTTTTTTTCCGTTGGATAGCCGGTGATTTCGATCATTTGGTTGTGGGCGTCTCGGAACTCAATCCAGATATCTTGAACCGGGACGCCTTCACTCTTATCGAGATAGACCTTGCGTCTTGGATTGCCGTTTGGAGACCAATAGATCTCGCCGTTTGCATCGAATTCATCGAGCTTCTCTGGCGTGTACTGCCAATGCTTGCCAGCCGGAGGCATCATTCCGCGCCACGGTTCCCCTGTCTTTCCATTGCGAATGCCTGGAGCGTGTACTGGAACCTTCTTATACCTACGGCCGGTTCCCTGTTCCGTATACTCGTACTCCTTCGCTGCGCGTTCTAGCGTCCATTGGTCGTATGCCCTGTTCCAACAGTAGCTATCGGATTTTGTGTAGAACAGTATGTAATCCGAGACGTTGCCGTAGGCCTTGCGCGTATAGTTCTTAGGATTGCATTTCTTTCGGGTAATCCAATTGCGAAAGTTCTGAGAGCCAAAAATCTCGTCCATAATGACTTTGATCTGAAAAGCCATCTTCTGGTCCAAGTGCACGTAAATAGAGCCATCTTCGGCGAGCAGTTCCCGTAACAGAACTAGTCGACGTCTCAGAAATTCCACATAGGGTGCCCCGGCAAGTAAGTCGTCATACGCATCGCTTTGGCAGCGAGATTGAAATACGCTATTCGTGGCGAATGGCGGGTCAATGTAAATCAGTTTTACGTGGCCTTTAACTTCTTGATCGCTCATCAATCCCGCCAAGATTCCAAGGTTATCCCCATAATAAAGTCGGTTAAAACATGGCTCGGAAAGAGGTGTCCCCCTCCAAATCTCCAGAGGCTCTGCCGGTTTAACCGACAGAATACGCTCCACGGATATTTTTCCCGGATACGAAAGAAGGGCCTCAGCCTGCGGATCCACCGGCGGAAGTTCCTCCGCATACGAGCGCTCGGTCCCACCCTTCCACTTGGTACGGGAAATGCCAGTAGCCATAAATTACGTTGCCTCCTCCTTCAGCCAACCATACGTGATACGGTCAGGGATCATTCGTAGCGTAACCACCTTAATCCTTCCAGCCCAGCTCTCTTCCAGCCGCGCATAGTCATTCCACATCGAGCCGAGCAGCAGGCCAGGACCGTCGTTTAGAAAGATCATCTTGGTGTTAAGGCCATTTGCCTGCGCGTACCCAAGGAACTCGTTAGCGCAGTTGTTGTAACCACCGGTTCGATCATCCTCCTGGGCACCGCCACGATCAGAGTCGTACCGTGCCAAGCCTACGGCCAATATGCTCTTCGCATCAACGTCTTTGACGATGAAATCCACTGGCCGTCTCGGATTGGGATAATCATTGAACACTTCTCCGAGCAGAATATCTCTGCCAGAGCGCTTGGGACCGGTAATGTATAAGTTGAGGAAATAGGCCTGAAACAGTTCAAAAAAACGCTCGGTAAGACCATAGCCTTTCTGCCCCCTTTCCTTATATTCCCAAAGCCGCGCGCTAAGCACCTCGTCCGGCATTGGTCGCGCCATAAATGCTGCTTGGGCTTCTTGAATTTGGCGAAACTTTTCACCATAGCGAGCTGCGATCTTTTTTGCGTCGCTTTTTTTCTTGAGCATTTCCACCGGAGTGGTAGGGCTCACGTAGCGCTTGAATACGCGGCAAAGCTGGACCCGCATCCACGGGGTGGGAACGTGGGCGATCTGAAGAAACAACCGCTGGGAAGATTCGGATGACTTGAGGAGTTGACCGAACATTATCAATACAGGGCCGTATAGCTCGCAAGCGTCCACGAGGACGTCCGGATAAAACTCTCCAGTGGCAAGCGTAATGCAATTCTCGGCATGAGACTTGTAGTCGCGAAACGACTTCGACGTCTCCTCCATTTAGTTCTCGGCGAATTCATTCATAACGTGTCCAGATGAGAGGCCCAACCAGTTGATTAGACAGAATCCGAAAATAGTGTGCTAGGCAGAATCCGCCTATTGCCCTGGATCCGGACGCGGTGTAGCAGCGCGGTCGGGTCCAAGCATACATCAACTGCTGGGGTCGTGCTTACAAGGAGAGATCCGGCGGCGCGCCTACTCCATCCGCACCGAACAGGCGTATGAGCACTGGGCTTGCCGCTGATCCTCCCCCGCTGCGCAGGGGAGGGGACTCGGAAACTCCCTCGAGACCGGCGCCTCGACGGCCTCGCGACGGGCGGTGGTAAGAAATCCGGGCTAGAAGTGCCGGTAGCCCTCGCGAGGCGGGTGATAGGCGCTGCCGTCCGCGGAGATCCATCGCAGTCCCGGGCTGGACTCGATGCGACCGATGCAGGTGATCGGTGCCCCGCGCCACCGGGATTCCAGCACCGGTCGTTGCTGTGGCGGGACGGTGAAACACAGCTCGTAGTCGTCGCCACCGGCGAGTGCCAAGGCCCGGCGACGGTCCGGGTCATCCAGTGCACGGAGCGCCGGCGACAGGGGTAGGCGATCCAGGTACACCGTGGCACCGCATCCGCTCTGGGTCAGGAGATGACCGAGATCGGCAGCCAGGCCGTCGGAGATATCGATCCCGCCGGAGGCCAGGCCCCGCACGCTGAGCCCTTCGGCCACCCGTGGTGTGGGGCGGCGCAGGCGCGTCTCCAGGTATGCGCGGTGTGGGGAGGGCAGACCCGCCAGGCAGAGGGCCGCATCACCGAGGGTACCGGTGACGAAGATCTCATCCCCCGGACGCGCGCCGCTCCGCCGCAGGCTCAAACCCGTGGGGGCGAACCCATAGACGCCGACCGTGATGGTGAGTGGACCGCGCGTCAAGTCGCCTCCGACCAGTGCTACCCCATGGGCCTCGGCCACATCGAAGAAGCCGCGGGCGAAGTCCGCGATCCAGCCTTCGTCGGCGCGCGGGAGCGTCAGGGCCAGGGACGCCCAGGCCGGTTGCGCGGCCATGGCGGCGAGGTCGCTCAGGTTGACCGCGAGGGCCTTGTAACCGATGTCCTCTGGGGAGTAATCATCGGAGAAATGCACATCCCGGACGAGCGTGTCGGTGGATACCACGAGGGCCGATCCGGCGGGGACCTGCAGGACCGCGCCGTCATCGCCCACGCCCACCAGCACGTCGTCGCGCCCGACAGAAGCCGGCGTGAAGTAACGGGCGATGATATCGAATTCCGAGATTGGCATGGCCGGCGAGGCGCCCGGTCTCGCGGCGGTGCCTTTAAGAGACGGAGCGGGTTTCCGGCGTTCTGAGCGAACGCGCCACCTTGTCCAGGACCCCGTTGATGTACTTGTGGCTTTGCTCCGCCCCGAACATCTTGGCGAGCTCCACGGCCTCGTTGATGACCACCCGCCAGGGGATGTCGGGGTGGCACAGGAGCTCGTGCACGCCGATGGCGAGGATGGCACGCTCGACCGGGTCGAGCGCCGTGATCGGGCGATCCAGGACGCCGTCCAGGTGTCTTTCCAAGGCCGCGATCGAGACCGGGATCTCGCGGATCAGCAGGGAGAAATAGGCCTCGTCGATCTCGCCGATATCCCGTTCGTTCATGAACTGGCGCACGATCTCGTGCGGCTCGTGCCCCGACATCTGCCATTGGTACAGGGCTTGGACGGCGCAACGCCGGGCCCTGATCTTCCCCAACTGTTTGGCCATCTCGCTCAGGAATCGATCTGCCCGAGGAGGGACACCATCTCGATGGCCGCGAGCGCGGCATCGGCGCCGCGGTTGCCCCCCTTGCCCCCGGCTCGTTCCATGGCCTGTTCGGCGGTCTCCGCCGTCAGGACCCCGAAGATCACCGGTATGGCGTACTGCTGGCCGATCGCCGCGAGGCCGTCGGAGCACGGGCCCGCGACATACTCGAAGTGCGGCGTGGAACCGCGGATGATGACCCCGAGGGCGATGATTGCGTCGAATCGACCGCTCGCCGCCATGCGCCGGCCGGCGAGCGGGATCTCGCGTGCGCCCGGCACCTTGACCAGGGTGATGTCCTCGGCGCAGATGCCATGGCGCTCCAGCGTCTCGAGGCAGCCGGACAAAAGGTGTTCCACGATGGACCCATTGAAGCGGCTGACCACCACCCCGAAGCGCGCCCGCCCCGGCAGCACCGCCAGTCCCTGGATCGTCTTAATGCCTTGCACCGCTCTCTCCCCAATGGATATCAACTGACATAGTCTAAGACCTCGAGCCCGAATCCCGAGAGGGAATGGATGCGCTTCGGGGCGCTCAGGACCCGCATCTTGCCGACGCCGAGATCGGCGAGGATCTGGGAACCGAGGCCGATCGTCCGGAGATCCTCGGTCTCGCGCCGTGTCCGCCGTGGCGGCGTCGCGGCCGGCAGGGCCGCGTCCTGGATCTGCTGGATAAGGTCGGCGGGCTCGAACTGGTGGCACAGGATCACGATGACGGCGCTGGGTTCCGCCGCGACCCGCCTCACGACATCGGCCAGCCGCCATCCGCCATCCGCGCGCACGCTACCGGTCAGATCCGTCACCGGATTGAACACATGCACCCGTACCAAGGTCGGCGTGGCCGGATCGACCGTCCCCTTGACGAGCGCGAGGTGCAGGTCCCGGGCGAGGTTGTCCTTGAAGGCCAAAAGGCGCAACTCCCCGATCTCGGTGGTGATGGGGGCCTCCGCGACGCGCTTGATGGTCTTCTCGTTCTGCATGCGGAAGCGGATGAGGTTGGCTATGGTCCCGATCTTGAGGCCATGTCGCTCGGCCAGTCCCTCGAGGTCCGGGCGGCGCGCCATGGCGCCGTCGTCGCGCAGGATCTCGACGATGACCGCGGCCGCATCGAGGCCCGCCAGCCGCGCTAGATCACAGCCGGCCTCGGTGTGTCCGGCGCGCGTCAGCACCCCGCCCGGCTGGGCCATCAGCGGGAACACGTGGCCGGGCTGCACCAGGTCCCCGGGCCTGGCCTCCGGGGCCACGGCGGTGCGGATCGTCAGCGCCCGATCCGCGGCCGAGATGCCGGTCGTGACCCCGCGCGCCGCCTCGATCGAGACCGTGAAGTTGGTGGTCTGTCGGTAATAGGTGTCGCGTACCATGAGAGGCAGTTGCAGTTGCTCGCAGCGTTCCTTGGTCAGGGTCAGGCAGATGAGGCCGCGGCCGTAGCGGGCCATGAAGTTGATGTCCTCCGCACGCGCGACGCTCGCCGCCATGATGAGGTCGCCCTCGTTCTCGCGGTCCTCGTCGTCCATGACGATCACCATCCGGCCCTGGCGGATGTCCTCGATGATCGCTTCGGTGGGGTGGATCGCCATGGCGTTTCGGGGGCTTCGCGTCCTGATTATAGCTGCTGGTTATAGCTGCTGGGCGGGTACGGCAGGTCGCGAGGGTCGCACGGCCCTTCTGCTGGGCTGCGAGGGGCGCTGTACGGCCGGACAAAGGTCCGCGGCCGGTACCCGCGAGGGGGGAAACGATGCGTAGTAACGGGACGACCCGGCCGCCGCCGCGCGCCGCCCGTCGAGTCGGATGCGACGCGAAGTCGGGTAACCGTGACTTCTTACAGCCTGATCGTGACCGCCTTGGTCTCGGTGTAGTGTTCGAGAACGGCCTCGCCCATCTCGCGTCCCCAGCCCGACTGCTTGTAGCCGCCGAAGGGCAAGGCCGCATCGAAGACGTTATAGCAGTTCACCCACACGGTGCCCGACTTGAGCCTGGCGGCCAACGTGTGGGCCTTGCTCAGATCACGGGTCCAGACCCCGGCGGCCAAACCGTAGATCGTATCGTTGGCGCGCTCGATGAGGCGATCGTCCAGCGCCTCGAACGGCATGGCCGTGACCACCGGCCCGAAGATCTCTTCCTGGACCACCTTCATACCGGCCTGGGTGTCGACCAGGACGGTGGGCTCCACGAAATAACCGGCGCCGGCCCTGGCGCTACCGCCGGTGACGGCGCGCGCCCCTTCGGCGAGACCGGACTCCAGATACCCGCACACCCGGTTGCGTTGGATCTCGGAGACCATGGGTCCCATCTCGGTCTTGGGGTCGAGACCCGGTCCCAATTTGATCTTTTTGGCGGCTTCGGCCACGCCCTCGACCACCCGGTCGAAGACGGGTTCTTCAGCATACAGGCGCGAACCGGCGCAGCAACACTGGCCGTGATTGAAGAAGATCGCGCTGGCCGCACCGGGGATGGCGACGTCGAGATCCGCGTCCTTGAGGATGATGTTGGGTGATTTGCCGCCGAGCTCCAACGAGACCTTCTTGAGGTCGTTGGCCGCCGCCCGGACGATGAGCCTCCCGACCTCGGTCGAGCCCGTGAACGCGACCTTGTCGACACCGGGATGGGCCGCCAGCGCCGCGCCCGCCGTCTCGCCGAAACCCGTGACGATATTGACCACGCCCTTGGGCAAGCCGATCTCGATCAGGAGCTCGCCGAGCCGGAGCGCGGACAAGGGGGTCTCCTCGGCCACCTTGAGCACCACCGTGCAGCCCATCGCCAAGGCCGGGGCGAGCTTCCAGGCCGCCATGAGCAGCGGGAAGTTCCAGGGGATGATCTGCCCGACGACACCGACGGGCTCGGGGACGGTGTAGGCATGGTACCGGACGCCCGGGGTATACAAGATCGACAGCGGGATCGTGATCCCGTGGCGCTTGGTCGCCCAGCCCGCCATGTAATGGAACATGTCGGCCGCGAGCGGCACATCCGCGGCCTTGGCCACGCTGACCGGCTTGCCGTTGTCGAGCGATTCGAGCTCGGCCAGCTCGTCCAGGTGCTCCAGGATGGCGTCGCCTATCCGCCAGATGATCTTGCCCCGCTCGGCGGGGCGCAGGGCCGGCCATGGCCCGGATTCGAAGGCCCGCCGCGCCGCCTTGACGGCGCGGCCGATGTCCTCCCGATCACCCTCCGCGACCTCTGCACTGACCCTCCCGGTGGCCGGGTCGTACACAGGGAAAGTCTTGCCGGAGGCCGCCGGCACCCACTCGCCGTCAATGAGCAACTCCTTGGGTGAGCCGAGGAACCGGCTGACCGGCTGGGTCAACGAATAGGAAAGCACCGCCGCATTCATAGGAAACCTCCACGTTGCTGCTTCGGGCGCCGCTGCCGGATGGTCTGGGACCGGCCATTCCGACTCTGGGGAGAGGGGGACCACCGGCACGGCGTCCGAGAGAACGCCCCTCCAGGTACCACACCCACCCGTCGATCCGGGTGCCCGGGGCGCTCTGCGCGACTCGGAGTCTGCCATGCCGGTACGCCAAGCTTGGTCGATGAAAGTGGGGCCGTGCATGAAGTATAGACAGGCGGGTGCCCGAATCAAAGCCGGTCGCGGCGCACAGGCTGCTCCCGCATAGACCGGGGCATCGCAGCGGAGCATGCGGCTCCGATCGAGCGCGGTTCCGATGGTGGTCGCGGCAGCGATTCAGCTCATGCGGTCATTTCCTCACAGCGGCGGATAAACTCGCATCGCCACATACGCTTCACAGGAGTTTCGCTAATGTGGCCATGGCGCCGATGGCTACGACCATCAGCGTCCCGAGTTTGATTGTCATGCGGTACTCGAGGTCCTTCATCTCGCGGAAAACCTTAGTCTCCAGATCCTTGAGGTCGCGTTTGAGGTCGGCGCGGAGTTCCTCGATATCGCGCTTGATCTCGGCCCGAATCTGCTCGACCTTGGCGTCGAGGTCTTTGATGTCACGCGTGAGCCCAGCATGGATCTGCTCGACCTTGGCGTCGAGGGCCTTGATCTCGCGCTTGAGGTCGGCTTCTATCTGCGCCAGGTGGCGCTGGAGCACGCCCTCCAGGTCTTTGAGGTCCCGTTTGGTGGCGAGGTTATCCTCGATGAGCTCGGCCTCGGCGATGGCGAGCGCTTCGGCCTGTTGCTCGGTGAATCCGGCTTCCTTGAGGCGCTTAGCGAACCTCAGCGTATCAAAGGCAATCGCGGTCATGAGTTGGGTGAGCCATGGAGTGGCCCTGCGGAAGAATAACAGATCCCTAAAGATGCTGTTCGTGTAGTCCGCCTCGCTCGTCTCCCGCTCGTGCCGGGTGCCGACGGTGATCGTCGGGCTCGCAAAGCGCTCGCGCCGGACCTGGTTCTTTTCGGTGAGCGCCCGCTCGACCGCCGCACTCGCCTCGGTCAGCAGTGGATGCTCATCTCCAATGGTATTCTCATGCGCCGGTTCTTCTCGATATTGGACCGGCAGCGCGTCGAGCCCTGTGAGGGGCGCCCCCACCGCTAGGCGCTAGCGTGCTCGCATTACAGTCAGCGTCGCGCGTGATCGCGCCTCCGGGGCGCCAAGGCGGCAACCGTCGGGTCCGCTAAACCGCTTCCGGGTGCGCGCCGATCCCACGCGAGATGCGCAGCTGCCCCACCTGTAGCCGGGAGTTCATGATGAGTCAGAGGCTCTGCCCCCACGACGGCAGCGTCCTCGAGGACAAGCTGCCGCCCGCGAGGAACGGCTCTGCGGACGGACCCTGGCCGGGAAATACAGGATCGAGGGCTTCCTCAGTCGGGGTGGCATGGGCGCCGTGTACCGGGCGACCCATGTCATGCTCGGCAAACCGGTTGCGCTCAAGCTCGTCCGCCCCGAGATCGTCATGTCCCCGGAGGTGGTGCGGCGCTTCCAGCGCGAGGCCCGGGCCGCGAGCCTCTTGTCCCACCCGAACATCGTCACCATCTACGACCTCGGGCAGGTCGAGGACGGGACCCTGTACCTGGCCATGGAGCTCTGCGCGGGCATGAGCCTCAAGGACCTGATCGTCGCGGAGGGGCCGTTAGCCCCGCGCCGTGCAGTGCGCCTGTGTCGCGCCATCGCGGGGGCACTGGCACTCGCCCACAAAAACCGCATCGTGCACCGGGATCTCAAGCCCCACAACGTGATGATAGCCCGCGACGCCGAGGGACAGGAGACCC
>JACCXJ010000040.1 GCA_013697045.1 Gammaproteobacteria bacterium | reverse complement strand
TGGATGATCCACATCTATACCATCGGCTACATGCACGACGACCCGGGCTACCAGCGCTTCTTCAGCTATATCAACCTGTTCACCTTCGGGATGCTGATGCTGGTGATGGCGAACAACTTCCTGCAGTTGTTCTTCGGGTGGGAGGCCGTGGGGCTCATGTCCTATCTCTTGATAGGCTTCTGGTACCAGCGCGAGTCCGCGGTCCAGGCCAACCTCAAGGCGTTCCTGGTGAACAGGGTGGGGGACCTCGGGTTCCTGCTGGGCATCGGCGTCATCTTCATGGTCCTGGGCACCCTGGATTACACCGAGGTCTTCAACGCAGCCCCGACGCTCGCGGGGAAAACGATCAATATCTGGGGCCATTCGGAATGGTCGCTTCCGACCCTCATCTGCATCCTGCTCTTCATCGGCGCCATGGGCAAATCGGCCCAGGTGCCGCTGCACGTGTGGCTGCCCGATTCCATGGAGGGCCCGACTCCGATCTCCGCGCTCATCCACGCGGCCACCATGGTCACGGCGGGGATCTTCATGGTGGCGCGCATGTCGCCCCTCTACGAGCTTTCCGAGACGGCCTTGAGCTTCATTCTGGTCATCGGTGCCGTGACGGCCTTCTTCATGGGCCTCTTGGGGCTCGTGCAACATGATATCAAACGGGTCATCGCCTACTCGACCATCTCACAGCTCGGTTACATGGCCGTGGCCCTCGGCGCTTCGGCTTATGCCGCGGCGATCTTCCATCTCATGACCCACGCCTTCTTCAAGGCCCTGCTGTTCCTGGCCGCCGGATCGGTCATCATCGGGATGCACCACGAGCAGGACATGCGCAAGATGGGCGGCCTCTCTAGACACATGCCCATCACCTGGGCAACGATGTTGATCGGGACGCTCGCCCTCATCGGCTTCCCCGGGCTATCGGGGTTCTTTTCCAAGGACGCCATCATCGAGGCCGTGCACCATTCGCAGCTCCCGGGGGCCGGCATCGCCTATCTCGCGGTCCTGTGCGGGGTGTTCGTGACCTCACTCTACAGCTTCCGCCTGCTGTTCCTGGTGTTCCACGGCCAGGAACGGCTGGACCGCCACATCAAGGGGCATCTGCGCGAGTCGCCCTGGATCGTCACAGGCCCCCTCATCGTGCTCGCCGTCCCCTCGGTCCTGATCGGTGCTCTGACGATCGGACCGATGCTCTTCGGCAATTACTTTGGTTCTTCGATCCAGGTCGCCGAGGCCCACGATGTGCTCGCTCGCATGCGAGAGAACTATCACGGCCCCTTCGGCCTCGTCCTGCACGGCTTCACCTCGCTGCCCTTCGTGCTCGCCGTGCTCGGCTTTGTCACGGCCTGGATCTGTTATCTCTGGCGTCCCGGGATCCCCGGATGGTTTGCCGATCGTTTCCGGTTGATCTACGCCCTCCTCGTCCGCAAGTACGGCTTCGACGACTTCAATGACCGCGTCTTCGCGGGCGGCGCGCGCGGGACGGGGTGGGCGCTGTGGCAATTGGGGGATGTGCGTTTGATCGACGGGCTCATGGTCAACGGCTCGGCGCGCTTCGTCGGGTGGTTCTCCGGCGTCGTACGGCAGGTGCAGTCCGGCTATCTTTACCATTACGCCTTCGCGATGATCATCGGGCTCTTGTGTCTCCTCGGTTACTTCGTCTACGGTCTGGGACGGTGACGCGCCGATGCCACTCCTGAGCCTCGTCATCTGGCTACCAATCCTGGGCGGCGTGGCCGTGCTGTTCCTCGCGGACCGCGATCGGGCCAACGTCCTGAAGCTCTCGCTCTGCATCGCGCTCGCCACCTTTGCGCTTTCGCTCCCGCTTTACTTCGGCTTCGATACCGCGACCCACGCGATGCAGCTCGTCGAGCGCGTGCCCTGGATCCCGGCCTTCGGCATCGAATACCACCTGGGGATCGACGGGATCTCGCTGCCGC
Source organism: Gammaproteobacteria bacterium (assembly GCA_013697045.1). GTDB lineage: Bacteria > Pseudomonadota > Gammaproteobacteria > JACCXJ01 > JACCXJ01 > JACCXJ01. The sequence continues at coordinate 6,068 of JACCXJ010000040.1, read as the reverse complement.
TCATCCTGCTCACCACCTTTACGAACGTGCTCGTGATCCTGGCGGGCTTCGAGGTGATCGAGCAGCGCCCAGCCCAGTATATGGCCGCGTTCCTGATCCTGGAGGGGCTCATGAACGGGGTCTTCGCGGCCCTCGATGCGATCCTGTTCTATGTGTTCTGGGAGGCGATGCTGGTTCCGATGTTTCTCATCATCGGGATATGGGGCGGCGAGCAGCGCGTCTACGCCACTATCAAGTTCTTCCTGTACACTTTCCTGGGATCGGTCTTCATGTTGGTCGCGCTCTTGTACCTTTATTACAAGGGCGGGAGTTTCTCGATCCTCGCGATGCACGGGCTGCCGCTCGATCTCTCCGCGCAAAAGCTCATCTTCATCGCCTTTTTGCTCGCCTTCGCGGTCAAGGTCCCGATGTGGCCGGTACACACCTGGCTCCCGGACGCCCACGTCGAGGCCCCGACCGGCGGCTCGGTGATCCTCGCGGCCATCATGCTGAAGATGGGCGGATACGGTTTTCTGCGCTTCTCGCTCCCCATCGTCCCCGACGGCAGCCAGGCCCTGGACGGTATGATGATCGCGCTTTCGCTCATCGCGATCGTGTACATCGGTTTCGTGGCGCTGGTGCAAGAGGACATGAAGAAGCTCATCGCCTACTCTTCGATCTCCCACATGGGTTTCGTGACCTTGGGTCTCTTCGTCGTCTTCCGCCTGGTCGGTAACGGCGGTACGGCAGGCAGCGCCGCGATGGGCATCGAGGGCGGGATGGTGCAGATGATCTCCCACGGCTTCGTCTCGGGGGCCCTGTTCCTGTGCGTGGGCGTTCTGTACGACCGCATCCACAGCCGCCGGATCCAGGACTACGGCGGGGTCGTCAACGCCATGCCGGTCTTCGCCGCCCTCATGATGGTCTTCTGCATGGCCAACGCGGGGCTGCCCGGCACCTCGGGGTTCGTGGGCGAGTTCCTGGTGATCCTGACGAGCGTCAAGGCGAGCTTCTGGTTCGCGGTCTGCGCCGGAACCACCCTGGTCCTGGGCGCGGCCTACACGCTATGGATGTACAAGCGCGTGATCTTCGGCGAGGTTGCCAATGAGCGCGTCGCCAAGCTCCAGGACCTTAACGGCCGCGAGCTCGTGATCCTCGGGAGCCTGGCGGTTGCGGTGCTCCTCTTCGGCGTGTGGCCCGCGCCGATGCTGGACGTCATGCACGCGACGGTCGAGCACCTGGTCGAGCATATCTCGCACTCGAAGGTCGCAATGGCAGTGACGGGGCTGTGAGCAGGAGGGCCTTCTCATGTTAAGAGACTACCTCCAGGCCGCGTTACGGCACGCACATTATGAAGTATTGACTGATGACGGTTCGTTCTATGGCGAAATCCCGTTCTGCAACGGTGTATATGCGAATGCATCCACGCTCAAAGAGTGCCGGGAGCAGTTGGAAGAAGTTCTGGAGGACTGGGTGCTCTTTCGTGTCTACAAGAATCTGCCGCTGCCGGTGATAGACGGCCGGGCTCTGGAGATCCGAGAAATCGCTTAAAAGCAGCATGTCCGACCTGATCCTATCTCTCCCCGAGCTCGTCGTGCTCGGCATGGCCTGCGCGATCCTCCTCGCCTGCGTGTCGCGGCGCGGCGCCGGGCTCGTCTACGGGCTATCGCAAGGGACGCTCTTCGCCGCGCTCCTATTGACCATCGCTCTCGGTCCCCGCAATCGAGATCTCGCCTTCCACGGTTTGTTCGTCAGTGATCCCCTGGCCACGGTGTTGAATTCGGCGATCCTCCTCGTCTCCATGGGGGCCTTCGTCTATTCGCAGGATTATCTGGCGGCGCGGCCGTTCCTGAGCCGCGAGTACTTCGTGCTCGGTCTCTTCGCGGTGCTCGGGATGATGGTGATGGTCTCGGCCAACAATTTCTTGACCATCTACCTCGGCCTGGAGCTTATGTCCCTATCGCTCTATGCCATGGTCGCCATGCACCGGGACTCCGCGGCCGCTTCCGAGGCGGCGATGAAGTATTTCGTGCTCGGGGCACTCGCCTCGGGCATGCTGCTCTACGGGATCTCGATCCTCTACGGCGTGAGCGGCAGCCTGGACCTGCACACGGTCGCCGGCTCGCTGTATCAACACGCCGATCGCAGCCTGCTCTTGGTTTTCGGCCTGGTCTTCGTGATCGCGGGTATCGCCTTCAAGCTCGGCGTCGTGCCGTTCCACATGTGGATCCCCGATGTCTACGAGGGATCGCCCACCCCCGTGACGCTGTTCCTCGGGACGGCACCCAAGCTTTCGGGCTTCGCCATCGCCTTCCGGCTGCTCGTCGAGGGCATGGAGGGGATGGTGGCCGACTGGCAGCAGATGCTCGTCGTGCTCGCGGTCCTGTCCATGGCAATCGGGAATATCGTGGCCATCGCGCAATGGAACATCAAGCGCATGCTCGCCTACTCGACCATCGCGCACATGGGTTTTCTCCTGCTCGGGCTCCTGGCCGGGACCAAGAGCGGATACGCCGGATCGATGTTCTATGTCATCGCCTACGCCTTGATGAGCATGGGCGCCTTCGGGATGATCCTCCTCCTGACCCGGGCCGGGTTCGAGTCGGATCGCATCGAGGACTTCAAGGGTTTGGCCGAGCGCAGCCCCTGGTTCGCGTTCGTCATGCTGATGCTCATGTTCAGCCTCGCGGGCGTCCCACCCTTCGTCGGCTTCTGGGCCAAGTGGTTCGTCATCAAGGAGGCCCTGGCCGCGGGTTTCGTGTGGATCGCCGTCCTCGCCGTGGCCTTCTCCATCATCGGGGCCTACTATTACCTCCGGATCATCAAGCTCATGTACTTCGACACCCCCGAGGAGACCGCGCCGCTGTCTTGTGGCCGCGAGATGCGCTTCGTCATGAGCTTGAACGGCCTCGCGGTCTTGGGGCTCGGCGTGAGCCCAGGGGTGCTGATGGCGCTGTGCCTTTCGGCGGTGGGTGCGGGACGGTAGGGAGAGGGTTGGGGTGAGGGGATCAAAAAAAAGCGCGAGCGGCACTACGCTAAGCATCGCTCGTATCACACGCCGCCTTGTCCGCCACGGCTATCAGGCTCAAACCGAATCCGCAGTTGACCCGATTCTCGAAATACCGATACCAGGCGTCGAGGACCCTGATCATCACGCGTTTCAGCGCACCCTTCTCGTTCGCCGACCGCAGGTCCACGCGCAGTAAGCGCGGCAAGACGCGCGAGGCGATGAAATAGGGCAGGAACCCCATGGCGTTCCAATAGCGCACCCTGGTGATCCGGTAGCCCGTCAGATGTAATTTCCCTACCAGATCGCCCCGCCCGTAGCGACGGAAATGTCCTTGTTCGGCATCTCGCGGCCCGTACAGGACCTGGAACGCCGGGGCCACGATGACCAATCGTCCCCGGGGCTTCAGGAGCGCTTTCATCCGTCGCAATTGCTGCACGTCATCCTGTATATGCTCGAGAACGTCGATGATGGTGATCGTGTCGAACCGGTGCGGCCACCCGTCGATGTCTTCCGGTGAACCGTGCTCGATCCTCAGTGGACCGTGGAGCGTTTGTGCCAGATCGACGAGCTCCCCCGACGGGTCCAGACCCACCACCTCCTTGCCTTGGTCCTGCAGCAATCGCAGGAGGTGACCACTACCACAGCCGATGTCGAGGACCGAGGTCCCGGTCACCATCGAAGCGACGAGGCCACGCAGATTGCGATTTCGGAAGTCATTGGCCTGGTTTCCGAGTCGGCGGTAATGTTCCAGCAGGACATTGTCGGATCGCCTACTCATCCCTTACTGATCCTGGTCTCTGCTCCGGGCATCATCCCGCTATGGTGCCGGGTCCGGGTTCCCGCTGCTGGCCTGGCCAAAATCCATCATCCATCGTATGGTCAAAGGCCCAAGGGAATGTGTCAGAGAACGCGTTTTTATCCATCCCGCAATCACGAGCCGCTTGGAGTCTTGCGTCTCCGTAAGCCTCCGCAAGGGTCTCTTCCAACACCCCGTTTCAAGCCGGGACTTTGCTTCAAGAGCCGCCTTGTCCTGCGGCGCTGCTCCTCGATCGTCAAGGTCCAGCTCGTATTCGCCGCCGATTCTGGTCGGTGCCGCCATTTCAACAGATGCGCCAGCAACACACCCAACCTGCTTTCCAGTTCTCGCTGCTCGCTCCGCCCCCTGTCCTCTAGCTCCTCGGCGACCGACTCCCAGTCGACTAGGCTAAAACTCCCCTCGCGGATAGCCTGCGCCGTCTCTCTGGTCCAGGTATAAAAATCCCGGTCATGGAGCGCGGGTGCACCGGTCGCTGGCATGGGACTATTCCGAGGCTTCGCTTTCATATTCAAATGGCCTACTCGAGACCGACCTACAGTCCCACAAGCGGGCCCGGCAGTCAAGCGCGGATAGGCAGAGGTCTTCCGCCTTTCCCCGTCTGGCCGCGGCTGCTGACTATCTCTCCGAGTGAATGTCTGCTATAGTGATCGGAGTGAATCATGCGGTGTCGAACGAGGGCCGACCGATGACGACGGTGCAAGCGCTTTCCCGGGGCGTACTGTATGAGCACGACGAGACGGCGTGGCTAGAAACCATGGCCGAACTGATCCGGCTCGGGCGGTTGGATGAAATCGATTATCCCAACCTTGCGGAGTATCTGGCGGACATGGCACGCCGCGATCGGTGGGAGGTCGAGAACAGGCTTACCGTTCTTATCGTCCACGCCTTGAAGTGGGCCTATCAGCCTGACCGGCGGTCCGGAAGCTGGAAAGCTACGATCATCGAGCCGGCAGGAGCTAGAGAGGTTGGTGAGCCGGGGCGCGCTCCGAAACCACGCCGAGGCGGTGCTGGCCGACGCGTACTACAAGGCCATTGAACGGACTGCGGCGGAGACCGGGCTGCCAGCCGAGGCCTTCCCCGCTGGCTGCCCGTATACCCTCGACCAACTGCTATCCGCCGACCTCTTTGCGGAGTGATGCCAAACGAAACGATGCAGCGGAGGCGGCCCCAGGTTGTTCGGAGGTCGTACTCCCGATCAATACATCATGGTTGTTCGAGACGTCTTACCCCTTCACTGGGCCCGCCCTGCTGATCGCTGATGTTAGACATCTCTGAGAGGCAAGACGTTGTCTGCTGACGAGCCAATACCTGTCGCGAGTCGACAGCTTGACTTCCTGCTCGCCGACTTCGGCGTCCTGAAGGCCGAGATCGCCCGACGCTCCGGGTTGCAGAGAGTTGCGGTCGCGCTGTACCTCGGGTTAGTAGCCGCCATTGCCGCGTCACTCCCGGAGGGCAAGAACCTCTCCTTCTCAGACGCGGGGCTGTGGATGGGCGGGTTCATCGCCCTCCTCTTCTGGTGTCGCGAGCAGTTCGAGATAACGCGGCTTGGGCGCTTGATCCGTGACCGCATCGGCGAGAGGGCAAGCGCCATTCTGAGCGTACCCAAAGAGTACATCGTGCCCTCGGAAGCCGCCGCGTCAATCGACGAGGGCATGGACACAGCCACTTGTCGTTATCATCTGGTGTTCATGTGGCTGGTTTTCTTCGTGATTCCCCTGCTGGTGACGCTGCATGCACTTTGGCAGCGGTCCGCGGAGGTTTCACGGTTCTACGCGTGGAATACGCCCACGCCGTACTTGGCCTTCGTAATACTTCTGTCCATTGCCGGAACCGTCTGGCTGCTCGCGAGGCGGGTGACCGTCAGGGGATAGCAATAGACGCCATCGCGGGTTTTGAACTGGCCCTTGAAATCGGCACACCAGATCCCGTTCGGCACGCTCATCGCGGTGCTAGGCTTGCCGGGGTGCCCCACGCGACGGCGCGTCCGGGCCTTGCGGACCAAGCCGTGCCGATCGAGGACGTCGCAGATGGTCGACCCCATCGGGATGGCGCCGGGACAAGAGCGCCAAGAGCTTCTTCGCGCCCCAGGAAGGATGGCGCTCCCGCGCTCCAATGAGCGCCTGCACGACCCCCTCGGGGGTCTGGGTCGGGCACATCTGCGGGCGTCGGGAGCGTTCGGCCAGGCCGGCGGGACCCTCGCGCTCGTAGCGCTCAATCCACTTGTACCCGCTCTTGCGCAGCCGATGCCATAGTGCTCGCAAA
>JACCXJ010000032.1 GCA_013697045.1 Gammaproteobacteria bacterium | reverse complement strand
ATCACACTGCGCGGGGTCAACCCCGGCGCCAGGGGGTGCAATCGTCGGCTCAGCGTGACGTGCAGGCAATAAGCGAGGAAGGCGATGAACCGGGATTACACGGATGTAATGCTTTTGGGAGGTACAGAATGAAGATATGTGCCTCGATGCGCCGATCGAGTTGATGGAAGATGGGACGGATGGCCAAATCCCCCTTGAGGTTCTTGAAGGCCTCCTCCACCGCGACGAGTTGCAAATAGAAGTGCCACAGCTTCGCGGGATCGGTTTCCGTGAGATTAGTGCGGAGGAGGTAGCGACCCTCGCGCCGACGAGCCTGTCGGAGCTTGTCACGGCGGAGCCGATAGCGGAACGTGGCCTTTTTTTCGACGAGCTCGACTGCGACCAGACGCCAGGCGGACGGGGCCTTTTGGCGCGCGGCGCCGAGCTTCATCAAGAGCGCCTCGCGTGTGAGTGTCATCAGCGAGAGTTGCTTCAAGCGCGCCCACAATCGTTTGAGCTTCCGCCGCCGAATGGCCCGTTCCTTCGCGACCCGATCCCGGCTCTGCGCATAGACATACAGCTCCCCACCCTGAGGCAGGAGCTTCACGTCCACCCCGGGGCGTGCTTCCTGCCACGACTGCGCCAGCAACGCTTTCTCGAACCGACTCAGCCGCCCCTTCGGCGTGCCCACGAGGTAATGCACCGGGGGATCGCTCTCGCGCATCTCCGTCAGCACCGCCTCGGTCGGGATCCCTCTGTCCATCGCCCAGATCCGCCGCGCGCGGCCGTACTGGTCCTCGATGCGTGCGAGGAAGTCGCGCAAGGTGGTATTGTCCGCGGTATTGCCCGCCAAGACCTCATAGGCTAGCGGCAAACCCTCCGGTGTCACCACCAAGGCAATGACCACCTGCACACAGTCGGGCCGCCGATCGCGCGAATGGCCAAACCGGCGTTTGGCGTCGTCCGACTGTGGCGGATCGCACTCGAAATAGGTGCTCGTCAGATCATAGAGCAGCACGTCGAACGAGACGTTGAAGAGGTCCCGCCATCGATCCGTCAAGTGATCAAACACCGCGCGCTTGTGCTCGAGCAACCGGTCGTGACACCGATAGAGCGTGTGAATATCGCACAGCGCCGCATCCGCACCGAGCAGATCCGCCAAGGCGCTGCGCTCATACCACTCCCGATGGAGCCGCCACTCTGCCCCTCGCGAGCAGTCGGTAGGCCACGAGCACGAATAGCACCTGATCCCAGCGCGTGCCCTTGCGGCTCGGCAAGAGCCGCTTCGCCCAGAACTCATCCAACCGCAACTCTTGCCACAACCAAAGGGCCAACCAACATGCACCCCATTGCCGGGGTCGGCACAACCGCAACTCACTGAGCCGCAGCCGCACCACCGCTTCGTCCGGCACGAGCCCTTCACAGCGATCTGCGGGGAATAGCGCGAGCGTGCGAGGTGCCTTTGCGCCGTCTTCGAATACTTCAATCGATTTACGCCACGCCCACTCCTGCGAAGCGTTGATCTCCCCTAAATACAGCACATGGCGTTGCAGCACCCGCCCGTCCGAGAGGCGCCTGTTCTCGACAATGCTCCAATAGCGGTGCTCTTTGCCGTCCTTCTTGCGGGTCGTGGCGCGCAGAAACATGACGGCTGCTTATTATGCACAGAATCTCCCTCCTGAAAACAACCAAGGTCTTCACTACAGCGAGTTTTCGCCGATTTGTTGCGCCGCCGGATTTACAAAACAAATAGTTACGAATGGCGACGTCGCGCCAAAGCCGGAAAACTAGGGCGAATCGGCTAAGTCGGGCTAGTCATCTACTGCGCCCCCGCCGCACCGGGGCTTCAGAAGGTCCGGCAGTACGTAGAAACAACGCCAGGTACGCATGAGCTTCGCGACGAAATTCATAAATCCCATCTTGTGATGTTTCGCGAACATCTCTCGCTCTGGGCGGTGTATGTTTTCGTAAGCCCAGACATGGATCAGAACCAGGCGGGCGCGGTCGCAGGAAGCGTCGAGGATCTCCTCGGATTGAAGAACGACGTGCGGACGGAGCGAAAACAGCTCGTTCTTGGTTTGGATGCCTAACGTCCGCGCCGGTTACGCGGAGCGTTATTTTGCCAAGCGAAGCTTGGCGTATCTTGCGGGGTGCAAGTCCCCCGTCGGTAAGGGCCAACGC
>JACCXJ010000404.1 GCA_013697045.1 Gammaproteobacteria bacterium | reverse complement strand
TGGCCGAGCCCATCCAGACCGTCATGCGCCGCTACGGGATCGAGGACGCCTACGAGCGCCTCAAGGACTTGACCCGGGGCCGGTCGCTCGATCGGGAAGGTCTGCACGCCTTCCTCGCCACCCTCCCGATCCCCGAAGCGGAAAAGGATCGCCTGCGTGCCATGACCCCGAGGGCCTATACGGGCAACGCCGAGGCCCAAGCCCGAGCCATCTAGCCCCCGGGCCATCTAGCCAAGGTGTTGGCCGGCGACACCCTCATTCCCGATGACTACCGTCGCGGCGTGACCCATCGCGACGTCCCTCTCGCGACGGCGCCAGCGCACCCTGGCCTTAACTTCAATAGAGAATGGCGGCGCCTTCTGGTAGCATCCGCCGGTCGATGCTTCTCCACCGTCCGACACCCCTTCCGCCCGGCTTCGCGGGATCTCGGCTCTCGCTCGGGGGGGTCGTCCCATGACCCGCTTCGTATTCGTGACGGGCGGGGTCGTGTCCTCGCTCGGCAAGGGCATCGCCTCGGCCTCGCTCGCGGCCTTGCTGGAGGCACGTGGGCTTCGGGTCCCCCGGGTGACGCGCTAGCGCTGACGCGCGCGTTGCAGGCTTTGGCGACAGATCCAAGCCTGCGCGAACGCTTAGGTCGTGCCGGCAAAGCCTTGTTCGATGCGCACTTCAGCATGGCGAGCATTGGGCCGCGGCTGGCGCGAGACTGCCGAGCGGAGCTTGGCTGTATTCAAACGCACGGCGCAGGGCGCGCGCTCGCGTCATGACATAGGGCTTGGCCTGAGCCTGGTGCTCAGGAGTGATGACAAGTTCGGACTGCGGGATTCGTGCGGTCATTTCCGTGCCCATGCGCAGGTCGAATAACGCGATGCTGAGTAGCGTTTCCAACGCTGCGCTTCGGGCCGAGACGGGTAAGGCTGTTGTAGGCGCGACGCAGCAGCTGGGGCATGGAAGAACTCCGGTGGGCAGACAACTATCTCGGGGCGGCTAACCTGAACGCCTTCGTTGGTTAGCATACCGAAGAAGGTTATGCGATCAACGAAAGGGCGCACATCCCCCGACTTGATGCTCCATTCCAGCGGCCAGCTACGCAGGTTCCAGGTGAAAACGGCAGTGCCGATAAGAGCGCTTCCTTCAGATTCGTAGTAAATCTTCCCGCTCGCCCTAGCAAGCGGCGTGTTCCAAATGGGGCCCCAGGGCACAGGGAGTTCTTGGCTCACATGTCCCAAGGAAAAAATCCAAATAGCCTGCGCGGTTCATGTGTAAGCAACTGCCTGGCAGTTACAGAGGACAGGACGACGCATCGGAAGTGACAGTGGTGACTGGGGGGGTGACAGTGGTGTTCGTGCTCAAGGTGATCTTGGTACCCTTACTATTGTTGTCGTCGTCGGACTCTATCAGTTTGTTGGTAGGGTCGGCGGTGGAGAAGACACAATAGTTGCCGTCTGGGATGCCCGTAATATCGATAGTTTGATCCGCCAGAGTAGAGCGGTAGACATCACCCCAGCCAACTGAGATGCCTTGTTTAAAATTTCTGCCGCAACTCTTGTAGTAACGACTGGTCGGAGACCCGAGCAAGTCACCGTAGGGATGTGAGCTGTCTATTATGCAAAAGCTTACTTTTATACTTTGGGCGAGCGTTGTGTTGGTGCTGTCTAAGGTTTTCAGCTCATACCGAGCAAAGTCATTGAGGTGATAGTGATCATGGAGTGGGTGAAAAACCATGCAGCCAGCTCTTACATCCGTGTACTTTTTATCAGTCTTACGGGTGTATATGTGGTCGCCGTTTGCGTCTTGAAATATTCTCTGGTAGACCAGCCGGTCGTTAGCGGGATCCCCATTCCCGTCGCAATCGCCACTGTCCGGTTTTTCAGCATACAATTCGAGTGTACCGCGGCCCTGATTCACTACCTCGTTGCTGAGGCGCAGCAGCCGCTTTCCCCCGACTACCTCAATCGAAAACTGACTGGGCCGGAAGGTAACCATGTCGGGAAGCAGATTCTCGCCTTGCGAGAGGGCTGGTTTAGTCGAAAGAAAGACCAAGATGCCCACGATCGCCGCAGCAAAGTTCGCAAAATATCGTTTCACAGTATGCACTCCTTAAGACCACTTTATAATAGAAGCTATGCCCGGGAAACCACAAAAAAGACGGGACCCACATCAGTGACTCTACAACCTCCTATGTCCTTGCGCAAAATCCCCGGCCCGGTCGAGATCGTCGAGCGAATTGACTTCCCGCCAGTATCCGACGACCGTAATGGTGTTGATACCCTGCTTCTTGAACTCATCGACCAAGCGCCGAAGTAGCGGTTTGCCCCCCCATCCGCACCATGACCGAAAGGCTCTTTGTCGGCGAGAGGAAGAGTACAGATGGACCTGTGGGTTGTCAAGTACGCGAGCCGTCGGTCCAGGATCGGGGATTTTTCGGGCGATTCATTGGTCCGAGGCGCCCGGATCCGGGGCGTTTTGGCCTCTCACGCGAATGCAGGCCAAAGGGGGCTGTCGGCCCAGGGAGTTGAACCGGATGGGAGGTGGGTCGCGGCCGGGATCAGGCCATTTGGAGTCGGTCGAATGAGCGCGAGGGCGATCGGGGCGGTGCCCGGGCGGACAAGCCGAGAGGGTGAGGATCTTGGCCCAAGCCCGAGCCATCTGGCCCCCGGGCCATCTAGCCAAGGTGTTGGCCGGCGACACCCTCGTTCCCGATGACTATCGTCTCGGCGTGACCCATCGCGACTTCCCGCTCGCGACGGCGCCAGCGTACCCTGCCCTTACCTTCAATAGAGAATGGCGGCGGCTTCTGGTAGCATCCGCCGGTCGATGCCTCCCCACCGTCCGACACCCCTTCCGACCGGCTTCGCGGGATCTCGGCTCCCGCTCGGGGGGGTCGTCCCATGACCCGCTTCGTATTCGTGACGGGCGGGGTCGTGTCCTCGCTCGGCAAGGGCATCGCCTCGGCCTCGCTGGCGGCCTTGCTGGAGGCACGCGGGCTTCGGGTCACGCTCGTCAAGCTCGACCCCTATATCAACGTGGACC
>JACCXJ010000390.1 GCA_013697045.1 Gammaproteobacteria bacterium | reverse complement strand
CCTCCGGGGGTGGCGCGAGCGGCCACAGGTTGCGCAAGCCCAGGATCTTGAGCCCCTTCCAGACCTGTCTCAGGTTGAGCTGCACCTGGGGGAGGCGGGATTGCAACGCGATAAAATCGAATATATCACCCTCTATCTCGACCTCACCCGTGACATAGGATCGGGCGAAGCCCAGCTCTCCCGGCCGGGTCACGATGCGCCGTAACGCGTTCTTGGAATGGATCACCAAGGTCGCGGGTGGATCCGGAGGTCCCATCCGGGTTCCATCGTAGGCTCGGATCCCGATCGGGAGATCGGGACCCAGGAGATCTTCCACCAGCTCTTGAATCAACATCTCGTCTCCTCATTTTCCTGTCGGCTTGTTATCGGATTCGAGCGATGACATGTGTTGGGTGCTGCCCCAATACTCGGATCCATTCGGGGCTATCAGAGCGATCTCGGCGTCTCCCGGTCATCACCCGCAGAACCCATTCGTCGAAGCATAGGAAATTCAACACGGTGTTGCAAGGCTCCTGTCGTTTGGCGGCGAGCGGGTCGTGATGGGGGCCGTGTCCGATCGCTTATCAGCCAGACCGCGATGCAGGGCCGGTGGGGAGGTCTCGGGTCTCGAGAGGCGCGTCCTCGAGGCACGAACGGGATCCCGTCTTCAGGACGCTGGCGCGGGGCTCACGGCAGCGTTCGAGGGGCGTTGAGCGCGCACGTCAGGATATTGGCGGCGGTGACGGCGCGCGCGGCGGTAGGACCAAGGCAGCGACGCAAGCTGCAGGCCCCGCCGCAGACCGCGGACGGCCAAGGAGTGGCGGGCGGGATAGTCGGGTGCAGATGGCGTCATTGAGCCAGATGAAGTGAACCTGGTCTCTTCTGTTTGATCTCGGCATCGAAGCGGGCCTGCGCTCGACGGCGAAACGCGCAAGGTCGTCGCTGTGCCACCTCGGGCCCGACACCGGGTAAATCGGGCCGGGTACCGGGTTGGCGCCCGCCATCTCGATCACGTGGTGCGAATCGCCTTGCCATTGCCATTTTTCTGACGTACGCGCGCTTGGCGAACATATTGGTGCGGCCTACCGCGGGCTGAGGCGCCGTGTGGTGCGAAATGGTGCAAGTATGGCATGACACGTGCCTAACGAGTCGCCTTGACGGCCCGATAGCGGGTGGTCACTCACCCAGAAATCAGGACCGAGATGACACCATGGAACCAAACACTAACGCAATGCAACTCCACTTAGACAATAGGCCCGGGATCGTTCAGAGAACGAGCCGTTTACTGAGCGCCCTGCTGATGTTGGCGGTTCTGCCGCTCTGGCCAACCCTGTCCTTTGCGGGAGTGGAAGCCGTCCTTACCGACGATGCGTATACCTCTTCTTCCAGCCCGGCGAAAAAGTTTGGGAAGAAGAAAGGCCTTCTAGTTTCCGGATCGATGAGGAGCTTTCTCAAGTTCAACCTCGCTACCCTACCGTCCGGCATGGTAGCCGCCGACGTCGAGAAGGCTACGCTCAAGCTCTTCGCGAGCAAGCGGCGAAAGGCCGGCTCGTTCGATGTCTTTGCGGTGACCGGTCCTTGGTCTGAGCGGAGCATCACCCATAGGACCGCCCCAGGGCTCGCCGACCATGCCGAAACAGGGGCACCGGTGAGCGTGGGCGGCGTCAACCAGTTTGTGATGGTCGATCTCACGACCCTGGTTAGGGATTGGGTCGATTTCATAGCGACTTCGGGTGCGTCCGGCCGCGCCAATAACGGTGTTGCCCTCGTTAGTCTTTCTGGTCTTTCGGCCGAGCTCGACAGCAAGGAGTCCGATTCGACCGCCCATGACGCGGCATTGGAGATCGTCCTGACAGGAGGAGGCGGAGTCGGCCCGGCCGGCCCGATCGGTCCCGCCGGGGCGGTTGGCCCGCAGGGCGCCGCCGGCCCCACCGGGCCGGCGGGTCCTACGGGTACGACCGGCCCCGCAGGATTGAAAGGTGCCGCTGGTGCGGCGGGAGCCACGGGTCCCGCGGGTTTGATGTGCTGGGATCTCAACGCCAATGGTCAGGCTGATCTGCCGGCGGAAGATATTAATCTCGATACTCTTGTTAATACCCTTGATTGTGCCGGCCCAGCGGGCGCAACGGGTGCCGATGGTGCGGATGGCGCAACAG
>JACCXJ010000387.1 GCA_013697045.1 Gammaproteobacteria bacterium | reverse complement strand
CTCCGTTACCACGAGTACTTGGCGGCGGGGTTGCCCATTGCCACCGGTGTCATCGAAGGCGCCTGCCGTCACCTCATCAAGGACCGGATGGACATCACCGGCGCGCGCTGGGGATTGGAAAGTGCCGAGGCTATCTTGAAGCTACGCTCTCTGCGCTCAAGTGGTGACTTCGAGGCCTACTGGGCGTTCCATACCACCCAAGAGCTCAAGCGTAATCATACGTCACGCTATGAGTGCCTACCCCTGCAGAAGGCGGCTTGACCACCCGTGAACGTCGTTCTAAAAGAGCCGCACCCAAATTCGTTCATGGAAAATCGTTAAGTCATCCACGTACCCAAAAGGGCTTCGCGATGGACAAGTGCTGTATCCCCATCCACTAGGAGAACCCCCAGGACAGACTGTTCTTTGCCCTACGTCATTGATTCAGAGGGCCACTATCGATTCAAGCGCAAAGTCACATCCGAGCATATAGTACAGATCGCAACCTCCCGATGGTAGATGGTCTGCGCCGATGCATTCGCCATCTCACGGGTGTTGATCGCCAGGTCTAAAGAGCCCCGGCCAGCATCGGTCGTTTTATATAGCCGCTTGGTGGTGTTCTTACGCAATGAAAGGCTCCTTGATTCTTTGACGCGTGCCCAACAGCCCCCTACTGAGCTTTCCTTTCAAAAGATCAGCTTAAATAATAGCGTCAGGATAACAACCGTGAGCACGATCAAAGCGAGCACCAACAGGATAATCGGCACCGAGAACAGGCGCACGATCTGGCCTGGCGATCGCCCTTGTAAGCCCGAGTCCGGCACGTGGTTACGCACCAGGGTCAGATTTCTGAGATTGGCCTTCCAGCCGATATCGAAGATGTCCCCGACGACGGGGATCGCACCGACCACTGTCTCGACAGCGGTGTTTCCGAACATACGCAGGAGCGTCGTGGCGGGCACACCGAGGCGGGCTGCCTGCCAGATCAAATAGCCGGAGAGCGCAGCGCCGGCAATATCCCCGATCCCCGGGATCAATCCGATAAGACCGTCCAGGCCCATGCGAAAGCGCGTCCCAGGAATGCGAAAGGCGTTATCTAAAAACTGGGCGAGTCTATCGAGTTGTTGCAGGCGCGCCTGGGACGCTATCTGCGTGTCGCTAGCCATTCTCGCGCGTAATCGTATCGATACTGTCCTGCGGGTGCTGCTCGGCGGCATTATTGACCAGGATGTCGAGCCGTCCGAACTGTTCCAGGGTCTTCTCCACCGCTAGTCTACAAAATATGCCTCATCGCCGATGTGCCCGGCGATAGCGAAGCAGCTCTTACCTGTGGCCTCAACCTTCTTCTTCGTCTCGTTCGCGTCACTATGCTCGTTAAGGTTAGACATCTTCGACTCAATACCCGGTCGGGGGTCCTGGTGTTGTGGCGGTAGGTTGTGCTCTTGGTTCGGCATCCGATCCTCATTCACAAGCAACATATAACCACTCCCCCTTCCCCCCTTGATGTGAGGGAGAAGGGGTGGCCTCCTTGACCGGCGGAAAACCGGGAGTCAGTCGTCCCGCTTGATCACGCTGCGCGCCATCGCTTTCCATATAAGCCGCCTCGACTCGCGCCGGGTCATCGACGCCGCTCTCGCGGATCTTCCCCATCACGTCGTGCCGCCGCGGGCTGGCGCGGTACGGGGCGGCACGCATGCGAGGGCGGCCAATGCCCACGTCCCCGCGCCAGTGCGCAGCTGGCGTCTTTATGTCATTGTCCGTCAGAAGACGCCAAGGAGCAGCAGGATTATGATGACGGTGATTGGTACGCCGAGTAGCCATAGTAATAGTGGTATCGTGTTTCTCCTGATCAGTAAATCAGCTATTGAAAAACCATCCCAGCGGGGATACACGAAATGCGCGAAGCGCCCTTCGAAATTCAGCCGGGCCATGGCGGCTGGTTCGCCTAAATATAATGGAGGATACGTTCATGAATTCCCCTAGCCGCCGCGTTTTTGCTTCCCTAGCATCGTTTCACGGCTCGCCTCGGCCCTCGCCGCACCGATTGCCGTCTCGACTTTCTTCACTTCCTCGGGGGGTGGGAGCACGGCCGGCATTCCTAGCGACTCGATCCAGAGCTCGCGGATCC
This sequence comes from Gammaproteobacteria bacterium, assembly GCA_013697045.1. GTDB lineage: Bacteria > Pseudomonadota > Gammaproteobacteria > JACCXJ01 > JACCXJ01 > JACCXJ01. The sequence continues at coordinate 1,252 of JACCXJ010000387.1, read as the reverse complement.
AGCCCTTGGTGTGATACAGGTGGCGGTCCTCCTGGTCCTCGACCTGGTCGTACCCAGCCTTGAGCGCCTCGCCGTCGGCGCCCGCAAGCTGCAGCGCGACCTTGCCGATCAGCTCCCAGTTCATGTGGTCCTTGGTCTCGGCGAGGACCACGCATTCGCCGGCGACGATCTGGGCCGCTTCCTTCGGGCCACCGCTTTTCATCGCCATCGTCATCGCCATCACGAGCGACTCGCCGATGTGGCGAACGACCTGCCGCCCCGGCGACTCGGCGTTCGGGTCGAGCCCGAGATTGTCGAAGACCTCGAGCAGGATGCGCTCGTGCTCGCGCGTCTGCTCGAGGTACTCGTTCCATTCCTTCTTCAGGTCGTCGTTCACCGCGCACGTCACCGCGGTTTCGTAGACCTTGATGCCCCCCTGCTCGGTCTCGAGGGCCTGGTAGAGCAGTTCGTTGACCTGTTTACGCTTGATTGCCATGACGGATCTCCGAAAGGTGTGAGTGTGACAGCGGTCGTTGCCCGGATCAGACCGGCGGCGGATCTATTTCGCGCGCAGAGCGCAGAGGGGAGCACGCGCTTTCGTGCTCTTTCGCGAGCCTTTAGAAGACTCCTAGCAACGCCAGAATGATAATGATGGTAAGTGGTACACCCAGAAGCCACAATATAATAGGCATTTTATCCTCCTGTTATGATGAAACTAACGATTTCTGCGCTTGCGCCTTCGGCCAAGCTTAGACACGCAATTGAGATCATGTTGTGTGCCAAGAGCGGCGCCATGAAGAAAACACCAAATATCAGGAGGATAGCCAATTGTCTCGGGGTTGCCGAACTCGCCGAGGAGCCCTGATCGGTAATTCTTGTCGCTTCGCCGGGGAAAATCTTGCAAGGGGGCTCCAGCTTCTATCTCACGGGCTTGCGTGTAGATATACCGCCTTCAAGAGCCGCCGGAAGCGCGACCCGACACGACGGGGCCGCGGGATCGGGGCGTCCTGGCCTGGCTTGTCGGCATTCAACACCGCCTCGCAGAAGGTTTGGTGGAATCGAAGTTCCTACTTTGAGTAAACCCTCTAGTTGCATAAACTTCCATGCGGATCGTCAGGAAAGGGCGTAGAAGACAGGGTTGCAGGAGTTTGTAGCGTTGCGCTGGACATCACCACCGGTGATATCCAGCCTTTAAGCAAAATAAGAAGAGAGGATAATAGCTGCGCTGCCCCTCCAGGCCTTGCAAGCCGCCTGATATCGCCAGGTAAGCGGA
>JACCXJ010000381.1 GCA_013697045.1 Gammaproteobacteria bacterium | reverse complement strand
GCTCAAGGCTCGCACCGACGCGTTCAAGGCGGAGCTTGCGGCGGGGAAGTCGCTCGACGACCTGCTGGCGCCGGCCTTCGCCACCGTGCGCGAGGCGGCCAAGCGCTCGATCGGGCAGCGCCATTTCGACGTGCAATTGGTCGGCGGCATGGTCCTGCACGAAGGCAAGATCGCCGAGATGAAGACCGGCGAGGGCAAGACGCTGGTCGCGACGCTCCCGGTCTACCTGAACGCGCTGGCGGGCAAGGGCGTCCACGTCGTGACGGTGAACGACTACTTGGCCAAGCGCGACAGCGAGTGGATGGGCCGGGTCTATGGCTTCATGGGGCTCAGCACGGGCGTGATCGTGCACGGGCTCGACGACAACGAGCGCCGGGCCGCCTACGCCGCCGACATCACGTACGGGACCAACAACGAGTTCGGCTTCGACTACCTGCGCGACAACATGAAGTACCGGCTGGACGACATGGTCCAGCGCGACTTCTGCTTCGGCATCGTGGACGAGGTGGACAGCATCCTGATCGACGAGGCGCGCACGCCGCTCATCATCTCGGGTGCCACGGACGACCATTCGGACCTGTATGTCCACGTCAACCGGTTGATCCCGGGGCTCGACGTGCAGCAGGAAGAGGAGGGCCCCGGCGATTACTCGCTCGATGAAAAGCAGCGCCAGGTATACCTGACCGAGCAAGGCCACGCGCGCATTGAGGAGCTGATGGTCCAGGAAGGGCTCATCGCGGAAGGCGAGAGCCTCTACAGCGCGGGCCACATCGGCCTCATGCACCATGTCCACTCGGCGCTCAGGGCACACACCCTCTACAAGCGCGACGTGGACTACATCGTCCGCAACGGCGAGGTCGTGATCGTCGATGAATTCACCGGCCGCACCATGCCCGGCCGGCGCTGGTCCGAGGGCCTCCATCAGGCCGTCGAGGCCAAGGAGGGCGTGGCCATCCAGCAGGAGAACCAGACGCTCGCGTCGATCACCTTCCAGAACTATTTCCGGATCTATCGCAAGCTCTCGGGCATGACCGGCACCGCCGACACCGAGGCCTACGAGTTTCAGCAGATCTATGGGCTCGAGGTGGTCGTGATCCCGACCCACATGCCGATGGTTCGCGAAGACTTCGGCGATGTCGTCTATCTCACCCAGCCGGAGAAATTCCAGGCCCTCCTGGACGACATCAAGGACTGCCATATGCGCGGCCAGCCGGTCCTGGTCGGGACTGCCTCGATCGAGACCTCGGAGTACGTCTCGGGCCTCCTCGAGAAAGACGGGCTCGCGCACCAGGTCCTGAACGCCAAGTTTCACGAGAAAGAAGCCCATATCATCGCCCAGGCCGGGCGCCCCGCTGCCATCACCATCGCCACCAACATGGCCGGGCGCGGCACCGATATCGTGTTGGGTGGCGGGCTCGGCGAGGAATTGAAGGCCCTGGAGTCCGCCGACGAGGTGAGCGTCGCGCGCCTCAAGGCCGACTGGCAGAAACGCCACGAACAGGTGGTGAGCGCCGGGGGCCTGCACATCATCGGGACCGAGCGCCATGAGTCGCGGCGCATCGATAACCAGCTCCGTGGCCGTTCCGGCCGCCAGGGTGATCCGGGGTCGAGCCGCTTCTATCTCTCGCTGCAGGACAACCTCATGCGCATCTTCGCCTCCGAGCGCGTGTCGAGCCTCATGCAGAAGCTCGGCCTCGAAGCGGGCGAAGCCATCGAGCACCCATGGGTGACGAAGGCGATCGAGAACGCGCAACGCAAGGTCGAGGCGCGCAACTTCGACATCCGCAAACAGCTCCTGGAATACGACGACGTCGCGAACGATCAGCGCAAGGAGGTCTATGAGCTACGCAACGAGCTCATGGATGCCTCCGATGTCTCCGACAACATCCAGGCGATCCGGCGCGACGTGGTGAGCGCGATCATCGATACCCATATCCCACCGGGGAGCATCGATGAGGTGTGGGACATCGCGGGCCTCGAAGAAAGCATTGAGCGCGATCTCGCGCAGAGGCTGCCCATCGCCGAGTGGTTCAAACAGGACGAGGGGTTGGACGAGGACGCCCTGCGGCCGAAGATCCTCGCAGAGATCGAGACGACCTATACCGCCAAAGAAAACGTCGCCGGGGCCGAGGTCATGCGCCACTTCGAGAAGGCCATCCTGCTCCAGACCCTGGACGCCCACTGGAAGGAGCACCTCGCGGCCATGGATCATCTCCGCCAGGGGATCCACCTGCGCGGCTATGCGCAGAAGAACCCCAAGCAGGAATACAAGCGCGAGGCCTTCGAGATGTTTCACCAGATGCTGGACGGCATCAAGCGCGAGGTGATCGGGGTGCTGTCGCGGGTCCAGGTGCGGGCCGAATCGGACGTGGAGGCGGTGGAGCGGAAACGCCGCCAGACCGCCCCAGTCGAATACAGCCATGACGCGGCCCAGAGCCCGCTCGAAACTTCTTCGGCGGCTGGGGAGGCCGAATCTCGGGAGCCGCCAGAGGCCCGGCCTACCCCCTACGTGCGCGGAGACAAGATCGGCCGCAACTCCCCCTGTCCCTGTGGCTCGGGAAAGAAATACAAACAGTGCCACGGACGGCTCGTTTAACCCCCTACCCCGACCCTTCCCCCTTCGTAAGGGGAAGGGAGAAAAAGTCTCCCCCTTACGAAGAGGGAGATTTAGAGGGGGTTAAAATCGCCGATCAAATTGACCAACTTATTTTTGCTCGCA
>JACCXJ010000365.1 GCA_013697045.1 Gammaproteobacteria bacterium | reverse complement strand
GCGATCGATGGAGACCCGGAGATCCGCGTCCTGGTCCTCACCGGGTCCGGCGAAGCCTTCTGCAGCGGCGCCGACATCGACTGGATGCGGGCGCGTCTCGTGGATACCCCGGAGGCCAACCGCGTGCATGCCGGGATGCTCGCCGATCTAATGCAGCGCCTGAACGGCGTCTCGAAACCGACGATCGCCCGCATCCAGGGCCCGGCCTATGGCGGCGGGGTCGGGCTCATCGCGTGTTGCGACATCGCCATCGCCTCCGAGACATCCGTCTTCGCCCTGAGCGAGGCCCGGCTCGGCCTCGCCCCCGCGGTCATCGCCCCCTACGTCATCGCCGCCGTGGGCCAACGCCAGGCGCGGCGCCTGTTCCTGACCGCGGCCCGCATCGACGCCCAGGAAGCCCTGCGCCTCGGCCTCGTGCACCGGGTCGTCCCGACCGAACATCTCGATAAAGCGGTCGAGGCCGAAGTCGGGTGCCTACTCGCCGGCGGGCCCGAGGCCATCGCCCATTGCAAGCGTATCTCGCTGGGAAACCTGTCGAAGGATCCGGAGCGCACCCGGTCCGCCGAGCTCCTGACGCGCCTCTGGGCCTCTCCCGAGGCCCGGGAGGGCCTCTCCGCCTTCCTCGAAAAGCGCAGGCCCCGGTGGGGAGATGAACAACGGGGAGACCAATAATATGTACCCGGACACCGCCCGTGCCGTGAAACAGGTCCTTTCACCCCCGCCATCGTGGAATTCTTAGACGGCGATCAAAGAGGTTTGTGATGAGCCGGGCCAACATCCTCGATACGCGAACGATCAACTACCTGGAGTTGATCGGTAACGGCAAGGGGTACCGTGTGCCGCCTTACCAGCGCGATTACTCGTGGTCTGAGGAGCAGTGGGAAGACCTCTGGAATGACGTTCTGGAGCTTCGTGGTCGGCGTGACGACCGTCACTATATGGGGGCCTTGGTTGTCGAAGGGACTAACGATCGCGAGTTCCTCATCATCGACGGCCAGCAGCGGATGGCGACGCTCAGCATTCTTGCACTGGCTGTGATCGGCAAGCTCCGGGCGATGGCCGACCGCGGTATCGAGCCAGCGCCTAACCGGGAACGGGCCAACGAGTTGCGCAATCGCTTCATCGGCGAGAAGGATCCGGCTTCGCTCGTCGAGAGCAGCAGGCTGTTCCTCAACGCGACCGACAACGCGTTCTACCAGGACTACCTCGTCCAGTTGAGACAACCGCTCAATCCGCGCGGCCTGCCGAAGTCCAATCGACTATTGTGGGACTGCTTCCGGTACCTTGGAGCGCAGCTTGACAAGGTCTCCGAGCTCAAGGACGACGGCGAGGCCTTGGCGAGGGTCCTTTCGGAAACGGTCGCCCGCCAGCTCCTTTTCATCCTTATTACGGTGGATGACGAGCTCAACGCCTACACGGTGTTCGAGACGCTAAACGCCCGCGGGCTGGAGCTCACGACGACCGACCTCCTGAAGAACTACCTCTTCTCCAGGGTGAAGGTGTCGTCCGATCTGGACGTGCTCCAGCGACGGTGGCGCTCGCTCGTCGCCACAGTGGCCACGGAGCGCTTTCCGGAGTTTCTTCGCTACCACTTGCTTTGCGAGCAACCGAAGATCCGAAGCCCACGCCTTTTCAAGCTCGTACGCGATCGGGTGAGAACGCCGCAGGACGTCTTCGCGCTCCTCGACGCGCTGGAAGTTCGTGCCGAGCTCTTCGCCGCCCTCTCCGATCCGAATCATGGCTACTGGGCTGAGCTGCCGAGTGCGAAACCATTCGTTCGCGATCTGAACCTCTTTCGCGTGCGGCAGATGACACCGGTCCTCTTTGCGACCTGGGAGCGGTTCTCGCGTGAGGACTTCGTTCGGGTACTGAAGCTCATGAGCGTTATCTCGTTCCGCTACACGGTCGTGAGCGGCCTAAATACCAACGCGCTGGAGCCCGCCTATCACGAGGCGGCCAAAGCCGTTCTCGATGGGCGAGCGACCAATCTCGCGACGCTCTTCGAGCGCTTGGAACCCATTTACGTGGACGACGGCAAGTTCCGAAACGACTTCGCCCTGCTGAGCGTGGACACCGGAGGGCAGCGCAAGAAGCTGGTCAAGTACATCTTGGCCCGGCTCGAAGAAGATGCGTCCGGTCGGTCTTGCGACCCGGACACGGATCCGGCCACGATCGAGCATGTCCTCCCCGAGAACCCGCTGGACGATTGGGCACAGCACTTTCCTCGCGAGAGATGGGAAGCGGCGGTCTATCGGCTCGGCAATCTGACATTGCTCGAATCGGCCGCGAACCGCCGAGTCGGCAACGCGACCTTTATCGAGAAGATCCGGGCGTACAGCCAAAGCGCTTATGCCTTGACGCGACAGATCCCGGAGATCGCGCCCGAGCAATGGACGCTCGATCTCCTCGACGCACGCCAGCATCGACTAGCGGAGCGCGCCGCACACCTTTGGCGGGCGGACTTCGCATGATCTGGCGGCGGGGTCGGGCTCACGTGTGGAAGGTTGCTTGCTGTGCCTCAACCCACACGCAGGCTTGCGAACCGCCGTTGCCTATCCTATCCTTGAAAGAACTCTCTATCGGGGCGCCCCAGGGATGAAAGTTCAATCGTCCACGCGGAATCGCGCCTTGTTCCTGGCCTGTGTCGTTAGCGGTGCCCTTTTCCTGATGACGGGCTGCGTCACCAACATTCAGCCGGGTACATCGCAGAATCCGGCGCCTGCCGAGAATTTTTCCGCCTTCAATCGATTCGAGGTGACACCGCTGAAAAGCGCGAACTCCGAAGTCGCTGCTTACCAGGATGCGCTCGCAAGGATACAAGAAAATATCGATGACCGTCTGAAATCGAGGCTGGACAGGTGGAACGCCAAACCGCTCGAAACCCCGACCCGCACATTGCTCATCGAACCCGTGATCACCGATCTGAAATTCGTGGGCGGTGGCCAACGGTTTGTTGCGGGCGCATTCGCGGGCAGTTCCGCTGTGGTCATGCGCGCGAGGTTTCTCGACAAGGAAGCCGGAAAAGAGCTCGCCTATCCAGAATTCTACGCCCATGCCGCCGCCATGGGCGGCGCATTTTCTGTCGGCGGTACGGATAACGCCATGTTGGTGCGTATCGCCAACTCCCTGGCCGTTTATGTATTCTCCAATTACCGGCAGGCCGTAGGGGGACCGGTCATGCCGACGGAGACCGAGGCCGCCTCGATCGCAACGGACTGACGCGATTACCGTGACCTCGACGGTTCGTCCGCGCCCCGATCTGGGCGAGAAGACCGTCGGTGCGCCTGGCACGGTCGCCTGAGCAGATCGCGCCGTAGTAGCGGCGCACCAGGCTCTCCATGCGCGGCTGATCGAGCGGCCGAACGCGCACACTGCCCGGAAACCGCCGGAGAGCACGCTCCGGCCCTGGTAGGCAGCGGTCCAGCAGGTCACGACCGCGCAGGTCGGGGTCGTTGGCCAGGAGATCGCCGATCGCCTGGGCGACGAGCGCGCGCTCGCCCTCGTCCGCCACTTCGTCCAGGCCGTCCGAGGGGGCCAAACCTTTCTCCGCCCGGCGATATGGAAGAGAATAGCGGTGCAACCCGCTGCCCTTTCGAGACCCTGGGAGGTATCCATGCGTTTCCGATTCGCCGCCGTGTTCCTCATCATCGCCCTATCCGTCTCGGGGTGCGGTTACAACACCCTCCAGCGCCTGGACGAAGAGGTCAAGGCCGCATGGGCCGAGGTCCTGAACCAGTATCAGCGCCGCGCCGATCTGGTGCCCAACCTCGCCAACGTGGTCAAGGGCTATGCGAGCCACGAGCGTGAGGTCCTGACCCAGGTCACCGAGGCGCGGGCCAAGGTCGGGACGATCCAGGCGACCCCCGAGCTCCTCAACGACCCGGAGGCCATGGCGCGCTTCCAGGCCGCCCAGGGCCAGCTCGGCTCGGCCTTGAACCGGCTCATGGTGGTGGCGGAGAACTACCCGACCCTCAAGGCGGATGGCGTGTTCCGCGATCTCCAGGCCCAGCTCGAAGGCACCGAGAATCGCACCACCGTGGCGCGCAATCGCTATATCAAGGGGGTTCAGGAGTACAACGTCAAGGTGAGGTCGTTTCCATCCAACCTGACCGCCATGCTGTTCGGGATGGCGCCCAAGCCGTCGTTCACCGTCTCCGATGAGGCCGAGATCTCGCGGGCGCCCAAGGTGGACTTCGCCCCCGCCCCGGCGCCGTCACGCTGAGCGCCGCGGCGCAATCGTTGTCGGCTGTCGGCGTACACGGCCGCGCGTTATTTATGGACTTTTGGAACAATGGCCGCTTTGGCTTGGCGGTCCTGGCGCTGGCCCTTTTCACCGTGTTGTGGGCCGAGGTCCCCGTGCCCGTGCTCACGGCGCGCGTGACCGATCTGACCGGCACGCTCCAACCCGCAGAGATCCAGGCGCTCGAAGACCGGTTACGTGACTTCGAGACCCGGAAGGGCGCCCAGATCGCCGTGCTCATCGTCCCGAGCACGGCGCCCGAAGCGATAGAGGAGTATTCGATCAAGGTCGTCGAGAATTGGAAGCTCGGGCGCAAGGGGGTGGACGACGGCGTGCTCCTCTTGGTCGCGAAGGACGATCGGCGGGTGCGGATCGAGGTCGGGTATGGCCTCGAAGGCGTGATCCCGGATGCCCTGGCGAGCCGCATCATCAACGAGGCGATCACGCCCCGCTTCAAGGCAGGCGATTTCTATGGCGGGATCGCGGCCGGCGTCGAACGCCTCATGGGGCTCATTGCCGGCGAGCCCCTGCCGGCCCCGGCGGAGACCTCCCCCTCTCCCACCTGGGACCTCCTGCCCCTCGTCTTCATCCCCGCGCTCATCGCCGCGCAGGTGCTCCACCTCGTGTTCGGCCGTCTGGTCGGCGCGGGGCTCGGGGGCGCCATGGCCGGGGGTATCATCTGGTGGCTGGTCGGGTCCTGGCTCGGCGCCCTCATCGCGGCCGCCGTCGCGTTTTTCCTCCTGTTCGCCCAGGACCCGAGCACGGGCCTCTCTCGCGGCCGGGGACGCTACGGCGGCATGGACGGCGGTTTCGGCGCTGGGGGTTCCGATGGGGGCGGCTCCGGCGGGGGCGGCGGGTTCTCGGGCGGCGGCGGGGGCTTCGGGGGCGGCGGGGCCTCGGGGAACTGGTGATAGA
>JACCXJ010000166.1 GCA_013697045.1 Gammaproteobacteria bacterium | reverse complement strand
GGGAACGCTTCGTCGAGGCGACCGTCGTAGACCTCTTGGTTGCCGTCGTTAATCTCGCGGAGGGTGTAGCCTATCATATCGATCAGGGCGTTGCGCTGGGCGAAGGCGTGGCACCACTTACCGCCCTCGACGTACCACCGCCGTTGCTCCGACACGTTATCAACGTACTCGGCATCGGCGACGACCCCGTAAAACCCTCCATCCGACTCCTCGACGATGGCGACGGGCTCACCGTCGATGTAGGCGATGGTGTAATCCGTGTCCACCGTGGCACGGGAGACGATCTCTAAGCGCGGTGGATTCTCAACCGCCTGCCGCGCAACGACCTCGGCGAGATATTCCTGTAGTACCTCGGGGCTACTGCCACCGCGCCTGTCGCCGTCCGGGGCGTCATCAGATTCTATCCACATCCACGCGCCGACAATCCCGGAAACCGACTCCAGGATTTCTTGGCAGCTGTCGCCGCTCAAGCCAGCCGAGCGGCCGAACGAAACGGCCGCCGCGTCGATGGTGGATGCCTCGATCTCGACTGCCAATGCGTCAGTTTTTATGGTGTATGTATACATCTCATATTTCCTCTAACGATACCGAATCAGCGTCTTCACCGTCTTCCCGTCCGGATCGATGACCTGGACGCAGAACCGCTTTATCCTCCGGCGGCGGCTCGATGCCGTGGGCGCGGAGCGCATCGCGCAATGCGGTGAGGCGCGCGTCCTGGGCGTGTAAGTGGTCGAGGATGGCATGGAGGGCGTTCGCCACCGGATCGGGCATGTCCTTGGTGGTCCCATACGCGTCGAAGCCGATCTTCTTCGCCATCTCCTCGCGGCGTTCCGAACGATCTCTACTGGGTACGACCACCTGGCCCGGCACCCCGACGACCGTGGCCCCGGGCGGGACGTCCTTCACCACGACGGCGTTGGACCCGATGCGGGCGTGGTCACCGATGGTGATGGGCCCGAGGACCTTGGCGCCGGCGCCGATGACCACATTGCGTCCGAGCGTAGGGTGGCGTTTGCCCTTGTTCCAGGTCGTGCCCCCTAAGGTGACACCATGGTAGAGGCTGCAATCATCGCCGATCTCCGAGGTCTCGCCGATCACGATCCCCATCCCGTGATCGATGAAAAAACGCCGGCCGATGCGGGCACCGGGGTGGATCTCTACCCCCGTCAGCCAGCGGCTGATATGGGCGAGGAAACGCGCCAGCCATTTGAGCCCGTGGTGCCACAGCCTGTGGCTCACCCGATGTAACAGGATCGCGTGCAAACCCGGGGAGGTGGTCAGGACCTCCAGGGTCGTGCGCGCCGCAGGGTCGCGTTCGAATACGCAGGCGATGTCCTCTTTAATGCGGTGAAACATGGTCGTTACGGTGGCGTAGCGCTTGCACAAACGCTCGGGGCGCGCCATCGGCGTCGGAGATCCGACAGCGGGTGCCGAGCGCGCCCGAGGAGCAATACCCCCCGCGGAAATCGCCTGGTCGTCGAGGGAACGAGGACCTCATCGGCGCAAGGCCGTGCCCTCCTGTCCCATCGCACGTGGCCCTCTCGGCCCAAGCCCTGGAACTGGGTGCGAGACGGACCTTCACGCATGCACGTGAACCGGCCACGGCCTTCGCCTCACGGTGCAGAACGTTTTCGTTCGGGAGGTAATCAGATGAAACATGCGTGCTCGGGAGATCGGGTGGCCTTGGGTCGCCTTGGGGGAGGCCTTACGTGCCTCCCCTGTCTGCTGCTACTGGCTGAATATACCCTCAACGCGGACGCGGGACCGCTCGACGACCCGCCCCCCGCGTCTCTGCCGCCCGCCGGTAGCTACGATACGGCTTCGGCTCGAACACAGATCGTGGATGAATTCGAGGCTCTGCCCGTGCCGCACTTCCTTAAAGTGCTCCTTCGCGACGGGATCCGCTATGACTTCGATCGCTACCAGAGCCTGGAGCTCGACCTTTTTGGCCGCCTCGCGGACGGACCGGGGGAGTTAGGCCAGGTGTTCCTGCAGTGGCGCTTCGCGCTCGACTAGCCCTTCAGTCCGCCATCCCAGACGCCTGTCCGCGCGATTTCTGTACGATACAGGGCGCGAACACGCTGCTCACGATCGGCATACGCTGCCCGATCGCGGAGCCGCCGAAGAGGGAACCGCCGATCCATCTGGATCGATCGTTCTGGGCCGATCGAACGGAGTCGATCCAACCTGTCAGGTCAAGCCTGGCGCGCCCGGAGGGACTCGAACCCCCGACCCCCTGGTTCGTAGCCAGGTACTCTGATCCAACTGAGCTACGGGCGCATGTGAAGGAAAGATGGCCGATGCGTTCGCGCGGACCGTGTGTGGCGGAGAGAGAGGGATTCGAACCCTCGATGGAGCTTTTAACCCCATACTCCCTTAGCAGGGGAGCGCCTTCAGCCGCTCGGCCATCTCTCCATTGCACATCCAGCCCACCTTGCTTGCGCAAGGGTAAAGGATAGCGGGCCAGCCGGGCGAGGTAAAGTCGGACCCCGACTCAATCGATTCGGGCCCTCGTTCGCTAGGCGCCGTCGTCGGGAGCCGGCTCGGTGGGCGACTCATCGACAACCTCGACAGCCTCGGCGCGCGCCGCTTTTTCCTGCTGGATCCGCTGGTAGATCTCCTCCCGGTGCACCGAGATGTCCTTCGGCGCATTCACCCCCAACCGTACCTGGTTGCCTTTCACCCCCAGAACGGTGACATTCACGTCATCACCTATGATGAGTGACTCTCCTACCCGCCTCGTCAGAATCAGCATCTCCTGCCTCCACGGTCATAAACCGTCCATAAGCCCCGCCCGTTGCGGATCTTTTCGTTTATAAAACCACAGAACACGCCCCCCCGCAAGGGGCACGCCGATGTCGGAGAACCCGTGCGGACGCGCCGCAGCGACTACCCGGGCGCCCGATCCAATCGAAAGGCGCTGTGCAGGGTCCTCACCCCCAGCTCCAGATACCTCTCATCCACCACCACCGATATCTTGATCTCGGAGGTCGAGATCATGCGGATATTGATGCCCTCACCCGCTAAGGCCTGAAACATCGTGCTCGCGATCCCCGCATGCGAGCGCATACCGACACCGACGACCGAGATCTTGACGATCCGATCGTCGCCCTCGACACCGCGCGCGCGCAGCTCCGCGGCCACCCGCTTCAGCGACTCGAGCGCCCGTGCATAGTCGTTGCGGTGTACCGTGAAGGTGAAGTCGGTGGTCGCATCCGCGCCGACGTTCTGCACGATCATGTCGACCTCGATGTCAGCCTCGGCGATCGGCACCAGGATGCGGGCCGCGATGCCGGGCTTGTCGGGGACCCCGAGGACCGTCAGCTTCGCTTCGTCGCGATTCACCGTGATCCCGGAAATGAGGGGCTGTTCGATGGCTGGGTCCTCGGCCGTGATGAGCGTCCCCCCGCCGTCCCGGAACGACGAGAGCACCCGAAGCGGGACATTATACTTGCTCGCGAACTCCACCGACCGGATCTGGAGCACCTTGGCGCCCAGGCTCGCCATTTCGAGCATCTCCTCGTAGGTCAGGCGCTCCAGACGCCGGGCCTCGGGGACGATGCGCGGATCGGTCGTGAAGACCCCGTCGACATCGGTGTAGATGTGGCACTCGCCGGCCTTGAGCGCGGCCGCGAGCGCTACTGCGGTGGTGTCCGAGCCCCCGCGCCCCAGGGTGGTGATGTCGCCGTGCTCGTCCACGCCCTGGAAGCCGGCCACGACCACGATGGTCCCCTCCGCAAGGTCTCTGCGTACCCGGTCGCCGTCGATATCGAGTATACGCGCCTTGTTGTGGGCGCTATCGGTCAGGATATGCACCTGCACACCGGTGTAGGAACGGGCCCGGTGACCCTGGGCCTCCAAGGCCATGCCGAGGAGCGCGATGGTGACCTGCTCCCCGGTCGCGAGCAGGACATCGAGCTCGCGGGCATTGGGGCGTGGTGTCACTTTCCGGGCGAGGGCGATGAGGCGGTCGGTCTCTCCGCTCATCGCCGAGACCACGACCACGACCTCGTGTCCGCGCGCGTGGGTCGCCCCCACCAACGCGGCGACCCCCCGGATGCGATCGATATCGCCGACGGACGTACCCCCGAATTTCTGCACGATGAGCGTCACGTCCGGAGGACCATTCCGATCACGCGCCCCGATCACGCGCCGAGGCGCTGCCCGACCCAGTCCGCCACGCTCTCGAGCGCTCGAGGCAATTGGCCCGGGTCCTGTCCACCGGCCTGGGCCAGATCGGCGCGTCCCCCGCCCTTGCCCCCCACCTGACGCGCAACGAAATTGACCAGCTCCCCGGCAGGCACCTTTTCGCACAGATCGGGGGTCACACCGGCCACCAGCACGACCTTCCCCTCCTTCACGCTTGCGAGCACGATGGCCGCGCTCCCCAGTTTGTCCTTGAGCTTGTCCATGGTCTCGCGCAGCGCCCCGGCATCCGCCTCCTCGAGCGTCGAGGCCAGGACTTTGGCGCCGGCTATCTCTCGGGCCTGTCCGGAGAGGTCCTGACCACTCTGCTGGCTGAGCTTGGCACGCAGGCCCTGGCTCAGCTTTTCTTCCTGCTTCAGGCGTTGCATGAGTTGCTCGACCCGGCCGCCGATCCCCTCGCGCGGGGCCTTGAGCAGCGACGCGATGCGCTCGAGCTCGGCCTCGGTCTCCTCGACGAAGCGGAGCGCCGCATCGCCGGTCAGCGCCTCGATGCGCCGAACGCCTGCCGCCACCCCGCCCTCGGCGATGACCTTGAAGAGCCCGATGTCGCCGGTGCGCCCGACATGGGTCCCGCCGCACAGCTCGACCGAGAAATCGCCCATCCTGAGGACCCGCACCTCGGCGTCGTACTTCTCGCCGAAGAGGGCCAGGGCACCGCTTTCGAGCGCCCGCTCTACCGGCATGACCTCGGTCTCGACCTCCCGGTTACCGCGGATCTCCGCGTTGACCAGGTGCTCGATGGCACGGACCTCGGCGCCCGAGAGCGGGGCCGAGTGCGAGAAGTCGAAACGCAGCCGATCGGGGGCGACGAGCGAGCCCTTCTGTAAGACGTGCCCGCCCAGTGAGCACCGGAGCGCGGCGTGCAGGAGATGGGTCGCCGAGTGGTTCTGCGCCGTGGCGCGACGCGCCACGGGGTCCACCTCCGCCCGGAGCGTCTCGCCCAGTGCCAACTGGCCGCTCCTCATGGAGCCGATGTGCAGGTGCAGCCCCGCTTGCTTCTGCGTATCCGTGACCCGGAAGGTCCCCGCGGGCCCGTGCAGCTCACCGACATCGCCGATCTGGCCGCCTGCCTCGGCATAAAAAGGGGTGCGGTCGAGAACCACGACACCGTCCTGCCCCCCTTCCAGGACGTCGACGGCCTCCCCGTCCCGGTACAAGGCCAGCGCCTGACCCTCGCCGCGGGTCCCGGCATAACCCGTGAACTCGCCGGCGGTACGGGTGGTCGCCGCACTGCCGAGCACCGGCAGGATGGTACCCGAGGCGGCCGCGCCGAACTGGCTCGCGGCGCGGGCGCGTTCGCGCTGCCTCGCCATCTCCCCTTCGAACCCGTCGAGGTCCAGCCGCAACCCGCGCTCGCGGGCGATGTCGGCGGTGAGATCCACGGGAAAACCATAGGTATCGTAGAGCCGGAAGACCTCGCGGCCGGGGATCACCTTCCCGCGGAGCCCGGTAATGACCCGCTCCAGGACCTTGAGCCCCTGTTCCAGGGTCTCGGCGAAGCGCTCCTCCTCTTGGCGCAGGACGCGCTCGATATTCCCCTGTGCCGTGACCAGGATCGGATAGATCTCGCCCATCTCGCGGGCCAGGGGCGCCACCAGCTTATGGAAGAACGGCCCGGCGATCCCGAGTGCCGAGCCGTGCCGGATGGCGCGCCGGATGATCCGGCGCAGTACATAACCGCGGCCTTCGTTGGCGGGCACCACCCCTTCGGCGGCGATGAAGGCGCAGGAACGGATGTGATCGGCGATGACCTGGAGCGAGGTTCGCGCGTTCGGCCCCCCCTCCTCCGCCATCTCGGAGACGGCGCCGATGAGCGTGCGGAACACATCGATGTCGTAGTTGCTATGGACCCCCTGCATGACGGCGGCGATG
This sequence comes from Gammaproteobacteria bacterium, assembly GCA_013697045.1. Lineage (GTDB taxonomy): Bacteria > Pseudomonadota > Gammaproteobacteria > JACCXJ01 > JACCXJ01 > JACCXJ01. The sequence goes on along the minus strand of JACCXJ010000166.1, from coordinate 17,434 downwards.
CGCTCGAGCCCCATGCCGGTGTCCACCGAGGGCCGGGGGATCAGGTGCAGGCGCCCGGCCTCGTCGCGATCGTACTGGGTGAAGACCAGGTTCCAGACCTCGACATAGCGGTCGCCCTCCTCTGCCGGGCTACCGGGTGGGCCGCCGGGGGTCGCGGGACCGTGGTCATAGAAGATCTCCGAGCAGGGTCCGCATGGCCCGGTCGGGCCCATGGTCCAGAAGTTGTCCTTCTCGCCGTAGCGGGAGAAGCGTTGGGGATCGACCTGGATGTCTTTCAACCATACCGCCGCGGCCTCGTCGTCGTCCTCGAACACCGTGACCCACAGCCGCCCGGGGTCGAGGCCGAGCACGCCCGTCAGGAACTCCCAGGCATAGGCGATGGCCTCGCGTTTGAAGTAGTCGCCGAAGCTGAAGTTGCCCAGCATCTCGAAGAAGGTGTGGTGGCGCGCCGTGTATCCGACGTTCTCGAGGTCGTTGTGCTTGCCGCCCGCACGCACGCAGCACTGGCTCGAGGCGGCGCGCCGATAGGGCCTCTGTTCGCGCCCCAGGAACACGTCCTTGAACTGCACCATCCCGGCGTTGGTGAAGAGCAGGGTGGGATCGTTCTGGGGCACGATCGGCCCGCTCGGCACGATGGCGTGTTGGCGCCCTCGGAAGTAGTCCAGAAAGGCCCGGCGCAGCGCCGGGCTACTCATGGCAGGCTGGGTTTTCCCCGGCATCGTCGTCCCCGCTATCGCCTGCCCCCTCGAGTTGAGAAAGCTGTCCTAGGAGCCGGCGGACGAGGGCCACGGGAAAGCCGCGCCGTACCAGGAACCGGCACTGGCGTGCCCGCTGTCCCGGGTCCACGGGCAAGACGTCACCGAAGCGCCGCCGGCATGTCTCGGTGAGCCGCTCGATCCAGGCGGGGTCCCGGGGATCGACACGGTGCAAGAGGATCGCCTCGTCGATGCCCCGTTCACGGAGCCCCGCCAGGATCTGCTCGGGTCCATAGCCGCGTTCGATGCGCGCCCGTGCATAGTCTTCCGCGAAGCGCTCATCGCTCTGCAGAGCGCCGGCCGAAAGCTCCGCGAGCACGTGCTCCGCGACCTCCGACCCCACACCCCGCGCCGCGAGCTTCTGGGCGAGCTCGCTACGGCTGTGCTCGCGCCGGGCGAGGAGCCGCAAGGCCGTACGTTTGGCCTCCTCTCCCGCATCCTTCAGGCCTTGACCTCCTCCTCGACGGCGGGACGCTTCTCGGCCGCTACCGGGAACACCTTGGCGCGGACTTCCCGTTCGATCTCGGCCGCGCGCTCGGGGTGGTCCTTGAGAAAGCCGCGGACGTTCTCCTTGCCCTGACCGATGCGTTCCCCCCGAAAGCTGTACCAGGCCCCGGTCTTGTCGATCACACCGTGACTCACGCCGAGATCGATGATCTCGCCGTTCCGCGACACGCCCTCCCCGTACAGGATGTCGAACACCGCCTCTCGAAAAGGAGGGGCGAGCTTGTTCTTGACGACCTTAACCCGGGTCTCGTTGCCGACCACCTCTTCGTCGCGCTTGATCGAGCCGATGCGGCGGATATCCAGCCGGACGGAGGCATAGAACTTCAGGGCATTGCCGCCGGTCGTGGTCTCGGGATTGCCGAACATGACCCCGATCTTCATGCGGAGCTGGTTGATGAAGATGACGAGCGTGTTGGAGCGCTTGATGTTCCCCGTGAGCTTGCGCAGCGCCTGGGACATGAGCCGCGCCTGCAAGCCGACGTGGGAATCGCCCATCTCGCCCTCGATCTCGGCCTTGGGCGTCAAGGCGGCGACGGAGTCGATGACGATGACGTCGACGGCACCGGAACGCACCAGCATGTCCGTGATCTCGAGCGCCTGCTCGCCCGTGTCCGGCTGCGAAACCAGGAGGTCTGCGACATCGACGCCGAGCTTGCCGGCGTACGGCGGGTCCAGGGCGTGCTCGGCATCGACGAACGCGGCCGTCCCGCCCAGGCGCTGTACCTCGGCGACCGCGTGCAGCGCCAGCGTGGTCTTGCCCGACGACTCCGGGCCGTAGATCTCGACCACCCGGCCGCGCGGCAGGCCCCCGATCCCGAGCGCGATATCGAGGCCGAGCGAGCCCGAGGACACGGTATCGACGTCGCGCACCGCCTGCACATCGCCCATGCGCATGACGGAGCCCTTGCCGAATTGCTTTTCGATCTGGCCGAGCGCGATGCCGAGCGCGCGCTTCCGGTTGTCGTCCATCCCGTCTCCCTTGTGGGTTTTCAAATGTCTGTTACCGTACCAACGTTCTGATGTAGGGCCAATGTCCTGACAGGGTGGGTTAGGCGCGCTTTTCGCGCCGTAACCCACCAACCCGCCACCGTTCCGCATAGAGATTAGCACAAGCCCGCCCGCTTGGCGCGCCGCGGCATCACTGGCCGAGCGCCCAGCGCGCGAGGACCCGATAGCGCGCCCCACCGGGATCGGTCACCGACTCGCACAGCACGAAGTCCGCGACCGGCCAGCACAGCGGGGTGGGCAGGTCCACCCGCACCGCGCGCTCCACCCGGCGCATCAAGGTGAGATGGGCATGGAAGTGCCGCCGATCCCGCTCGACACCGCAGATGGAAATCCCGTCGCACAAGTGGGCCACGAGCCGGCCGAGCGCCTCGGGCGGCCCGGAGGAACCCAGCCACAGGATCCCGCCCGGCCGCGGCCAGAATCCCACGCGGTCGAGCCCTAGATCGAATGCCGGCACGCGGACCGCTGCGGCCATATGCTCCACACACCGGCGAGTCTCGCCATCGAGACTGCCGAGAAAGGCCAGGGTGATGTGCCAGTTTGCGCGCGGCACGGGCCTGCCGCCGCTGACCCGGCAAGCCGCGGCCACCTCGGCAATACGATGCCGGAGCGCGTCGTCCGGCCAGAGCGCCAGGAATAGCCGCTGCTTAGGCCCCGGTGCCGAGTCGCTCAATGAGCCCTTCCAGCGCCACGACGACCGCCCGGCGGCGAACGCCCTCGCGAGTACCCTCAATCTGGAAGACCCGTGCCTGGGGCGGTTGGGGGCCGCCCCGCCAGGCGAGACATATGGTGCCGGCGGGTCTCTCCGCGGTGCCCCCCGCGGGCCCCGCGATCCCGGTGATGGCGATGCTCACGTCGGCGTGGCTCGCCCGCAATGCACCCTCTGCCATCTCGGCGGCCGTCTCGATGCTCACCGCACCGAAGCGGGCCAGGGTCTCCGCCCGAACCCCCAAGAGCTCGCACTTCGAGGCGTTGGAGTACACCACGAAACCGCGCTCGAACCACCCCGAGCTGCCCGGCACCGCGGTCATGGCCTGGGCCAACCAACCCCCGGTGCAGGACTCGGCCGTGACCAGCTTATACCCCCGCGCACTGAGTGCCCGTCCGAGCACTTCGGCCAGCCCGTACAACACGGTTCGCTATCCGCTTGGGCGCGCCGCGTTCCGACGCGACTGGAAAAACAACTGCAGGACCTCGGCACACGCCTCGCCGAGGCAGCCGCCCTGCACCTCTACGCGGTGGTTCAAGCGTTCCGTACCGAGCACCGTGAATACGCTGCCGGCGGCACCGCCCTTGGGGTCCAAGGCGCCGAAGACGACCCGCGCCAGGCGCGCGTGGAGGATGGCCCCGGCACACATGACGCAGGGCTCCAAGGTCACATACAGGGTCGCGCCCGGTAGGCGGTAGTTGCCGGCGCGACTCGCGGCCGCGCGCAAAGCCATGACCTCCGCGTGCGCGCTCGGGTCGCTCCGGGCGATGGGGCAGTTCCAACCCTCGCCCAACACCGCACCGTCGCGGACCAACACCGCCCCGACTGGCACCTCGCCCGCCTCTCTCGCGCGCTGGGCGAGCAGGAGGGCCTGGCGCATCCAGCCGGCGTCATCCTCATCCCCTGCCGCTAGGGGCGCCCCCCTGTGGGCGCCCCCAAACGTGCGTCCAGCCGGCATCATCTTGGTTTCACCGGGACCGTTCACGCCGAGGCGAACCGCCGGGCCGCCTCGAAGGCCATCGTGTGTTCGATGTAGATCGGGGTTTCCGTCGCGATCATCATCTGAAAGAGAGCAGTACCAACTTCGGTCGGCGGTGCCGCAACGCCAAACGCCGTTGGGTACCTCAACCAATAACGACGAACGAATGGTAGCGATGTCCCCGCTTGATCCGGTAGGAAGAAAAGTCTTTGCGATCTATGGTAAATACCTTGCGAGTCTTCATAACCTCGGCTGCAACGACTAAAGAAGCACCGGCCAGATCCATGGGATGGTCGGCGTACCGCTCCATCAGCTCGAAGGCCCGTTCCACCGCCTGATTGTCTAGAAAACAGAGGGACAAACCACCTTTGAGGATAAAATCGCGCAGTCAATTCGAACCTATGCTGGAGGGCGAAAGCATGTGGAAGACCTCGGTCAGTACAGGTACGGTCGCATACACCGGCTCCTGGATCCCTTGGAGGGTCGCCCGGCAATGGGAATGCAACCGGTCCTTGGGATCGAACAAGGCCACCAGCGGCCCGGTGTCGACGAGTATCAACGATTGATCTTCCGGCCGATCGCTTGCCGCACGCCTCGCCACGTATCGCTAGCCGGCGCTATTGCATACCCCTCCGGCCCGAGGTCCAGTTCCTGATAAATCGCATACGGCCTCGCCGAGGCCGTGCCCATGATCTTTTCGTGGTAACCCAAAAGACCCTGTTTCAACACGGCCGAGATCGATAGGCCGGTTGCCTGCCGGATCTGCGTCAAGGTCTTTTCCGTTTCCTCATCAAACCGAACAGTACGCGTGGTCATGCCAGCCATGCCGAACACCTATAATACTATAGTGTATTACCTTTTGGATAAGCGAGCAACCGATGTTCCCACCACGCGGATCGAGAACCCTTGACAAGCCGCTTAGACTCCCGGGTGCGCGTTCCGTCTCCCTTGCGATGGCTTCCACCATGAACGCGTGGGCGGACCGTCCGCTGCCCTCTACCAGCGCCGCGATGCGTTTCTTTAGCACATCGGGTAGCTTGAGGCTCGTGGTAGAGGTCCCGGCGTTCCCGCTGGATCGGGCGTGAAAGGGGGGTGCGACGATTGCTCGCATTCCCAAGCCCCCGCGAGTGGCCTATTGATCCGCCCCTGACCCGATCCGGTGCTGGCCCAGGCTTCCCAGCACCCCAAGCTCTGCCCGCTCATGCAGCGCGGCCCGGACCTCTTGGCCGGGCGTGGTCTCCCCGACGCGGCCCTTCCGGTCGACCTCGGCCAGAACCCCAATGTCCTCGACCTCGACCCCGAGGCGTGCTCCCTCTGGGTCGCCCGCGACGGCCACCTGCGCGCCGCCACGACCTCGACACCGGGGCCTTGCAGTCGGGGAGGGCGTGGCGCAGCTTGGCCGGGGCGAGCGACCGCCACGGCGGCGCCTGGTTCGCGACCCGGAGCACCTTCGGCTCGATGCGGCTGGGAACATGGTCGTCACCAAGCCGGGGATAGGGTGGGCACCACAAACCGGTTTGACGATACTCGGAAACTTGGTATCCCGGCTGGCGTTCGGCGGGTAAGGTTTGCGGCGACACTACCTCGTCGGGTCGCGGGTTGAAAACCAGGCGGCATGCACGGGCATCTGAATCGGTGGATGATGGCCACCCTACCGTTTGCTCGACGATCTCAACGATCAAACGATCTCACCCCGTGCGAAATCGACATCCTTCACCCGCAAGCAGTCTCATCGTGCGACAAGACTGTTGGAAACCTTAAAGGAGCAAGACAATGAATACTCCGAAATACACCTGGTTAATCGCTATCCCGTTAACCCTCTTTATTCAAGCTTGCGCAGGCCCGGAATTTAGGACTTTGTATAATTATGACCCGCCTAAGACATCGGAAGGCCGGGCCTCTATTTCTCAGTGCGATAACACAAACGTACGGTGCGAACAGCTGGAGCAGATGCGTGTCGACAATTGTCTGGATCGCGCTGAACTTAATTATCAATATTGCACCGACCAAGCGCAGGTCGATTATAATAACTGCATTGATCGCTGCAAAGATTGCGGTGAGAAATCTCGCATCAAGGACGATTGTGAAAAGGAACCTTGCAATCGTAGCGGTCAATGCGACAACCAATATCAGCGCTGCTATTCGAATTGTGGCGGTCAAGTGACTTCCGAAACCCGTTGTGTTGCTGGTTGCGAGAAAAAGTGATTTGATCGATACAGGAACTTTCCAGCAACTCTGTCGCTCGTGAAAAAAATATCTACGCCTCGTCTGCCACCCTCCCTCGGCGCGTTTCGATTCAGCGTGCCGGTCCCTCCGGCCGAGCCGGACAACGAGGATCTGCACCCCGGCGAGCCCCTTGGCGAGCGGCCCCATCCAAACCGCGGTCGCGCCGGCACCATCGAACCCGAGCGCGCGGCGGTGGTGCGGCAGGGTCTTGGCTAAGGCCAACGCACCGCTCTCCGGTGTGACGATCACCGTGCTCGACACCCCGAGCTTGGCCAGAACGCCGTCCCGTCCCGATGGACAGTTCGACCTCGCGCTCATGCATGCCTTGGCGCGAGGTGTCAAGGGAAAAGGCCCTTGTCGTCCTTCGCCCCTCCTGAGGCCCGAGAGACACCTTACGTAATAGCCCGACACCGTTGGAAGAACCGTGGCACCGGTGCCCACTTCGATCTCCCCTCGTGGGCGAAGCCCCCAGCCCCGCCCACGACGCCGGAACAATGTAAATTGTCGTCGGCACGCTGTAGATTAATTATCGTCGACGCGGACCTGATCAATGCCCACACGGATGGACACGTTGCCGGCACGCGCCAAATCGAAGATCGACGCAGGGGAACGAAGGTTCCTCGCGAGGGAAGAAAGGATTTACCGCGGGGGACGAAGGATCATCGCGGGGGAAGGAAGGATCATCGCGATGGAACAAAGGATGATCGCGCGGAAACGAAGGTACCGACCGAGGGAACGACGTCCACACGTCCGGTTTGCCGAACCCGTCGGCGAGGTCCTTCGTGTGGATCAGTCGCACACCCTCCAGATGGCGTCGCAAGGGAACGATCAGCTCGTCCGCGAGGGTGACTACGCGGTCCTTCTGGCCCTTGCCGTCGCGGACCAGAATGGCGCGGTGTCTCAAAGTCAAGGTCTTAACCCGCAACCGCAGTGCCTCCATCAACCGCAGCCCCGAGCCGTGCATGGGACGCGCTCAACCAGTGCGATCCCTCAAGGCTGTCGCAACAGCGCTTTGACCTCCCTGACATGCAGGACCACCGGCAACCGCTGCGGCCACGCCCGCACCACACCCTTACGTCTCCAAGCGGGCGTTCGAGCACGGCCTTTGTAGAGGAACACGAGCGCGTTCAACGCTTGATTCTCTGTACTTGCCGACACCTTCCTGTCGACGGCGAGATGCGTGAGAAACTCCCCGACCTGCGATTCGCCCAACTCGCGCGTGGCGCTCCCGTGGAACAAAATGAAGCGTCGCACCCGGAAGATAGCTCTCCTCCGTGCGGACGCTGTAAATGCCGCACCCGAATGGCCGCCCGGACCTCCTCCAAGAAGGGTGAAGGTCTCCGTACTGGGTGCGGGCCCGGCAGTCAAGCGCGGATAGGCAGACGCCTCCGCCTTTCCCCGCTGCCGCGGCGCACCGGGACGTGAAGCACCACTGTCCCTCCACGTTGCAACTATTTGGCTGTACGAGTAGACTTTCCCCTGTGCACGTTCCTTGCCGGGCAGGATAGAGTGCTACAATGGTCGTGGCTATACGGACATCGTCCGTGGTATAACACGGACGGTTTCCAGCTACTCAATGTTCGGCAAGCAAGCACTGAACATGTACCGAATCCTTGCTGAAGCGATCGACTGCCTGAGCTGGGGCGTCAGAGAGTCGCGACGTCCGGAAGATCGGAAGCTTGCGACCGACTATCTCGCTGCCCTTGCGCCGCTACTAGCCCTCGCAACCCTTGGCAAGGATATTCTTCGGGATCTGCCTGACATCGACCGTTTACTTGGCCAGACTTGGCTGGTCGACGAGACACCGTTCCGAGCAGCGCTTAAGTAAATGGCGCGCGTTCAAGGAGGAATACGAAAAGTTCGCAGTCTCCGGGATGACGGTAAATGAACGTTTGCACGCGTTCGGCATTCTTGACGCCTTTGATCGCGCCCGGTCCGCCCACGACCGGGATGAAGCGCGCCGGCTTCTGCAAGCTACGTTACGATGACCTTCAAAAACTTTCAGACAAACTGCTTGACGTTACCAGTGCGTTAGATGTTGCCAAGCAGAAATTTGCTTCGTTCATGGTGGAGCCACCATCGGAAACCTTGGCCACATTTTAGGCACCCAACAAGGCGCTCAACCGGACGCACCATAAAGCGGCGCGCCGTTTAGCTTGGTCGTTGGACATGATCTAACAAAATGAAGCCCGAAGACTCTGTTGCCCTTGGCTTATTCGCTCTCGCTATGGGAGTTGTCATCTTTTTTTCTGTGCGCTCGTCGTCAAAATTCAAGCGTCGTGGAAACCCACGACTCCTTGAAACGCGAGAGGTAGGCACAGGTGCCGAAGACTCGTCAAGCCACTTCTCTCGGCTCATTCTCTACCCTCCCCTTACAATCGCCCTGATCGTGATCAGCGTTGCGATATCGCTGATGTCAAATATGGGTTCATCCGTAACTGATCTGAAAGCACTATTCATTGCCGACCCAGAAAGTCATGGGCTGCTGGAAATCGGAGCAGGCGAAGTTTGGCGACTGATTACACCCATTTTTGTTCACTTCGGTCCCATACATCTTTTGTTCAACATGATGTGGCTATGGGACCTCGGCAAGCTGATCGAGGCGAAAAAAGGGCATTGGTTCACTGCGGGGTTCGTACTAGCCGCCGGGATCTCGTCGAACCTTGCGCAATACCTGGTAACAGGATCACCACTTTTCGGTGGGATGTCCGGTGTGGTATACGGTTCTGGGTTATATCTGGATACAGGGGCTGCGTAACCCCGGCTTCGGCTACGTTCTGCACAAGCAGACGGTGATCATGATGATCGGCTGGTTCGTTCTTTGTTGGACTGGTATCCTCGGTCCTATCGCTAACTGGGCTCATACCGCCGGTCTCGCCATTGGAATCGCTTGGGGCTATGTCGAAAGTGGTCTGTCCAAGTTAAAATAGGTCCAACATTTCGTTCCAGGGTACGCGCGCAAAACGCCGCTCGGCGCCTCTGAACTCCGACGTTAGACGGCTAGGGAAAGCATGACAACCACCAGCGAAATGCAAACCTATCGAGGTTCGTGCCATTGCGGTCGGGTCCAATTCGAGATTCGGACCGAGCTTACGCGGGTGAGCGAATGCAATTGTCGATCTGCGAGCGTAAGGGTTACCTCCATCACATGGTATCGCCAGATCGATTCCATCTCGTTCAAGGAGAGGAAGCCCTGGCGACGTATCAATTCGGTACGGGTCGTGCGCTCCATCACTTCTGTCGTTACTGCGGTGTCGCGCCCCTTTACCGCCCTCGCGCCAACCCCGCAAACTACATGATCACTGTGCGCTGTCTCGAGGCGTCGATCTGGATTCCTTGGAGCGAGTTCGCTTCGATGGCCTCAGCTGGGAGGCTCGTCCCGATGCGCCGTACACCGGAATCTGGAAGGTTTAGCAGACTCACTTGGCTTAAAGGGGCCGGGCTCGATATATTTGTGATATACTCAATGCATGCCCCGCTGTTCACCTCGATAGAATACCGCTACACATCGTGCAGCGCGGCCACAACCGAGAGGCATGCTTCTTTGGCGAAGAGGATTACTCTACGTACCTGCATTGGTTCGGTGAGGCATTGAAGGAGACAAGCTGTTCGCTGCACGCCTATGCGCTCATGACCAACCATGTACGTCTGCTTCTCACCCCGAAGAACGCCGCGACGGTACCCAAGCTTGTGATTTCGTTGGGACAGCGCTACGTGCAGTATGTCAACCGCGAGTACCGGCGTACGGGCACATTGTGGGACCCCCGCTACAAGTCCTCACTGATCCAGGCGGAGACGTATCTCCTCACCTGCATAGTTTACATCGAGCTGAACCCCGTTCGTGCGGCGATGGTAGACGATCCGGCGCACTCACGTTGGACCAGCTATCGCACGGGAGCGTGCGATCCGGGCGGAAACAAGTGGAGAGATCAAAGATCATTGGCGCACGCCCGGTCATCGCAGTCGTTAGGGGTTGAGAGACAGATTGACGCAGCAACAACAGACTGAGGAAGTGGCAAGAGTTCTCGCCCAGTGGAATCCGCTGGGTCCTTCGGCGCAGAATGTCCCTGATCTTGACGGCTATCGGACAGAAGCGATCGACATTATCGCCGTACTTCAGTTGCGTCGTGGCTCGGGCAAAGCAGAAAAAGTCGTGATGGATGTTCTCAATCAGGCCTTCGACCTGTCGCTCGAAGCGAGTGAGTGTGTTGAGCCCGCGAAGAAGATCATGGCTATCCTGACCAACAAGAAATGAGCCGAGGTAATCGTGAGCAAATCCCCTTAACCCAGCGGTCAAGGGGAACGCACGAACAGTCGTAGTTTTTAGTTACTCTCCGGGGCGCGCGCCCTTACCTCGTCCGTTAGGCAGTTTGCCAAATTGGTCCTGGGTAAACCTGCTCCATGCACGTTATCGAGTTTTGCTGAGCCATTCCACGCGGTGCGGGCTCACAAGTCCGAAAGGCCGCGCTCGACCGGATTGGTCGGTAGGGGTGTGCCCCTGGAAGTCTCGGGCATGAACGCCGGTAACCGGGCGACGGAGCTCCGTGGTGCTGACCGAGCCGAAGGTTTGCCCGGCCATTGCCGCCTCGCCGTCAGCCGGTATGGCGGTCCCATGGGCATCTACCGCAAGGACTCCGCCGAGGCTCACGTCGCGGAGGGACGGGACGGCGGCAAGCCCGTGGCCGGTGCGCTCCAGGATGGTAAGCAGTTTCTCCTAGGTGACCCCCGACTGGGCCGTAACGCTGGCAGGAGCACCGAGGCTGACCCTGACCGCGGTCAGCTTATGAGTGGTGTCGACAATCAAAACGTTTTCGCGGTCCCCGCGCGGAATCACCAGGGGCGACCAATTGTGAGCACGACCGCGAGGGCGCATTCGCCAACCCCTGCCGTGAGCCCAATTGGCGACCACAACCACGTCGTTGGGGGTCGCCGGAACGCAGGTCCAAAGCGCTTCGGTACAGATCTCTCCGGACCAGTTCCGAAATGTCTGCATGTAAAGACGGACGGAGCTCGGGAAGGCGGGGGGCCTCGCGCCCCACACGTCGTGCAGCGCTCCCGCTTCGACGGCGCATGGCTTCCGGAAACCGGGTCGTGCGGCCGAAGTGCCGAGGCCCATAGGGCCGGGAACGCGTTGTTTTGTGTTCACTTACCGAACCAGCTCCACGTTCAGACAACCTGTTGGAGCAGAATCCCCAACCCGCGTAGGCGTAGCGATTCTGAGCACTCCTAGTAGCCAAGGCGCAAAATACCCGGGTTGCTCAGTGAGCTGAGCATCCAAGACCTCGGCTTTTATCCACTGGATGTCAGCTACTTCGGCGGGATCCAGGGTGAGCGTGATGGGAGTCTCGAGAGTACCGACTAGCACGTGGTCGTATTCGTGCTCTACGCGGCCGCTTGCAGGATCATGGGCATGGTAGATGAAGGTTCCTCGCTCGTGCAGTGCTGGAGCTTCGATCCCCAGTTCGGCGCGGAGACGAGCTACGGCGGCGGGTATTGGAGCGACTCCGGGAGCGAGATGGCCACAGCAAGTATTTGCCCAGGCATTCGCAAAGCCGGTTTTGCTGGCTGCGCGTTGTTGCAGCAATACTCGCCCTACCGAATCCGTGAGCAGTACCGAGAAAGCCCGGTGCAAAAGCCCGGGTGAAGTATGTGCTTGGGCGACTGTCGTCGAGCCTAAATGAGCGCCGGAGGGATCGACTAGCTCTACGAGATGAGATTCCCGCGACGTATTCACAAGCATCTCCACTACCGAAGCCATAGTCCCTCAACGCCCGATCTCGACGTCCTCGAGGATCCCGAGGGCGTCGGGGACTAGGACGGCGGCGGAGTAGTAGGCGCTGACGAGGTAGTTGATGATCCCTTTTTCGTCGATGCCCATGAACCAGTTCAGGCCGGGCTGGTGCTCGTCGGGGATGCCGGTCTGGTGCAGGCCGACCACGCCCTGGTCCTCCTCACCGGTTCGCATGACGAGGATGGAGGTGGTGCCGCTTTCGGTGATGGGGATCTTGTTGCACGGGAAGATGGGTACGTTGCGCCACGCGTGAACCGTGCTGCCCATCACCTCGACGCTCTGCGGGTAGAGGCCGCGGCGGTTGCACTCCCGGCCAAAGGCGGCGATGGCAAGCGGGTGGGCGAGGTAGAACCTCGTCTTCCTCCGCCGGGAGAGCACTTCGTCCATGTCGTCGGGGGTGGGCGGACCCGTGCGCGTGGGGATGCGCTGTTTAAGGTCGGCGTTGTGCAGCAACCCGAACTCGCGGTTGTTGACCAGCTCGTGCTCCTGGCGCTCCCGTAGCGCCTCGACGGTCAGCCGGCGCTGCTGCTCGATCTGGTTCATCGGATCGTTGTAGAGATCGGCTACCCGGGAGTGCACCCGCAGCGTCGTCTGGGCCACGCTCAGCTCGTACTCGCGGGGCTTGGTCTCGTAGTCGACGAAGGTGGCCGGCAGCTCGGGCTCGCCCTTGTGTCCGGCGGCCATGGCGATGGCGGCCTCCCCATGCTTGTTCTGTGGCCGCTGCGAGCTGGCCTGGAACCGGGCGAGGTGTGCCTGAAGCGCCTCGGACCGGGCGACCACCTGCTCGAAGGCCTGCTGTGACAGCACCAGCAGCGTGCCGCTGGTGACGGCCTTGACGGTGAAGTCCCAGTGGTCCCCCGACTCGACCACTGCCTGGTAGGTGAAGTAGTCGCCATCGACCAGCACACCCAGCACCGTCTCATCGCCGTACTTCCCGACACCGATCTTGTTCAGCTTGCCGTGGGCGATGAGGAAGATCTGATCGGCGGCCTGGCCTCGCTCCACGATCACGTCGCCGGGCGCGAACTCCTGCTGAACGAACCGGTCCGCTAACGCGCTCAGCACCTCGTCGTCGTCGAACCCTCGCAGCAACGCCAGCTCACGCAGCTCCTGGGGGATGACCCGCACCTCGGCCCCGGTGGTGGTGAAGGTCACCCGCCCGTCGCCCACCGTGTAGCAGAGCCGCCGATTCACCCGATACGTGCCACCCGACACCTGCACCCACGGCAACATGCGCAGCAACCACCGCGAGGTGATCTCCTGCATCTGCGGGACGGACTTGGTGGTCGTCGCGAGGTTCCGCGCCGCCGCGGTGCCCAAGCTCGTCTGCGGTCGCTGACCGTTACCGCTCACGTTTGACTCCCTCGACTCCGACGCGTCGCTCATAGCCCCGGTCTCCAATCGTTCATCTTCTTGGCGCCGACCAACGACCCGATACGCGCAGCCGAGGTGCCCAAGCCTCTGATGCCGTGAAACAGTCGCCCGGGCGCGGGCGAGTTGAGCAGGGCGGATTCGGGATAGCGCCCGGACTTGCGGTGCCAGTGCAGTATTCCGGACATATACAATTGAAGCAGCGCAACGTAGCCGTTCAGCCTTCCGCGCGTCTTTTCGTCCACGCCGAATTCATCGAAGAGGGCCTGCAGCTCGGTTGCAACGACGTGCTCGAATTGCTGCATTCGGGTGCTCATCAGATCCCGGACGACATCGACCGCCTGCTCCTTGCCGCAGTCCAGGAACCGTTCGACCACGAGCACGCAGTTGTGGAGCTCGCCTTCAAACTCGATTTCCTTCTGGTAGGAGAAGATGTCGTTGGTAAGGCATGCGTAGTCTTGGGCCGATTTGGCCAACCCCTGCATCGGCCGCGTCGCAAAGATGTCGGCCGGGACCTCGTCTCCAAGGGACAGTTGGGCAAGCGCCATGATCATGTCCGAACCGAAGGTCCTGCGGCGCATCTCGATGTAATCGACCGGGTCCGGGACGCGGTTTTCGATGTGGTTGGCCAGTTCCCAAAGCCAGCTTTGGAGCATGTCGTCCACCGCGCGGCGGAACTGGCGCCTGGCGTTCGGGGACATCGGCGCTGAGGTACGGGTCCAGAGGCCCGCTAGACCACACTCCACGGCGTTGAGCGGCACCGGGGTGGGTGTGGAATCATCTACCGGCATGAACAGAGAGAGTCTCGCGATGAACAACTTCGCTCCAGCCACGTCGCGGGTGTGTCCATACATAAGGGGGAAGTAATCGTCGGCGTAGGTCCCCCACGTCAGCCAGCCGGAGCTGATGTCCAGCTCCGAGGGGGCCGCATCGGGATGAATGGCCGAGGCGCAAAGAGGGATGTCGAAAGCAACGAGCCTGCGCTCATTCCACAGGCCGAGCCCGGGGACGCCCGGAATTGAATCGAGCATCCCCATCCGGCGGGCCCACTCAATAGTGTTGCGACGCGAGGCCTCGAGATTGGGGTTGATCCGGATCGGGTAGGGCATGTAGAACTCGGGCAGCTTCGTCGGTCCCACCCTTCTGTAAGGCGTGTGCGTGTGGCTTCGTACGCGTAGTCTCAGACTCCTCGGCGCCAGGCCGAGACGGGCCGCCACCGTGCCTAGGCCCGTGGGGCCACCGAGCAGCATGTGCTCCTGGCTGTCGTTGGACCCTTTGTTCATGTAGCGGCTGGATCTCATGTGCCACTCATGACCGCCAGACTGCCAGTCCTGAAGTCCTTTGACGTACCTGACAACGTTCTCCCGCTCGGTCAGGCTGAGGCCGTATTCCTCGAAGAGGGGGGGCAGTTCGATGACGGCGGTGTTTTCGAACTGGTACAGCCGGGAGGTCAGGAGGTCGTTGACGAGGTTGACGGCCTGCTGCGGGTCGCAGTGGAGGAATCGCTCGACCACCAGCACGCAGTTGTTGATCTCGCCTTCCTGTTCCGTTTCTCTCTGGTAGGAAAAGATGTCGTTGCGCAGATGCACCCCCATCGGCGAACGAGTCTTTCAGCACACGCATCGGCCGGGTCGGGGCGATCTCGGGCGGGATCTCTACAAACACGGCGTGCTCGACGAGGTCCGCCGACCAGGGGGCTCCGCCGACCTTGCGCCGCGTCTCGAGGTATTCGATCGGGTTGGGGACCCGATCCTGGCTGATATTGGAGAGCTCCCACAGAGGCTCTTTGATGAGGTTCTGGAGGCTCTCGGACAACCGGAGCCGCCAGTCCAGAGACTTGGTGAACACGGTGCGAGACCACAGATCGGCCAAACCGCGCTCCGCCGGGTTGGTCCGCTCCGGGAGGGTGCCGGTGAGCTCCACCGGCAACCGGCCCGAAAATTCCCCGATCCTGGACCCAGGCCCCGCGTGTTTGACACCTAACAGCTCAGTCGTATCTTCCCTTTTGAAGAAAAAGGCGCTTTAAAATCCTATTCCCCACGGCAACAAGGAAACCGAACACGAAGGCGAACAGGTAAGGAAGGAGTTTGAGGACGAGCGCCAATTACCACATGCACTATAACGCTGGCAATAGCCTTCGCGGCGAAGGCGCTACGTTACTATCACTAGCTGATATTGGCACTAGCTGATATTGGCGGAGAGGGTGGGATTCGAACCCACGTGGGGCGGCAAAGCCCCCAACCGATTTCGAGTCGGTGCCGTTGTGACCGCTTCGGTACCTCTCCGATGATCCGGCGGCTTGCCGCCTAGCGCCGGGGGTTGCCCGTGTGCCTGGTCCTCGGCTAAGAGGAAGAAAATGACCTCCAAGGGCTAGACTGGCGCCCGTTGGCGCTCGCCGAGACGGACTCGACGGCAGGGCTCAACGACTATGGACGCATAGCTTAAGGGCTGACCGAGGTGGCGACAACCCTCTTGGCCGGGCATGACACAGGGCAGGGTAGCGGCACCGTCGTGCGGCGCAGAGGCCCGTGCGCCCCCCGGGCGCACGGGGCGTGCGGATGCGGGACCGGCACTCGGCCGTGCCCGTTGTGGTCAAGAGATGCTATGGACCATGTGGTCTTTCAACTGCTGGCGCTTCAACCGGAGGGTGGACTGCAGCAGGTGGAGTGACCACAAGGCCTGTGGATCGCTGGGTTTACGCGCATCGACGATGAGCTCCTCGATCTCGGCGATCTCCTGTACCAGGACCTGCCAGCCGGTGGCATGGTCCGCAAAACGAGCTAAGCTTGCCATGTGTGTGTTCCTGCGAGCGTGTTTGCTGCGTATGAGCATTATCTATTCCACACGTTTCGATCATATGGCAGCCCGATGACGGTCCTATTGCGATCCGGGTACAGGGAGCGCCCCTCCATCTTATTCAAGGCCCGCCGCCGGCGTGTCACGACGGACCTCTTGACCGATCTGAAAGGGGGATGAGCCATGGAAACCATCGACACCTGGGAAATGGTCCTGGCCGGGATCGCCGCGATGCTGCTCGTGCTGTGGCTCCGGCCTGGGATACGCAACGCCATCGAGCGCAGCCGGCAGGCTACGGAGCGCGATTGGAGCGCGGTGCTATTACCGCTCGGCCTCGTGATCCTGTTCGTGGTCTTGCTGATCGCCCTCGCCTAGGCCGTAGACTCACCGGGCGCCGCATCGAGCCACCCCCGGCCGTGCCGGGCCACCAGTTGCCATAGGACCTCGATATGTTGCGGGGAGTCGTTGAGGGCCGGGATGTAATGGAAGTCCTCTCCCCCGGCCTCGAGGAAGGCCTCGCGATAACGGATGTCGATCTCCTCCAGGGTCTCCAGGCAGTCGGCGGCAAAGCCCGGGCAGACCACCTGCACCGACCGCACACCCGCTCGCGCCCAGGCCGTGAGGGTCTCCAGGGTATAGGGCGCGAGCCAGGCCCGCGGGCCGACGCGGGATTGAAACGCCACCTGCCAGCGATCCGGTTCAAGTCCCATGGAATCGGCAACGAGCCGCGCAGTCGCCTGGCATTGATCGCCGTAGGGGTCGCCGCGCTCGACCGCATCGCGCGGCAGGCCGTGGAAGGAGAAGAGCAGCCGATCCGGGACCCCATACGCTTCGAAGGCCATTCGGATCGCGTGGGCCACGGCGGAGATATAGCCGGGATCGTCGTGGTAGCCCATGGGCATCCTCACCTCCGGGAGGCGGCGCCACGATCGGAGCGTACGGGCCACGGCATCGAACACCGACGCGGTGGTCACCGCGGAGTACTGGGGGAAGAGCGGCAGCACCAGGAGCCTTCCGACACCGGCCGCGCGCAGGGCTTCCAGGGCCGATCGGATCGAAGGCTGCCCGTAGCGCATCCCCAGGACCACCTTGACCCCCTCCCCGGCCAGGCGCTCCGTGAGGCGCGCCGCCTGGTGCTCGGAGTGCGTGAGCAGCGGTGAGCCCTCTTCGCCCCAGATCCGGGCATAGGCGCGTGCGGCGTAGCGCGGCCGAAGGCGCAGGACGATGCCGTGGAGCACGGGCAGCCACACCCATCGCGGCAGCTCGACGACCCGCGGGTCCGAGAGGAACTC
>JACCXJ010000347.1 GCA_013697045.1 Gammaproteobacteria bacterium | reverse complement strand
CGAGACCACCAACGACCTCCAGAACCTGCTGGCCAGCACCGCCATCCCGGTGGTCATGGTGGGGCTGGATCTCAAGATCCGGCGGATCACGCCGCCGGCGCGCAAGATCATGAACCTCCTGCCCAGCGACCTCGGCCGGCCCATCGGGGACCTCAAGGCCAACGTGGACGTGCCCGACCTCGAAGCGCTCATCGCCGAGGTGATCGACCTCGTCCAGGTCCAGGAGCGCGAAGTGCGGGACCGCGACGGCCACTGGTACCTGCTCCGCATCCAGGCCTACCGCACGGTCGACAACAAGATCGACGGGGCCGTGGTGGTGCTCCTCGACATCGACGAGATCAAGCGCTACCAGGAGGAGGTGCGCGAGGAGCGCGACTACGCCCAGGCCATCGTGGAGACGGTACGCGAGCCGCTCATCATCCTCGACGGGGAGCTGCGGGTGGTGACGGCGAATGCGGCCTTCTACCGGATCTTCGGAGGCCAACCGGCGGAAACGCAAGAGCGCCTGGTCTATGACCTGGGCAAGCAGTGGGACATTCCCGCCCTGCGCAGACTGCTGGAAGAGGTCCTACCCCGACAGCAGGCCTTCGAGGGCTTGGAGGTTCAGCATCACTTCCCCCAGATCGGTCGGAAAACCATGATCCTCAACGCCCGCGGGCTGTACCGCGCAGACCGCCCGTCGTTGATCCTGCTCGCCATCGAGGACGTCACAGCTAGCCGGCAGGAGGCCGAGAAGCTGAGCTATCAGGCCACCCATGACCCCCTCACCGGGCTCATCAACCGCGGCGAGTTCGAACGCCGCTTCCAGCGCGTGCTCGGCACCGCCGAGGTCCAGGACACGCATGCCCTGCTGTATCTGGATCTGGACCAGTTCAAGCTCGTCAACGACACCGCCGGTCACAGAGCCGGCGATGAGCTATTGCGCCAGCTCGCCGCCGTGCTCGAGGCGAAGACGCGCAAACGCGATACGCTGGCGCGGCTCGGTGGCGATGAATTCGGCGTGCTGCTCGAGCATTGCGCGCCGGAGCAGGCGCTGCGGATCGCGCGGGGGCTGGTGCAAGCGGTGCAGGAGTTCGACTTCGTCTGGGAGACCAAGCGCTTTACCGTCGGTGTCAGCATCGGCTTGGTCTCGATCCCCGAGGGCGGGGAGACCCTTCCCGAGGTGCTGAGCGCGGCGGACCGCGCCTGCTATGCCGCGAAGGACAAGGGCCGCAACCGCGTGCACGTCTATGCGGCGAGCGATGAGGAGCTGGCGCAGCGCAAAGGCGAGATGCAATGGATCCCGCGCCTCCATCAAGCCCTCGCCCAAGGCCGTTTCCGTCTCTACGCCCAGCCGGTCATCGCCCTGGGCGATCACGGCGCCGACGTCGAGTATCAGGAGGTGTTGCTGCGCCTCGCCGATGATGAGAAGGGCGTGCTGCTGCCGGGGGCCTTTATCCCCGCCGCCGAGCGCTACCAGCAGATGCAGGCGCTGGACCGGTGGGTGGTCCAAACGGCCTTGGCGAACCTAGGCGCCCACGGCGACTCGGCGCGGCTCGGCATCAATATCTCCGGGCAATCCCTGGGCGATGCGGGCTTCCTCGACTACGTGATCGAGCAACTGGAGCACAGTCGGGTGGTGGGCGGGCGGATCTGCTTCGAGATCACGGAGACCGCGGCCATCACCGATCTCAAGCATGCGCTACGGTTCATGCAGGCCCTCAAGCAGCGCGGCTGCCGTTTCGCGCTCGATGACTTCGGCAGCGGGTTGTCCTCCTTCGGTTATCTCAAGACTCTGCCGGTGGACTACTTGAAGATCGATGGCCGCTTCGTCAAGGACCTCATCGAGGACCCCTTCGATTGCGCCATCGTGCAGGCCGTGCAGCAGATCGGGCGGGTGCTGGCGATCGAGACCATCGCGGAGTCCGCAGAGACCGAAGCGATCCTGGATCGGCTCCGGGTGATCGGCGTCGATTACGCCCAGGGCTACGCGATCGCCAAACCGAGGCCGCTCGAGCCCAGCGCCTGATCCCGCCCGATTGACGCCTGTGTCGTCAAATATCATGATATATGACGACGATGGCGACAACACCCCCAGACACCGCCCCCATCGTCGAGCGCGCGGTGGACCTCGCGGCGCGGTGCCCCGTCTCCCGATTCTTGAGCATACTGGATACCCGCCGCTGCCAAGGGCGCGCCGCACCGCGCTGTGCCGCGCGCCTCGCGTGGGTCTTGCTTCTTTCGGGACTCCTCTCCTGCGGGCCACCGCTGCAGGTCCCGCTCTTGCCCGAGACCCATGAGCCCGTGCTCGATACCTCGCACGCCGTCATGGCCGACGGCTATGTCCTGCCCATCCAGTCGTGGCAGCCGCCGGATCCGCCGCGCGCGGTGGTCCTGGCGCTGCACGGCTTCAACGAATACCGGGATTCTTTCACCGCCGTCGGCCCTTATCTCGCCCTGCATGGCATCGCCACCTATGCCTACGACCAGCGTGGGTTCGGGACAACGGCCCATCGCGGGCTCTGGGCCGGGACCGAATCCCTGGCGCGGGACGCCGCGGAGCTCAGCCGCTTGCTCAGACGAGCGTATCCAGGTCTGCCCGTGTATCTGCTCGGAGAGAGCATGGGCGGCGCGGTGGCCATCGCCAGCGTCACGGGGACCTATCGGGCCGCAGTGGACGGCGTGGTCCTGGTCGCCCCGGCGGTGTGGGGACGCAAGTTGATGAACCCGTTCATCCGGGGCTCGCTGTGGTTACTGCTCCGGACCTGGCCTTCGCTCCAGTTGACCGGCCGTGCGCTCAAGATCCGCGCATCCAGCAACGACGACGCCCTGTGGCGGCTGTCCCGTGATCCGCTGGTCATCAAGGCCACGCGTGTCGACGCCGTGGCGGGGCTCGTGGACCTCATGGATACCGCCCTGGGCGCCCTGCCCCGCCTCAAGCTGCCGAGCCTTATCCTCTACGGGGCTCATGATCAGCTGATCCCACAGCGCTCGTTCGATACCCTGATCGAGTTACTGCCACGCCGCCCGCAGGCCCGCTGGCGCGCGGCGTTTTATCCCCAGGGCTACCACATGCTGACCCGCGATCTGGAGGCCGCAGTGGTCCTCCGTGACATCGTCACGTGGCTGTTCGATCACCAGGCCGCCCTGCCCTCCGGATCGGAATGGCGCCCCGGATCGCCAGGGCCCTTGCTCGCCGGCCCACTTTCCCGGGGCGCGGGCCTAACCGAATGACCGTCCTGCTTGGGAGCTCACGAAATGGCACTGAGTCAGAATGCACTGCAGAAGAAACGGACGAAGAAGAGCATGAAGCGCAACGATAAGAGGACTACGGGCGCCCGATTGGGAGCGTTGTTGAGCTTCAGCCGGGACTGGGCGGCCGCATCACGCGCGCCGGTCGTGGACGTCCTGGCGCCGTGTAACTTGTTCGAGCTGGGGATTGGACACGTGTGGTTCAGCCGCCGCCTGCCGGATGGTCGCTACGCAATGGCGGGTTTCCTGGTCGATACATTCTGCCTGGGTGTAAAAAATGCCTTGTATAAGATCATGGAAACGCGCGAGTACCAAGGGGCCTTGGAGCGCATCTTCAGCGCTACCCAAGAGGGCCATGAACAGCAACATCCCGCTTACGCGCGCAAATTGGTTGAAGGGGCGGTGGCTTACGCGCGTGACCTGGGTTTCGATCCGCACTTCGACTATAGGATTGCGAAGGCCATATTTGGCGACGTCGATGCTGCGGCCTGCCCGGTGAAATTCGCTTTCGGACAAGATGACAAGCCTTTCTACGTATCCGGGCCCCACGATTCACCGTCAATGCAGCGACGTATCGTAACGCAACTGGAAAAGCGCTGTGGGACCGATGGGTTTGATTACATGATCAGCGAGACATCCGAAGGGCTCGATTAGCCGGCACGGTACACCTCGCGTATCATTATGCCTGTGCAGGTTTCCCCAAGCGCCATAAGGCCAGGAGATTCACGCGCGGGACGGTCTAGCCGCCCAGATCCTCCAGCAGGCTCACGAGGTCGTCGGCGTGCTCCTCTTCCATTGCCAGGATCCCTTCCAGCATGCGGCGCGTGGTCGGGTCGTCGTTCCCGAGATAAGCGGTCATCTCGCGATAGCTGTCGATGGCGACGCGCTCGGCGACCAGATCCTCCTGGATCATCGAGACCAGCGAGGTGCCCTCGACGTACTCCGAATGGCTGCGGGTGAGAAGCCCATCGGGTGAAAAGTCGGGCTCCCCGCCGAGCTGCACGATGCGCGCGGCGATCTGATCGGCATGCGTCTGCTCTTCGTTCGCGTGTTGTAGAAACTCCGCCGCGACCCCCTGGGCGTTGATGCCCGAGGCCATGAAATAATGGCGCTTGTACCGCAGTACGCAGACGATCTCGGTGGCGAGCGCCTCGTTGAGGAGCTTCAGCACGGCGCCGCGGTCGGCCTTGTAGCCGGCCGTGACGGCGCCTTGCTCGATGTGCCGCCGGGCGCGCTCACGCAGGGTCTTGACGTCGGTGAGAAACGGTTGTTTACCCATGATGGCCTCCTTCGATGATCGGGACAGGATGGTACAGTATGCACCGCCGCCCCGCGGGTTGGAACCAACAGCAGCAGTAGTGTGCGCTGTGCGCACCAGTCAAGCGCTCCTGCATTGCCGGCCGCGGTTATTGGTACGTGGAGCGCACCCCGGTTTGTGGCCGGCGCCAATCCTTCGATGACCAAGGCTCGATGACAAAGGGTACCCCGTTCATGGGGATGCGTCGTCAGACGTGCTCGGGTTGGTGGGATCGCGAGATCCCGGTGGATCGCGGGGGTGGGGGGAGAAGGGTAGTAGCCGGGAGGGTGGGGGTCCATCCCTGGACAGGGAGTATCCCTACCTACACCGTGGCTTCCTGCGAGTCCTTTCGCGGGGAACCGGTCGGTGCGGTGTTCTTAGCGGTCCTGGGTACGAATGCTTGAATCCATTCGGCGCGGGTGAGGGGGTCGTGAGGCGCCAGCCCGGTCGCTCAGAGTTTGTGAAAAAACCGTCACGAGCGATGGGAGGTCGCGTTCCGCCGGAGCGCAGTTAGTCAGGTTTTTCCCAAACTCTCACCACCGACGACCTCGACCGCTATGACTATCTCACGAGCGGCAACATCGTTGCGCCGAGCCCGATCAAGAGATATTCGTACGGGCCAGGGCCGGCATCGTCGCCGCCGACGGCCTGGGGCTCGTCCACGGTCAGGGCATGGTGGCCCGTGCGGGCGGTCTGCATATAGCGCCCGGTCAGGGTTTCTTCTACCTCAACGATCGTCGGTGTATTGGCGGACATGCGTTTCTCCTCGTGGTACGTCGGATCCGAACAACTCCTTCGTTCGTAGGATGCGCCTGCTGGCCCCCACCGTAGCGTCCCAGTCCGCACGCGGACAGGGGAGGGAGCGCATGATTTTCCTCCCCCGCGATCGCGGGGGAGGGTCGGCATCGCGCCCGAGGCCATGCGCGTGCTCCTCGACCACCCTTGGCCCGGCAATGTCCGGGAGCTGAAAAACGCCGTCGCGCACGCCTTCGCCGTGGGGTGCGGATCGGTGCGCCTGTCCGAGTTACGCCCGAGTTTTGGGAGCCGCGCTCGGCGGCGCCGAACCAAGCGCGACGCAAATCTGGCGCCCGAACACGACGCCGAGCGGATCCGGCGCGCCTTGCAGGACAGCGGTGACGAGATCCACCGCGCCGCGAAGCTCGCGGGGATGAGCCGCGCGACCTTCGGGATCTAGCTCCGGCTTGTCAGTCCGGCGAAAAGGTCCGAGGCGCCTGGCAGTATGTATGCCTATGGCGACCAGAAGGTCTCGGCTCCGGCGATATGGATCTCCGGTGTTTTCAGAAACTCGGCCCTGGCATCCTCGCTGGAAAAGCAATAGACCTTGCCGCTGTCGGCGGTCCAGGTGACCGAGCAGTCGGTCGGGACGTGCTTCTTCATCGCCTTGTTGAACTCAGGCTCGGCGGCCTGGACAGCCATCGCGATCAGGCCAAGGACGGCAGCGCAAAGTAGATGAGATCGTTTCATAGAACCCTCCGTCGATGTCGTGGCAGCATACACGAAAAGACGGCGCTCGCCACCCCAGCACCGCGAGCCCGCCGTGCAAGACTCGCTCCCTTCCACAGGTTCAGGCCCCTCGGGTACAGGGTTGGCGAAATCTCATCGGGCGGCACACGGGGATACCGACCTTGCGGCTTCCGGATCAATGCGCTTCCGGCTGCGACCAGAAGACCTCCGCCTTGTTGAGGTTGCCTTCCTTGTCCTTGAGGAACTCCAACTTGGCCTCTTCGTTTCCGAAGCAATACGTCTTGCCGTTCTCGGACTTCCACATCACCGAGCAGTCCGTGGGGATGTGTTTCTTCGTCGCCAGCCCCATGGTGCATTCGTTCTGGAACTCCGGGTCGGCGGCTTGCACACCGGTTACCATCAAGCCGACGATCACGGCGGAAAGTAGATGAGAGTTTTTCATAAACGCCTCCGTTATGGTGGTTCAAACTGGGGGTGAAAACACGACGCCCACCCCGTTGGTGCCCTGAATAGTCTGATCCGAGATGCCGTCTTCGCCGTTGGGCTGGCCCGGGCTCCTGGCTCCGGCTCGCGGCGAACACCAGCGCCGACGGAGACACGCCGTGCATGCCGCGTCGTTGCGCACCTTCATCTCAGAGTTGGCGCATGAAAGCCACGAGGTCTTTCTTGTCCTGTTCGCCGAGCTTCAGCTCGAGAATCAGGTTGAAGAACTCCACCGTGTCGTCCAGCGTCAGCAGCCGCCCATCATGCAGGTAGGTCGGCGAGTCCTTGATGCCGCGCAACGGGAAGGTCTTGATGGGGCCATCGGCCGAGGCCATCCGGCCATTGATCATGTGCGGTTTGTAGAATCGCTCCACCTTCAGGTTGTGCATGAGGTTGTCCGTGTAATAGGGCGGGGCGTGGCAGGCGGAACACTGGCCGTTACCGAAGAAAACCTTCTGGCCGCGCAGCTCCGACTCGGTGGCCTTCGCCGCGTCCAACTTGCCGAAAACGTCGAGCTTCGGGGCCGGGGGAAAGTCCAGTAGCTCCTGGAGCTCCGCCATGGCGTGGACCTGGCTGCCGCGATCGAGAACGTTCACGCCCTTCTTCTGCGCGATCACCGGATCGCCGTCGAAGTAGGCGGCACGTTGCTCGAACTCGGTGAAGTCCTCCACGCTTTTCAATGCGCGCTGCGAACCGAACAGCCGCTGGATATTGACCCCGCGCAAGGAAGGTGTGTCGATGCGATGGCGAAACTCCTGGGGCCGGATGTCGCCTACCAAGTGGGTGCTGGCGTTGGTATGGCCGTTCGCGTGGCATTCGAAACAGACCACCCCTCTGCTCGGCTCCTCCGTACGACGGTCCTCGGTCTGGTTGAACTGCTGCTGCGGGAAGGGTGTGAGCAGCAAGCGCAATCCTTCAAGCTGCTTCGGATTCAGGATGCCGTTGAAGAGCTCGTAGTAGTTCATGACCGTCACGAGCTTTCCCTTCGAGACATCGCCGAGGTCGGGCCGTGTGGTCAGGAAGATCGGCGCCGGAAACTCAGGCAGGAAGTGATCCGGCAGGTCGAAGTCCAGATCGAATCGGGTGAGGCCCCTGCCTTCCTGTTTCTTGACCTCGTCGATGTGAAACTTCGGGAAGACCATCCCCCCTTCTGCGTGATTGGGATGGGGCAGGGGCAGAAAACCATTGGGGAAAATGCCCTGTTCGCGGATCTCCTCCGGCTTCGTCGCCGGGAGCTTGACTCGCACGCCTTCCTGAACCGGTTTCCCACCCGCCCATCGTCACGCCTTGCGCCGGGCGGTCGGCTTGATCATAACGCTCCTCGAGTAACTTCTTCTGCCGTTGCATGACCTGCGCCTTGGCAGCCTTCATGCGCGACATCGTCACCTGGAAATCTTCCTTGACGACGACCGGAGCGTAGCTTGAAGCCGTCTCTCCGGCTCCTGCCGCGCGCGACGCGCCCAATGCGCCGAGCACTCCGTTGGCAGCGACGATGCTCACCATTGCGATTCTTCGGGTTTTCG
>JACCXJ010000328.1 GCA_013697045.1 Gammaproteobacteria bacterium | reverse complement strand
GCCGCGTCCTCTATCTCGATGGCGTCCCCATCGCGTCGCAATCCGGAAGGGAGGTCCACATGAGCGACGACCTCGACCGGAGCGCCGCCTGGGAAGCCCGCAAGGCGTTGCTGCGTCGAGGCGTCGGTGCGACGCGGCTCTCGGTGGCCGAAAGCTGAGGGGCGGTCGCACCGATCAGTTGGCCCACCGTGCCGCGCCGTAGAGCGCCGAGACAGCCGTATTGGTGTACAGCACCCAGCCGCACGTGTGATCGGCCGGCGGCCCGGCGACTCTGGCACGACCGCCGACGTGTCGGCCTCGCGCCCCCTCGGCGGGCCCGTGCGTGCAGGTAGCGGCTCCGCGTGCCGGCGTATCGGTCGACCGGGAGCTTGACCCCGCGGGAGCGTCGAGTGCGACGCGAGAGATCGTCGCCGTGATCTTCGCCGATGTCCAGGACTTCAGCCGGATCCGTGATCGGAAACTGCCCGCGTTCTTTGACCGAGTGGTACGCGCGGCTCGGTGAGATCCTCGACGGCAGACGCGAGCTGCTGGCGCGCGCGAGCACGTGGGGCGACGGCCTCTACCTCGTGCGAGGAACCTGACGCAAAAGCGGTAGTGATCGCCGATTCGCTGTCCAGCATCTCCCTGGACGGCCCGCACGACATGCGCGTGAGCCTGCATGCCGGACCGGCGTTTCCGGGTCAAGACCCGATCCAGGCTAAGCTCGGGTTCTCCGGTTCTAGACTAGCTCTAGCCCGATCTTCGCTCGAGCGTAAGCCTCGCGGCACGCATGGACCTGCACCCCGGAAGGTTCGGTCTTCGCGACCGAGTCGTTTGCGGCGTTGCTGGAGGCGACCGGTGCGCCCTGATCCCGGTCGGTCTACAGTGGACTGCGGACCTTCCCGAAGAGCATGGGCCAGCAGCGAATGTACTACGTGGACGCACTGTGAGGCCGGTTTGCGGGCCTCGGGTGGACCGCGGCGTGATACTCGTTGCGTCGACCCCGCCAGCCCGCGACTCAAAACATCGAGGCCATGAGCGGCCAGCGTCGTGAACCCAGGCCCCCCTGGCAGGCCGCGTGTGCAAGAAGCGCCAGCCGGCCATGCCCCAGGCCAAGCAGAACTGGCGATATGAATTCATCATGAATACACCGCACATGCCAAGAATATTCGAGCCTGGCCGAGCCTGGCCGAGCCTGGCCCCTTTATAATCCCCCTCTGACGCGACGGCAACAGGCGGGGCGAGAGCGAGTGGGCCGAGAACGGCAGGAGCGGATCGAAAGAGCCTTGGAGCGGCTGCCGCAGGTTGGGTGTACCGGGTGAGAACGAGTACCCGACCGTCGGTGGTCGGAATGTGCACATCGAGCATCTGCACCGCGGCAAACTTCTGGATCACACTGCGCGGGGTCAACCCCGGCGCCAAGGGGTGCAATCGGCGATTCAGCGTGACGTGCAGGCAATAAGCGAGGAAGGCGATGAAGATATGGGCCGCACGGCCCAAAACGTTGCGCGCAGGGCTCTGTGCTCGGCGGGCGAGCGCCGGAACCTCGCGCGTAAGGCTTTTCGCCTCGCCCGCGAAGCCCAGGTATTCTGCGGCCGGAGCACCGGGCTTCGCGGCCCGAGCCAGGGTAGGCAGCGCTCGCTGCCCAGCCACGCCCCCGTGCCGGCTCTCGCTGCTGCTCGCGCGCCTCAATGGAAGCCACCCCGGCCACGGGCCTGCCGGCGCGCCGCGGATGCCAGTCTGCCCGCCCTTCTGCGCCCGCTGGCGCGCGCCGATGCGGATCATCGCCTTGATTACCGGGGTGGGTTCCATTCAGCGGATCCTCGAATGCCTCGGCGAGCCCACCCAACCACCGCATCGTCCCCCCGCTCGAGCTCCGCCCGAGTGGGGGGACTTCCATACACGCGAAGGCAAAGCGTTCGCTCGGAACGAACGCGCAGCTCCTTCAGGTCAACAGAAAGTGCCTACCGGCCTGGGGACGACTGGCGACTTCCAATTGGCGGCCTGGCTCGCAACGAAAATGTCCTCGGCAATCGTGAGGCCGAGCGGCACGCCGCCGACGTTTTGCGTAAGGTCAACGTTGCCACTGCCCGTCACCGCGAAGGAGTCAAACACCCAGTGCACGCCGAGAAACACGCGGCTACGGCCGTTCTCCTCGATCGCCTGCCACAGCCCGCCCGGAAAGTTACGAACGTGTCGCGGCCGTACCGTTCCCTTGTTGTCGGTGTTGACCCCGTTGAACTCCTCGGACACGAATGTCAGCTCATCGAGCAGATCGTCCGGCGCGCGATCTCCCAGCGGCCGACCGTAGAAGAGTCGGGTCATGTGGAACGCCGCGGCCCCAAAGGTGGCGTGACCGGAGGGATAAGCAGGGAAGGGCGGCGTGAAATTCTTGGCCGTCGAGTTGGTGTTGGGTGCGCCCAGCGGCAACCAAAGGGTGTGGCTGTTATCGTCGATGTTGTTATTACCCGTGCCCGATGGGCCCAGGGACACGTCGTGCTCGCGGATGCCGACCACGGGCCGCCAAAAATCATGGCAATACTTCTGATCCCAGGCCAGGATGCTGGCATCGCCCATGGCGACGTTGACCAACGCGAACAGCCGGGCGTTCTGTGCGACGGTATTGCCCCGAGCCGCGGCGATCACTCGCACGATCTGGTTGTAGAGGCGGGGCGGGGTACCCAGACCCTTCGCACCATCATAGCCCCAATAAATCCCGATCAAGGTTTCGTCCACGGTGCGGCGCGTGAAGGGAGGTAGGGGAAGAGCGTCCAATGAAGGCACGGTTCCCATGAGCTCAGGTGCGATCCCCTTGCTGCGCACCTCGCGGAGCGCCTGGATATAGGCGGCCGTTCCCGGCTGCGGTGGAGGATCCAGCTCATGGCGAGCAGTGACCGCGAAGCCCTTGGACCGAGCGCCGTAGAAGGGCGCGTGATAGCCTTGAGCGGGATTATCCGGGTCACCCCGATGCGCGCCACGCGCCATCGAGGCCGCATAGCCGTCGTCGCCGGCGCCCGGATCATCCTTGCGATCATCGAGCAGCTTTTCCGCAACCGCGAGCCCGAACTCATGGCCCTCGTTCAAACCGGGGCCGGCGAGGCCCGCTTCCATGTGCTTTTGGTCGAAAAAGGGCTTCTGGCTCGGGAACAACTTCGATAGCGTCGCATGCGCCGCCGCGGCGACTGCGGCGTCCGCCGATGCCCCTGGCAGGGGCGGTTGCAAGCCCGGCAGGTAGGGGGGCAGATTCGCCGGATCGTTGATCACGCCTGCATAGGCATCGTACATCGCGAGATGTACGATCGCCAAAGCACGCGCGCTCAGCGTAGGGCCGGTCTGCTCATTCTTGCCGTTGGTGTGACTCACTCGATTCGCCTCGAGCGCAACATCGTTCCAGAATAATATCGGATCCATCATCGTTACCTCTCGTCTGTTGGGTGTTAAAACGACTTCTATCAGCATCAAGCGGCGCACCCGGGCCTCGATCGAGCATCGAAGAAGCCGCTCGTCTCCTGCCCTGCGCCAAGATGAATTCTAGCCCGAGCCAGGGCCGTAACTCTGTGACTTATTTCACAGCTTGGATGGCAATATTCACATTCTTCGGGCATGTGCCACACTACGAACCATATCGTATCCGCCGTGCGGCAGCGCGCCGGATACGATCCGTTGAACTCAACCGCTGGATCGAAGGCTACGAGCCTGCATGATATGGCGGCGGGTGCCGCCGCGGGCGGCTGGTGGGTGCGTCGGCGTGTCGGTCATGGCGGGATCCTCCCGCTCGGATCCCGGGCTCGGGATCATGATGCAGCACGGTCAACGGGCGGGAACGGGTCAATGAGGGGCATAGACGCAAGGTGGCTTGCGCCCGGACCGAATAGGTTCGCTGCGACCTCCAGGTGCCGCCCGACCGGATCAAGGCCCAAGACCTCAGACACACAACCGACGCCACACGCGCCCCGTCAACGAGCGCTATTGCAACAATTAACGACGAGGAAGGGAGCTCCCAAAGCTACTCTCCGTCAGAATTTAATCATCCATTCCATCCGCAATCCGTAAGAAGGTTCGTCTCCTTCTTGGCCGGCAACAAAAGAATCCAAACGCAGCACATGGCGCTTGCCGATAGCGCGCTGATAGCGGGCGCCAACACCAAGGACACCTTCATCTCTCCCGCCCTTGGTGCTGGTGCGGGCACCCAACTCCAAGATAATTTGCCCATCGATTCCGCCGAGAAACGTCTGGTAGCCGATTGCCATACCGATGGTATCGTCAATCGGCTGCCCGAGGGGCACCCCGTAACGACCCATTCCCACCGGGCCATACAAGATGCCGAGGTTTGCCAAAGGCCCGCCCTGATCCGGGCTACGCGCAGCCGATGTGAACCGGCCGATGTTCCAGAATGTATTGAAATAGGCGACACTGTCGGAACCGGGCAGCGTGCCGGACAGTTGCGAGAGTAGAAGGACTCCGCGCCCCACGGTCGGCGTTTCGTCGCCCTCCGGAATAGACCCCGTAACCCGGAACGTCGTGTTCAGCCCGCCGAAGCGTTGGGTCGATGCCGCGCCCGCGTACCAGCCATTCCCATCGCGATCGTCGTCGACATAGACGAAATCCAGAGCAACGGTGTTATCCCATGCGGTGTCCGCTTCCGAGAACAAACCGAACAGATGCGCAGCGTGGTCATTGTTGTTGTCGCCCAGGTCGTTGTTGCCTCGATTGATATGATTCCAGCCAAATACTCCGGTCATCCGGAGGTTTGATACACCCTCGAACACCAGGGAGTTGCGGGTGATTCCCACCATATCGATGATGTCGTTCAGCAGGAGCCCATCCTGGATCAGTACCGGCTGGCGACCGATGGAAAAGCCCACGTCAAAGGCCCGGGAGTCCGTCGGATCCAATCCCGGGAAGATCTCACCGAAATCACCTTCAAAATAAAGTTGGGTCAGCCTCGCGTTGAAATCCTCCTGCCAGCCCTGATCTTCGTCGGGCTCGAAATTGTAGCCTGTATAGCCCCCGGTTTCGCGATCGATCGGCCGCATGGAGAAGAGCAGGCGCTCCGTTCCCGAAAGGTTTAGGTTACCGTGCAGATCGAGCCGATTGGCCCATTCGATGGTGTTTACATCGTCGCTCTCGAAGCTTTGGAAAGCGCTGCGAAACGTTCCAAACAGCAGAAACCATGGTTGTAGCATTTGACCAGTCGGCGTTTTAATACCGGGCGAGATCGGCCCGCTTCCGAGAAAAGGGTCACCGACCTCGAGGAGCGGCTCCAAGCGTTCCGCCGGATCTACGGGATATTGCGCACCCTCATCGGGCAGACGCCATAGATCCTCATCCGTCCTCACCCGGTCGCGATAGAACTCTACGGCACTACGACCTTCGGGAACGGTTGTTTCCGTTGCCTGATCCTGGGTTTTCGGTACGTTTGACCGGCCGCTTTGCGGCTGATCGCCTTGTGCCAAAACAAGACCATTCACAAAGATCGCCAACGTCGCCACCGATCCCAAGTGCCGTCCCAGCCTTGTTCTACTCGATGACGACATTTCGTTCCCAGAGTACGCGGTAAAGATCAACGAGCTTGTCGCCGATGGATCGTGCAGTGAGTCCGTACTCGAAGCCCACTCCCGAAATGGCATGGATCAAATGCGGAGGGAGCTGGCCCGCCACGAGCTTTACGTTCAGACGATAAGGCGTTCGACCGGTGAGGAGCTCGGAACGGACGTGGTAACTTGCCCAGCGGTGCCCCAGCGCCTCGATATTTTTCTTCTGCAGGCGAAGGTCGCGAATACCTCCGAACAGTACCGCCGGCGTGTCGGAGGGCCGCATGAAAACCAATGGATTCAGGGAGTAATTGGCCGGTATCACCTGCTCGCGCTCTCCTCCATGGATCGTACGGACCAGGATCGGAGAGCGCAGGTTGAAGAGCTGCTCGTCCAGCGGTATGGCGCCGTTGTGCACGTACAAGGAGTGCGTGTCGCGGACGTCTCCGTTAGGGTCGAGATCGCCGGAGCGGAAAACGACCGTTCCGACGGCGTCGGTCACTGTGACCTGCAAGAAGACGTTGCGCTCGGCTATCAACCCCGAGGGCACGCTGTGACCATCGGTCAGGTTCTTAACTTCG
The DNA here is from genome assembly GCA_013697045.1 of Gammaproteobacteria bacterium. Lineage (GTDB taxonomy): Bacteria > Pseudomonadota > Gammaproteobacteria > JACCXJ01 > JACCXJ01 > JACCXJ01. Next base: position 1,855 of record JACCXJ010000328.1, on the reverse strand, counting down.
ACGTCGAATTTGAGCCCTTTTTCTCTTTCAACGATTCGTACTTCACCGAGGCCATAGCCATTCCGCAATAAGGTAGTGGCACGGGCTCGGTTCTCGGCCAGGAGCGCCAATTGCCGGTCAATAATTTCCCGGGCCGCAATACGTTCGTCTGGATCTGCCCACATTCCGGGAAATTCTGCGCCTTCGGGCACGCTCTTTTCGAACGCTTCGGATCCCCATCCGGCTTCGACGTCAAAACTCAACCATTCCTCTGGGGTGGCAAACTCCTGCGCCTCCGGGTTGATGGGGAAGATGCCTGGATGGACCACGGAACTATCGGGTCCCGGGAACATATGATTGGTGCGCCGAGCGGGCCGGGTTGGCGCACCGCGGACGATCGCCGCGGAAGCGGGCGGGTACTCCGACGGGATGCCGGAGATCGGACCCATATGACAGCCTTGACATGTCACGCCGCGTTTAGCCGCCGGCGTTTGCTTGTATTCACTAAACAGGTCCTCGAACCGAATTCCGTTAGCTAAGCGCACATCATGGCAGCGACCACAGAACCCCGGTTGGGAAACCTGCTCGAGAAGGCGGGCGTCGCGATGGGTTTTAGGGGGGTCGTCTGCATGGGAAGCGAGCACGCGTTGCAGCTCATCGCCCTTGCGGGGACCGTAAATGGGGTTTCGGATATCGCCGGGTTCGAGGGGAAAACGGCCGGTAATCTTCCCATAGGCCTCGGGAACTCTGTGACAGACGACACAGGTGATCCCCTCCAAAGGCACCTTTGCACGATTACTATTGCTAGTGAGGATCGGCTCGCTGGTAAACATGCCCACTTGGGTGTGACAACGCTCGCAGAAATCACCCAGGGTCCCCTTGGTCAATTTCACCAAAGTCGCCTGGTAGGCAAGAAAGGTAGGACTTATCTGGGCGAAAGCGTGTCGCGAAACGGACCATTCACGATAGATTTGCAGGTGGCAGGCGCCGCACTCTTGCGCGGAAGGGAATTCTGCCTTCTTGAACAGTTTGTCATGAGATTCTACCGCGGATTTACTGTCGGCATTCTCGATCATCGTAGGAGCGGCGTCCGACGAAATGCTCTCATGGCCGAAATCGTGACGGATGAAATTGATCAGATGCCAGATGTCCTCCTTTGCTAGATGATTCTTGAAGCTGGGCATAGGGGACCTGCCGGTCCTGATCTTCGTGTAGACCGTGCCGTCAGACTGCGCTAGGACCTCCGAGCTCGTAAGGTTCGCGACCGTCGTGCCGAGAACAGCGGCTACCGGGCCATCCCCTTTTCCGGTTGGTCCGTGGCACTGTTGGCATTCACGGAGGTACACAGTTCTACCCGCCGTCACGGAGGACGCGTCCCCCGTAGTCGGATTGTCGATTCGCGCAAGACGCGGTGAAACTCGCCACTTGCTGGAGCGTTCTTGTGCGGCCGTTGCGGGGTCCTGGATCAGGAAGGCACCGATCAGGGACAGAATGGCGGCGACAAGTCCGTAACGGCGTGGCGATTGGTTTCGCATGTAAGATCCGGTTCTTTGCGTCAACCAGTGACCCTTGTAATAAATCATGTCAGCATGAGATGTCTTGACGAATCGTGTTTGCGTGGCGGTTGCCCGACTCGGTGGTTTTCACCGGGCGTTGGGTAGTCCACGGCCATAGCAAGGTTGCGTAAGGATACGAAGTGCAACTTCGCTGTGCAGTGACATTTCGCACAAGCGTCTTGTGAGATATTTCCGCCGCGCCGCCTACCTGCACCGAGATGCCGTGAACCGCCGACTGCGCCCGCGGCGTGGCGCGCGCCTCATCGCCGTGACCTCGGGTGGGGCCATCCCGGAGATCGCCGACTACGAGGTCCGCGAGG
>JACCXJ010000326.1 GCA_013697045.1 Gammaproteobacteria bacterium | reverse complement strand
CGCCCCATGAGCGGCCACCGCACCCGTCAGACTCGCGGTTTTTTTGTGCCCTCCGGTTTCCCTGCCGGGTGCGTGGCTAATACAAGACCCCCTCGGGGGGAATACGTCACGCCGTCTCATGGCGGTTTTCAAGGCACCCGGCGCCCATCATTGGATGCGCGTCAACGTCTGTAGATGAGGGGGCCATCATGGCAAAAGCAAAAGATAAGCAAAACGTATTCGATCCCGGCGATGACGTCGTATCCCTCGGGGAGCTGGAGATGTGTCGAGAAGCGCTGTTGATCGGGCTTGCTTCATACGGAGAAATGGAAAGGCTGTCGGCTGCACAAAGCGGATGGGGGTCCGATCCCGATCACGAGCCCATCCCCCCGGAGCTCAGGCTCATCGACCATACCGCTGTGCTCTATACCCCGGAAGCGGTGTCTGACTTCGCGATGGCGTTGAGGTGCATAGATAGTCTGATGCGCGCAAAGCAGCCGGCCGGGGAAGAGGAGCCGCCACCGGCCGACGCCGGGCACGACCAATCGTGATAGAGGCTGAACACCCCGCCCCCTCGGGGGCGGGTTCTCTCAGGAGGCCAACATGAAACCTATCAACACGCCAATCGCCATCCGATTGGAATTCGTGGGCTTCGACGATCCCCCGGCCCGTGGTTTATCCGGCACCGAACGGGCCGCTCGTAGCTTGCTACGTCGCCGGCTGGCGGGCGCCAAACGAATCGAGGCGGTACTGAAGCCCGAGGCTGCCAAGGCGCTCGCCGACCTGCGGACAGGACGCACCTACTCGGCGATCATCGAAGGGCTGCTGCTGGCCGAGCATGTCCAGGACTTGAGGAGGGCCGGGTAAATGGCATGCATACGTAAACGGCGCGGCAAGTGGGTGCTGGACTACCGCGACCAGCAAGGCCGCCGGCATTGGGAAACGGTGGAGGGGAACCGCAAGGCCGCCGACCGGGTACTTGCCGAGCGCGTGCGGGAGATCTCCCGAGGCACCTACCAGGCCCCGCACGAGCTAATCGACTTCGACGCCTTGGCGCAAGCCTTCCTGCAGCACGCCAAGGGCACCACGCGGGAGACTACGTTCAAGGACTACGCGGGAAACCTCAACCGGCACCTGATGCCGTACTTCCAGGGCCGGAAGATCCGGGAGGTCCGGCGAACGCATGTCGAGGCGTTCCGCGCGCGCCTGCTCGATAAGGGCATCGGCCCCCGGACGGTGAACAAGTGTCTCACCCTGCTCGGGCAGATGTGCCGCTACGCGATCCGGCACGAGTGGCTTGAGTCGAACCCCGCCGAGGGCACCAAGCTGCGCGCCAGTTCGCGCAGGAGCCACGATCTTGTCGAGGCGAACATCTTCACGCCCCTCGAGATCCGGGCGCTCCTGGACGCCTGTGCGCCGCGCTGGAGGACGATCGTCATGACCGCCCTGATGAGCGGGCTACGCGAGGGCGAACTGCTCGGGCTGCAATGGGATGACATCGATTGGGCGAACCGGCAGATCTACGTCCGGCGCTCGTACACGGCCGGGAGGTTCTACGATCCGAAGACCCCGAGCTCGCGCCGCAGGGTGGATATCCCCGCGGGGCTTATCCGAGTCCTGCGTGAATGGAAGCTCGCTTGCCCGCCCGGACCTCATGATCTCGTCTTCCCGAACGGCGCAGGAAACCCGGAGCACAAGCCATTGATTGCATTGAGGGGCCTGGCAGGATGCGAGCCTGCGCCGAAGGGATGTCAGGACCCCTGCACCTTTTTCTTGCGCGCCGCGAGCTCGTCCTCGACCTCGACGCGCACCTCCATCTCGAGGAAATCGCGCTCCAGCCGCGAGCGGTCGTCGCTCAGCTCGTCCAGGGCCGCGGTGCGGGCCTCCATCTCCGCGACCTTGTCCTCCATGCGGGAAAAGCTCGCCTGTGCGGCGATGCCGGCGTCGAAGGCCGCAAAGGTGCTGTCCATATGGTCGCGGGCCTCGGCGGCGCGCTGCCGGGCCACCAGCGTGCCGCGTTTGCGGCGCGCCTCCTCGAGCTTGGCCTCAAGCGCCCGGAGCTGCGTCTTGAGCCGCTCGCTGGTCTTTGTGGCGGCCTGCCAGGAGGGCTCCAGGGCCTTGCACACATCGGCGTGCTCGCGCTTGCGCACCAGCGCCGCGCGCGCCAACTCCTCGCTGCCGTTGCGTACCGCCTGCTCGGCCTTCTGTCCCCAGTCCTCGCACTGCTTGCGGTTCAGCTCCAGTTCCCTTTCGAGGCGTTTCTCGCTGGCGATCGCCTCGATGACCCCTTCTTTGGAGATCCGGATGTTGTCCTCCATCTCGCGGATGATCTGTTTGACCATGCGCTCGGGGTCCTCGACCCGGTCCACCAGGTCGTTGATGTTGGCGGTGATGACATCGTTGATGCGTTTGAAAATGCTGACCATGATGGGCTCCTCGTGATGTGGGACGACAGGGAAACTACGTCGATCCGTTGATTGAACAGGGTGCCGGGCCCGTATCGCCTAGCCGCATGGCGGCTTTAGTCGGGCGCAACCACCTGGCGCCGCCCGGGGATGGAGACGACCGCCAGCACCGATTCGGCGGACCGACGTGGTAGTGGCCGCTCCGCCGCGCGTCTCCAGGATGGCCATTGAAGCGCACATTGGCCGCGAACAGTCCGGCACCGACGCGCTCCACGGGGGCCACGTAGATCTGCGAAGGCGTGTAGCCCCTGTCCATGATCCGGGTCTGCGCCGCGGCCCGGTTCACCAGCGCTCCTTGCGGGCCAGCGCCGCCGCCAGCACCGCCAACACCATTGGTTGGGGTTCTGATAGGAAGTCGCGAGGCGATGATGCTGTCGCGGTTCGTGAAGGTCCGTGGCCAGAGGCGTATCCAGGGCGCGCAGGAGCCGCTCCTGGAGCGTGTGCGAGGGGCGACGACGACGGATTCGAAGGCGAATCGGCTAAGTCGGGTTCAAGTCGGGTTAAAGTCGGGTTAGGCTACGAAACGATTAACGCCTTCCAATGACGGCGTTGTCGCCGGCCTTCCTCGACTGGCTGCGGCTTGCAGCGACCGCATTGCGCTCGGGCCTCGGGCCGGGCCGAAATGGACATATAGTTTTGTGAGTTCCTGCGGACGGAGCGGCTGAAACCGGCGCGGTCGTCCGATCGATCTCAATCGGCCCGAAAAGCCCCGAATTCTAGGCGGAGGATCCACGTGAGGTTGTGAAAAAACCTACTGCGCTCGGAACCTGTCCCTTCACTCGCGACGGTTTTTTCACAACTTCTCACTGGACCATCCGCACCAAAAAGGGCGTTTGTTCTTCCTATACCAAGGGTCCTACGGCATCCCGCTCACCCGCTCGCAGCCGCGCACGCGATCGCGACCCGCGCCGCCCTTGCAGGTATCCGCGCCGCCCCCACCGTTGAGCTTGTCGTTGCCGAGCCCGCCCTCGAGCACGTCACGGCCGGCCTCCCCTCGGAGGTCGTCCCTGCCTGCCTCTCCCAAGAGATGGTCGTTGCCTGGCCCCCCGATGAGCCGGTCCCGGCCGGGGCCTCCGGCGAGGCGGTCGTTGCCGCCCCGGCCTCGGATCGTATCGTTGCCTCCGAGACCTGCAATCACGTCGCGGCCGGGTGTGCCGGTGATGGTGTCGTTCCCAGGCGTGCCCAGACACACTTGATCAGGCACACCGTTGACCCTGCAGCCGCCGCTCGGAGAAGGACCCGGTGAGGGGGCCGGCGGTGGACCCGGTGGGGGGATTGCGGCGCTGCCTTCCACGGCGCCGATGTCACAGGCCACCCCTTGCGGGCGCGTCACCCCGCGCTGGTCGGTGGGCGGACAGATTTGATCTATCGGGCTCGCATCGATCGCCGGGCTGCCGGCCGGAACCGCATGGGTCAGGGTAGGTCCGCCATTGTTCCCGAGCGTGGGATTGAGGATCGCGCTGAGCGCATTTCCGGGCATTAGGTCGGTGGGCCCGGGGGTGAAGTTGACCCCGGCATTACCGTCGTGCCCAAACAGGTTGTGTTCGTTGGCGATGACGGGGCGCCCGTCGTTCAGAATCTCCCGCCCGCGGGAGGCGGTATTGCCGGAAACCAGCGTTCGGATCAGGCGCAGGTTGCTCTCGCTGAACACGCCGCCGCCTGCGTCGCTGGCGCTGTTGCCCGAGACGGTGCTGTGGGTGACGGTGAGATTTCCGTTCAGGGTGCTCAAGCCACCGCCATTGACGCCAGCGCTATTGCCCGAGACGGTGCTGTTCGTGAGGGTCGCGGGACCGTTGTCGTTTAGCAAACCACCGCCAAAGCCGGCAGCGCTGTTGCCCGACACGGTGCTATTGGTGAGAGTGAGGGTGCCAGCGTATTTGGCGATACCCCCGCCGCTGTAAGTGAAATCCACTACTTGCGGCGCCACGCCCCCGCTCACGGTCGTTTCCTGGAGCGTGAGGCTCCCGCCGTTCACCGTAAAGATGCGGAACTCGGGCGCGCCGCTCACCCTCATGATCGTGCTGCCGTGGCCCTCGATGGTGATGGTGGTCCTGATGGCCGGGAGACCCGTGGGTCCATAGGTGAAGTCGGCCTCCACCGTCAGCGACTCGGTGCTCGCGGCCGGCAGCACGATGGTGTCGGGCCCGCTCCCCGCCGGGCAGCCGCCCATGGCGGCCTCGGTGTTGGCGGCGGTAATGGCATCGACGAGGGTGCAGCTTCCCCCGACGGTGATGGTGGCGGCCAACGCCGGCAACTGTCCGAGGGCCAAGAGCAAGGCGATGGCGGCGAGGGAACGTTTCCATTGCCGTGCTAGCAGCCTGTCGGACTAAGGTTGAACGGTAAAGCGGAAGTGCAGGTGCTGGGCGCGACCATCGTGGGTCGGGCGGTCATTGATGCTGTAGGGACGGTGAAATGATGATGATCGGATCGATCC
>JACCXJ010000003.1 GCA_013697045.1 Gammaproteobacteria bacterium | reverse complement strand
CAGGAGGACCACCGCGCCCCGGTGGTGGTCTCCCAGGTGTGGTACAAGGTCGGTTCGAGTTACGAGCACGAGGGCATCACCGGCGTCTCGCACGCCCTGGAGCACATGATGTTTCAGGGCACCGAGCGGCACCCCGCGGGGGAGTTCTCGCGCCTCATCTCCGCGTCCGGCGGGGAGGAGAACGCCTTCACGGGCAGCGACTACACGGCCTATTTCCAGAAGATGGCCAAGGAGAACCTGTCGCTTAGCTTCGAGCTGGAGGCCGACCGGATGCGCGGTCTGACCCTCCCGGAGCAGGAGTTCGCCAAGGAGATCAAGGTGGTCATGGAGGAGCGCCGGTTGCGCACCGACGACAAGCCCGAGTCCCTGATGGCCGAGACCGCCATGGCCGTCGCCTTCGAGACCAGCCCCTACCGCCACCCGATCATCGGCTGGATGCACGACCTGGAGGCCATGACGGTCGCGGACCTGCGCTCCTGGTACGAGCGCTGGTATGCACCCAACAACGCGACGCTGGTGGTGGTGGGAGATGTTGAGCCCGGGGCCGTTTTCGACCTCGCCAAGCGCTTTTTCGGACCCCTGGCCTCGAGCACGCGTCCGGCGCCCAAGCCGGCGCGAGAGGTGATGCAGAAGGGCCAGCGGCGCGCGACGGTGCGGGAGGTGGCGCGGCTGCCCCAGCTCCTCATGGCCTACAAGGTCCCGGTGCTCACGAGCGCGGTCGCGAACCCGGCCCAGATACCGCGCGGCGAGGTCTTCGCCCTGGAGGTCCTGGCCGAGCTTCTGAGCGGTGGGGACAGCGCGCGGCTCCCGCGCCACCTGGTGCGCGAGCAGGAGGTCGCCGCCAGCGCGGACGTGGGGTATAACCTCGGCGATCGCCTGGAGAGCCTGTTCACACTGGAGGCGGTTCCCGCGGAAGGCCGCGACCTCAAGGCGTTGGAATCGGCGCTACGGCGCGAGATCGAGCGCCTGCGGAGCGAACCGGCGCCGGCCGACGAGATCGATCGGGTCAAGGCCCGGGTCATCGCCCGCAAGGTCTTCGAGCAAGACTCCATGTTCTACCAGGCGATGCAGATCGGGTTCCTGGAGAGCGTCGGGCTCGATTGGCGGCTCAAAGACCAGTACCTCGACGCGGTGAAGGCGGTTACGGCCGAGGAGGTGCGAGGGGTGGCGACCAAGTATCTCATCGATGACCGACTGACCATCGCCGTCCTCGAACCGCTGCCGGCGCCGGCCGCGGGGAGGAATTAACTCATGGCCAAACGCGCGTGGCTGCTCTTGGCCCTGTGGCCGGTGGTTGGTTTGGCCCTGCCGAAGATCGAGACCTGGAACACCGCGAACGGCGCGCGCGTCTACTTCGTGCGCGCCCCGGAGTTGCCGATGGTGGACCTGCGCGTGGCCTTCGACGCCGGCAGCGCGCGCGATCAGACACAATGGGGCCTGGCCGGGCTCACCAACGGCATGCTGGCCGAAGGCGCGGGCGGGCTGACGGCGCAGACCCTGAGCGAGCGCTTCGAGGCCACGGGGGCGCAGTTCAACAACAGCTCGGGGCGCGAGATGGCCTCGGTCGGGCTGCGCAGCCTTACCGAATCCCCCTATCTGGAGCGCGCGGTCGAGACCCTGGGGCTGGTCCTCCAGAAGCCGGATTTCCCCGCAGAGGCCCTGGAGCGCCAGCGCAAGCTCATGCTGACCGCCTTGAAGCAACGCGAGCAGGACCCCGCGGCGATCGCCGAGGACCGTTTCATGGGCGTCCTCTACCAAGACCACCCCTATGGCTCACCGCCGCACGGTAGCGCCAAGACCCTCGGCGCCCTCAAGCGCGACGATCTGCTCGCCCACTACCGGCGCTATTACTGTGGCCGCAACGCGGTCATCGGGCTGGTCGGCGACCTCACGCGCCCGCAGGCGGCGTCGATTGCGGAAAAGCTCGTCGCCACGCTTCCCGAAGGCGCCGCGGCCCCGCCCCTGCCACCGGCGCTGAAGATTGTGAAACCGATCGAGATCCACGTCCCCTATCCGTCCAGCCAGACCCACATCTGGGCCGGGCGCGCCGGCTTCGCGCGGCTCGATCCCGACTATTTCCCGCTCTATCTGGGCAACCACGTGCTGGGGGGCGGCGGGTTTATCTCAAGGCTCTACAAGGAGGTGCGCGAGAAACGCGGCCTGTCCTACAGCGTCTATAGTTATTTCCAGCCCATGCGCGTCGCCGGGCCTTTCATCGCCGGTCTGCAGACGAGCTTCGAGCAAGCGGATCAGGC
>JACCXJ010000295.1 GCA_013697045.1 Gammaproteobacteria bacterium | reverse complement strand
AGCTTTGCGCCGACGGCACGATCTCGGGCGGGATGTTGCCAAAGGTCCAGGCGGCCCTGGATGCGGTCCAGGCCGGTGTGCACAGCGCCCATATCATCGACGGGCGGGTGGAGCATGCCGTGCTCCTAGAGATCTTCACCGACCAGGGCGTAGGCACCCGGATCCGGGAACGGCGGGGCAAGACGGACAGAGAACACGCCGCGGCGTCCTGACCGCCCGGCACCCTCCCTAGCCCTAACGGACGCGGTGCGAACGGCTCGCGTTCAGCGTTGTGCCGCTAGCTTGCGGAAACGCTCGAGGTCCTGGTCGAAGCGCTGGCGGATGGCGCCCTGCTCGCGACGCTTGGACTCGATGCTGGCCCGATGCGCCGCGATCTGCCCGCGGGTGGACTCGATGTCGGCAAGGATCTGCTCCGCGGGTTTCTGGCCGCGTTGCTCGATCGCCTTGACCAGGACCATGCGTCGCTCCAGGTCCGCCTCGGACTTGTGGATATGGCTTTCGAGGAGGCGGATCTGCCCGTCGATCGCCGATAACTTTCCATCCCGCGCGAGGATCAGGTCATCCTCGCTACCGAAGGTCTCCAAGAGCACGCGGTCGGCCTTGGCCAGCTCCTCGGCCTTGCGTTTTGCCTCCGCCTGCAGCGCCGCGAGGCGCTGTTCCCCGGCCAGCTCCTCACCGCTCTTGGCACGCTGCTGCGCCCCGATCTGGACGCCATGATCGTTGTAGACCGTATGTCCCTGCTGGGCATACTCGGTCGGCACGGCGTTGCCGCACTCGCGCACGCCCTCGCCATTGGTCCAACACTTGATGGCGGTGATGCCGGCCTGTACCGGGGATCCCGCGGCGATCCCCATCCAAAGGCACAGGGCCCGTGCGGCCAGACGGTGTTCCAGGTCCATCGTGATCTCCTGCTTCGTTTACGCGTGCGTGGGTGAAGGCGATGGGTAATCATCGGTTTCGGGCCAGCGTGGCTTTAGCAAAGGGTGCGGTACCCGGGACGGGAAGACGCGGCGCGGGCGGCCTTCGTCCTCGTTCCTGCGAGTCGCGACGTACAGAAAAAGCACTGCCGCTTACTATCCGCAGAGCCTCTCTCTTATAATCTCAAAGCTGGACCAGCACGCCACGGTCCGCCTTGGTCACGGACGGTAGACCGTGGTGGAGGAATCAGCCGCGCGAGGCACAAGCCTGTCCTGAGCCTGGTCGAAAGGAAGCGTGCCCTGTCGGAGACAACGTTCGATTGGCTTTTCAACGGACGGTCCGGGTATCGTGCGCAATACTACCCCTCTCCTGAACAAGGGGAGAGATACAACTATGACAGAACCAACAATCATCTGCCCCAATTGCAAGACGGAAATTCGTCTTACCGAGTCGCTTGCGGCTCCTCTAATTGAAGCTACGCGTAAGCAATTTGAGCTGCAGCTTTTTCAGAAAGATGAAGAAATCGCCACGCGCGAGCAAGGCATCCGCGACAAGGAAAAACGGCTCGCCGAAGCAAAGCGTACGCTAGACGAACAAGTGGCCGCTCAGGTTGCAATGCAGTTACAGGCGGAGCGCGACCACCTTATAGCGAAGGAGAGCAGCAAGGCGAAGCTGGCTAGCGCGGCGGAATTGGAGGCCAAGGTCCGCGAAGTCACCGACCTGCAAGAAGTCCTTAAGGCCCGTGACGAAAAGTTGGCTGAGGCGCAAAAGGCGCAAGCCGCGCTCATAAAGACGCAGCGAGAGCTGGATGACGCTAGACGCGAGCTGGAATTGACTATTGAGAAACGCGTCCAGGATAGTCTGACCGAGGTGCGTGAGAAAGCAAAGCGCGAAACGGAGGAGGGGTTGAAGCTCAAGGTGCTGGAGAAAAACCAGACGATCGCCTCGATGCAACAGACAATCGAGGAGCTTAAGCGGAAGGCCGAGCAAGGGTCGCAACAATTGCAAGGCGAAGTGCAGGAGCTAGAGCTAGAACGTGTGCTGCGCGTGAAATTCCCCTTCGACTCCATCGAATCCGTACCAAAGGGCGAGCTTGGAGGTGACGTGCTGCAACGGGTTGTCAGCGCGAACGGCCAGGCCGGCGGAACGATTCTTTGGGAATGCAAACGCACCAAGAACTGGAGCGATGGCTGGCTCGCCAAGCTCCGGGAAGACCAGCGAACTGCGAAGGCCGAAATCTCCGTACTCGTGAGCCAGGTGTTACCCAAGGGCGTCGAGGCCTTCGGCGCAGTCGATGGTGTGTGGGTGACGAATCCCCGCGCCGCGCTGCCAGTGGCCACCATCCTGCGCCATACACTGCTTGAAGTAAGCATGGCGCGCCAAGTCTCTGAAGGCCAGCAAACCAAGACCGAGATGGTCTACCAGTATCTCACCGGCCCTCGCTTCCGCCAACGCGTCGAAGCCATAGTCGAAGCGTTCTCGTCGATGCGGGAGGACCTCGATAAAGAGCGCAAGGCGATCATGAAGCAGTGGGCAAAGCGCGAAGAACAGATCGAGCGGGTCATGGGCGCGACGGTCGGCATGTATGGTGACCTTCAAGGCATAGCCGGGAAGTCGATTCAAGAGATCGAAGGCCTTGAAATTCCAGCTATAGAGTTTAAGGATGGCGAGGGGGCCGCTTAACGGCGTCGACGTTTAAACGCTAATGCCGAGAGAAACGATGAGAACCTGGAAATGGGGGTAATGGCGTACCCTCTACGCTCCTTCCTTCGGCGGAGTTCCAGTCCGCCCCGCGCTTCCCTTTCGCTCTCGAACCGGTCCTCGCGCACCGTGCCGGCGATCCGCCGGCGATACGGCCCATGAGCCGAAGAGAGTGGGCGCCCGGCAGGTGCCCGTAAAGGGTCGAGGGCGCGACGTTCAGCCGCCGGGCCCGCCTCGTCCACGGTGATCGCGGGATCCGCAAGCAGGGCCCGGCCGCCGCGAGGTCCTTGTCGGTGAGGGCAGGCGACCGTCCGCCGGTCCGGCGCGGACGCAACCCCGGTAGCGTCGCAGGGCCTGAAGCGTGAACAGCTATACATACATTGACAAAGACTGGATCATGGGCCATGGTTGAGGGAGGAGGTGTGCGTTTATGCACGTTTCACTGACCCCGGAGCTGGAAGAGGCCGTCAAGCGCAAGGTTCAATCCGGCCTTTACAACAACGCCAGCGAGGTCATCCGGGAAGCGCTGCGCTTCATGGAAACCCACGAGGATCTTGTCTACCAGATGAAGCTAGAGTGGCTGCGGGCGAAGCTCGCCGAAGGCCAGCGCGACTTTGAAGCAGGCCGGTATACGGAGTTGGAGAGGGAGGCGATCGGGCCGTTCTTCGAAAACCTGAAGGGCGGGGCGCTCAGCGGAACCGGCCAGGAAGGCCGGTAAATGGCGAGGATCAGGCTTGCCCGGACCGCCGAGACCGACCTTGACGACATCTGGCGCTACAGCGTCTCCACATGGGGCCTGGAGCAGGCGGAAAGGTACACAGCTCTCATTGAGAAGGCTTTTCACCGCCTGCTTGACAACCCCTATATCGGGAGGGCACGGCCCGATGTCCACAAGGGCTACCGCGCCCTGCCGGTCGCCAAACACGTAATCTTCTACACCGTGAGCACGGACACCATCGATGTGCTCGGGATCCCCCATGAGCGGATGGACGCCAGACGGCACCTGGCGGGGGAGGGGCCGCCCACGGAGGCGGAAGGCACAGCCGCAGGGTGATGCCGTCCCCTGCGGGAAGGGCCGGGCGGCCTCCGAGAGGCCGTGTGGTTTCCGTGGGAGGCCGCCGGGCTGTGGATATGCAGATCCCATTTGCGCCACTTTGATCCCTTAGCCCAACTTTCGCAACTGGCCCTTCCAAACCGTCGATTTCACGTGCTCGGCGTGCCTAACACATTGAAAAGCAAAGCCGTGGTTTTTCATTTTACGCATGGGACAGACCTTGCCACTTGTCAT
>JACCXJ010000278.1 GCA_013697045.1 Gammaproteobacteria bacterium | reverse complement strand
TCCTTATCGTTCTCTTTTTCTTCCGGGGTATTGAGTCTTCGACCCGAACCCCGATAGTATCCCCGCGATGCGGGGCATGGCGGTGGGGCGAATACGGTTGGGTCTCGCTCCTGAGCGGGGCGACGGTAACGATCCTAGCAAAAACGCCGGGCCGGCGCCCTGGTCGCGTTCCGAAGGTCGGCGCGCGGCGCCCAACCGCGTAGCGCTCGCCTGAGCCCGTGGCGGAGCGGCTCCTGTTCCTGACCGGCAAGCTGGCCGAGCCGGGGCTCTGCCGGATCCTCGGGGCGTCGCAAGGCCCCGAGCTCAGCTACGAGGTCCTCAACATCGGGGTCAGCGTGGCGGCGCTCATGAGCGCCGAGATGATCGCGCGCCGGCTGGACGGGCCGCGCGGCGCCGACCGCGTGATCGTCCCGGGCCTGTGCGCGGGCGATCTCACGGTGCCGGCAGAGAAGCTCGGCGTCCCCGTGGTGCGGGGTCCTGAGGACATGAAGGACCTGCCGGGCTTCCTCGGTCGCGGCGGGGTCCCGCCGGACCTCAGCCGTTACGACATCCGCATCTTCGCCGAGATCGTGGATGCCCCCCGGCTCTGCGTCGAAGGGATCCTGGATCGGGCCGCGCGCTATGGGGCCGACGGGGCCGACGTGATCGACCTCGGTTGCCTGCCCGGCGTCCCTTTTCCGCACCTCGAAGAGGCGATCGCGGCCTTACACGAGCATGGCCATCGGGTGAGCGTCGATTCGCTCGTGACCGAGGAGCTCTTGCGTGGCGGGCGGGCCGGCGCCGATCATCTCCTGAGCCTCAAGGAGAGCACCCTGGCCGTGGCCGACGAGGTGGGCTCGATACCGGTCCTGATCCCGGAAGAGCCCGGCGATCTGGCGTCTCTTGGTCGCGCCATCGACGCGCTCGCGGCGCGCGGCCGGCCATTCATCGCCGACAGCGTCCTCGACCCCATCCACTTCGGGCTCAGCCGCTCGCTCGCGCGCTATGTCGAGCTGCGCGATCGCTATCCCGGGATCGAGATCATGATGGGCACCGGCAACGTCTCGGAGCTGACCGATGCCGATACCGCCGGGCTCAACGCCTTCATGCTCGGGGTCATGTCCGAGCTTCGCATCACTCATCTCTTGACCACGGAGGTGAGCCCGCATGCCCGATCCGTGGTGCGCGAGATCGATTGCGCGCGCCGCATGTTGTTCGCGGCCCGCGAAGACCGGAGCCTGCCGCGCGGCTATGATGCCTCGCTCTGTGCCCTGCACGAACGCAAGCCGTTTCCCTATTCGGAGTCCGAGATCGCCGAGATCGCGGCCGAGATCCGCGATCCGAGCTACCGCGTGAACGTCTCGGCGGCCGGCATCCACGTCTATAATCGCGACGGTATGACGACCGCCACCGATCCCTTTGACCTCTTCCCCAGACTGGACTTACTGCAGGGCGATGCCCCGCATGCGTTCTATATGGGGGTGGAGCTGGGGCGGGCGCAGATCGCCTGGCAGCTCGGCAAGCGTTATGTACAGGACGAGCCGCTCAAATGGGGCCCGGCCGTGCGCCCCGCGGTGAGCGAAGACACCGCGAGCCCGCACGCCTACAAACCCGAGGGCACGACCTTGAGGGCCGGCAGGCGCAAGCGGGAGGTCCCGTGATCTACGAGGCCGTGATCATCACCCGCAACGCATCCTCGCCCACCTCGGCGAGCCCACCTAGCGCCGGCCCGTCCGACGCAACAGCAACGCAACAGTACCTTTCTCCTTCTAGTTGTAAACCAGCGTTGAACGTCCTATCCTTCACTGGCGGACCCGGCTCCGCGCGTCAGGGCCCAGACGCAGGATATGGCCAATGTGGCCGAGGCGATCGACGCTTTTGGCGCCAAACGCGGGGCTGAATAGCGATCCGATCATCTATTGAAATCCACAAGAAACGGTGAGGGGGATTATGTCAGCTTTCAAGCAGCCGTTTTGCGGCGCACTCTTATCCGTAACCGCCGTTCTCCAACCCGGTCCGGCCGATGCCCAGGATCTAGGTGACTCGACACATCGGCGAATCGATCACGCGCCGCCTGACCCAGGCCACCCTGCCCGAAGCAGAAGGCAGGAAACCCGAGGATCCGACCACCGGCTGGATAGCGCCTTCCTACACCACCATCGATTTCAATGATATCGATGCCAACATCGATATCTACCAATTCGTCGGGGGGATCGACAAGCGCTTCGGTAGCTTCTATGCAGGCGCATCGGCCGGTTACGCACGCACCGAGCCAGACTTCTTCGGGGTCGAGTCCGGCACGGACAACCCGTCGTTCTCTCCCTAAGCCGCCTACCTGATCAACGACAACGTCTTCGTGACCGGCATCGCCGGCTACGCTCGAGAGGAGTTTGACGATAACGACGATAGGTCGTTATTCAACTTTGACCCGTCCGCAAACACGGCCTTCACCGACCTGTCCGTGACGGGCGTCCTCCCCCTGAGCCAGTGGGTAGTGACGGGAAGGGCAGGCCATCGCTTTGCCTATACCAAGCTCGTAGACATCCCATCCGTTTTTGTCATCGACGGCTTCGAGGTCCCCGTGGAAATCGATGACGACTTCTTCGTGAACACCCTATATGTGACCGGAGAGGTGGGCTACCGGATTGAACGCTTCCTCCCTTATTTCCGGACGATCTACGAACATCTCATTCCAGAGGAAGGGGACAACAGTGAGCTGGTCTTCGTCGGCATTGGCGCGACTTACGACGTCTCTGACACTGTTTCGGCCGGTCTGTCGTATCAGACGGAACTGAACCATTTGGACACGTCCAACTTCCACCAGGCGGTTTTGGACGTCCGCTTGCGGTTCTAGCAGCCGTTTCCTCTTCAGATTCGGCCATCAACTGGCCTACTGCCGGCTGGCAGCGTCTCGGGGAAGGCAGATGGATAAGGGACAGAATCAATCTATTCGGGCTCAGTGTAGCCTCATTAACAATATTCGATCTTGTTCCCTTCCTGATCTGCTCATGATTGACTATTCGTCGGATGGCAATGGTTGTCCATAGAAGCGTTGAAACAACCGGGCTTTGCGTTCAGCCTCGGAAAGATCGGCGGGCAGGGAAGCAAGGACCATGGCCCGGGCGGCGTCGAACATGCGGGCACCCATGATGAATCGTTCGGCGCCACTGCGTGCCATGAGGCGCCGGCGCACCATGGCGGCGATCTCCGGCGGGGTGTCCGTCATGGCAGGCATTCGCGCCAGAGATCATCCACTCCGAGCTCTCCCGTCCAGCGTTCGATGTAACCCACATCGCATCCGGAGGTGATGAGGTTTCGGACGTCGCGAAGCTGCAATTCTGAATGCGAATCTCGAGCCCATACGAGCTTCGAGAGGATGAGGTCTTCCGTGCTCACGATCCAGGTAGCGAAATCGCCCACGGTGATACGCCGGCGGCGGGCGAATTCCCCGAGGCGGTAGCGCGAGGATTTGCGCACGATGCAATCCACTTTGACGACACTGTCCTCGTGGATCAGATTGAACATGGATTCGGAGCGGATGGATTCCCGAACAGCTTCGAGCGAGACGTAGTAGTCCGACGAAAAGATGCGGACGATCGTCTCGGCGTCCTCCGCAGCGAGTGCGACAACTAGATCGATATCACGGGTCATCCGCGGCTCGGCGTAGTAATTCATCGCCATGGAGCCGGTCAGCATGTAAGCGATGTCCGCCCTGTCCAGCCTCGCGGAGACGTCCCGAACGACATCGAGCTCGTTTTTCATCGCACGCAAATCCTCGCCCTCCCGCCGCGGCTCAAGCATAGGAGATCCAACGGGTGATCTCAAGCCGGTGACGTAGAATCGGGCTCCGCGGCACCGCGGCGGCGTTCAACCAGTGGATCACAGGGGTGGCTTGTCTCTCGATGCCAGGGTTCGCATCAAAGGCCACGGACCGGAAGGGGCTGGAAAGCCAAACCCACGGATTGGCCCTATTTTGGCGCGCCGAGCGCCGGGGACAGGGACGGGCCCTGCATGCTGCGCCGAGGATGCAGCGTCTGATTATGATCTATCACCTCCCCAAGCTCCGACCGGACGGGCAGACGGTGCTATCTCTCACGCCCCTGGAGTTTGAAGCGTACATCCCTGTACTGGCCGGCGACCTCCTGTCGTTGCGTCCTCGGCGCCAGCAGGGCAATCCCTGGCCCTGGCTTTCCGACGCTTCGCGTTCTTGGAACGGCTGGCGACGCTCATCCCGCCACCACGCCGCGCATCGCCGCGGCCGCCCGCGGTCCTCCCTCCTTCGAGAAGGACTTCGAACCACGCTAGGGTACTGACCTGAGCGAGCCCTAGCTAGCCGAGTATGAGTTTCGATCAGCGGGTGAACTGGTAGGCACCATTCCGAACCTTCCTGCCGGCTAACATGACTCGACCGGCACCGGCGAGCCCGCGTCCGGACGTCCGGCCCTTGCCCGTCCGTCACCCTAAGGCCCCGACAACCACCCGAAACGCGGCCGGGATCGGCCCAAACGGCTTCTTACCGCCATCGCGCGGGCCACCGCGCGGGCCACCGGATCACCGGCCGGCCCGTCCGACGTAACAGTAACGCAACGTACCTGTCTTCTTCCTGTTGCAAACCAGCGTTGAACTTCCTATCCTTCGACTGGCCGATTACACCGCGCTGACCGGAGCCGGGAATTGTTCCCGGGCCAGGTGGGCGGGATGATTTCCGATCTCCTCCGAACCAACCTTCCCGGGCGCGGCACCAACTGGCTGAAACAACGCTACGGTTTCCCAGCCCCGGCGCGCGTGGGCGAGCAAATAACGGCCAGGGTGCAAGCGATTCGTCTGCGGCCCGAAAAAGATCTGGTCAATTTGCGAACGGCTGCGTTGGCCCGGATGGCACGGTGGTGTGCCGGGGTGAATCGCTGGTGCTGGTGAAAATCTGGAGGAGAGAAAAATGAGCCGACAACAGGTGAGCCCCATGACATCCAACTCCATCGTGTTCATTCACGGTATGTTCGTCACGCCCTTGTGTTGGGAGGGGTGGATCGACTATTTTCAAACCAGAGGCTATACCTGCGCTGCGCCGGCGTGGCCCGGCAGGGATAAGCCGATTGAAACGCTGCGGGCCAATCATCCCGACCCGCAGTTGGGCCGGCTCACCCTGGGCGATATCGTCGAGCATTATGCGAGCCACATCAAAACGTTGGGCGAAAAACCCATCCTCATCGGCCATTCGATGGGCGGCCTTGTCGTCCAGATTCTGCTGCAGCGCGATGCGGTCGCTGCAGGGGTCGCCATCGATTCCGCGCCGCCCGTCGGCGTGTTCCCCACTCAGTGGTCATTCATCAAATCCAACTGGCCCACCATCAGCCCGTTCGTCTCCAAAAGCCAACCGTATTACATGCCGTTCGAGCATTTTCAATACACGTTCGTCCACACGCTTCCGCTCAAAGAGCAGGGGGCGGCCTATGATAAGCACGTCGTGCCCGAGTCACGCAGGGTGGCTCGCGGGCCATTGTCCGGTATCGCCAGGATCGGTTTCAAGAAACAGCGCCCGCCCCTGTTGCTCATCGCCGGTTCGGAAGATCACATCATCCCGGCCGCGCTCAATAAATCGAACTACCAAAAGTACAAAGGCTCGTCATCGGTCACCGGCTTCAGAGAATTCCCCGGTCGCACGCACTTCATCATCGAGCAGAAGAACTGGGAGGAAGTGGCCGATTACGTCCTATCCTGGCTGAAGGAACAAAGGAATTAGCGCCATAGGAGTGCCAATGCACATCGGTGACTGGACGGAACGCGGCTCAGAAGGTGCTAGCTTGCGGGAATAACGACCATAGGAACGCGTTTCCCTTCGCACCGCGCTTTGCTCTGAGCGAGGCGCGAATCGGCGAGTCCAAGGCGGCTGTCGTTGGGCATGACTCGTGATGCCACTTGAATGCGCTGCTGTACTTGTGCGATCTGGTCGCATTGCGGCGATCGAGTTGCTTCGAGGACTTCGTCGACGAACGAGCTCTTCACCGCACTCGCTGAACCGGCGTCGATCTCCTCGGCCGCCTGCAGATCGCGCAGCGCGTCGTCCACCCGTGCCTTGGCGAGGTGGCCACGGGCGGAATCGGTCAGGGATCGGACGACGCTCACTCGCAGCTCGGTCGCGCCGGGGACCGATGGGTCCTCGGCTTCGCCCGCCTTCACCTTGACCACGGCATCACGGGCACGGCCCGCCTCGAGGGCGCGCCGGGCCTCCTCGAGGAGCTGCTCGGACTCTGCGCGGGTCCGCTGACGCTCCGCGAGCTCTTGCTCGCGCAAGAGACGCTCGCGCCGGTCCTGCACCTTGCGCTCCTCGATCTTCGCCACCACGGACTTGAGCCGTTGGTCCGCTTCGGCGGCCCCGGCGTCCTTGGCTCGTCGGAAGTAGTCCCGCGCCTTTTCTATATCTTTTTGGGCAAGCCCCTGATCACCGAGCTCGATCAAGCGTCCCCTGATCGTGGCGATGCCCTGGAGCATGTCGGTGTTGCTGGGGTCGATGCGCTGGAGCTCCTCGTAGGTACCGAACGCTTCCTCGAGCCGACCCGCGGAGCGCTCCTTGATGGCCTTGGAGACGAGTGCGCGGATCTGCTCCTCGCGTTCGAGTCGCTCCACCTCCTCCTTGTGCCGAGCGAGCTCGCTTTGGATCGAAGCGAGCCGATCAACGACCTCGGCCGTCCGCTCAATGCCCTGGGACTGTTCAAGGAGCTCGCGCTCGTCTTCAAGGCTGCCGCGGTCTCGCGCCTTGGCGGCCAGCTCCACGAGGCGCGTCCGGACCGCCGCGATCCCTGCCAGGGCTTCGGAGTTGCCCGGGGAGAGCTCGAAGATGCGCCGGTAGAGGTCGAGCGCGCTCCGGCCGCGAGGGCCCACGAGGCTGTCCTGCTGGAGCGAAGTCTGGGCGCTGGCCAAAAGCCCGCGCACCTCGCGCTCGTTGGCCTCTCGCTTCCGCAGGAGATCCAGCTCGCTTTGGGCCCGCGCGATCAGGGGTTCGACCTCGCTCGTTTGGCCGGGGATGTCGGCGGCGGCCTGGAACGCTTCGAGCGCGGAGGCGGGCTCCTTGCGAGCGAGCTCGGCGCGTCCGCGCTGGAGAAGCGACTCACGGACCTGGCGCAGGCCGTCCATAGCGTCGTCATTGCCCGGTGCCTTCGCGAGCGCGAGCATGTAGAGCTCCTCCGCATTGCCGCCGGCCGGGCTCACCAGGAAGCCCGCTAAACGCAGCTGGTCCCCTTGCTTGACGAGTTTCGCCGCGGACTGCTGGCGCTGTCGATCGCTTTGGATCCGGGCGGTCTTCTGCTCGAGGTCCTTGCCCCAGGCCGTGAGGTCCGGGTCGTCCAGGGCCACCCGGAGTGCGGTTTTCACGCTGTCGAGGGCGGCAAAGAGCGCCGTGTCTCCCTCCGGTCCCCGCGCGCGTATTTCTTGCTCTCGAGCCTGCTGCTTGAAGTGGTCCTGAATGCGAGAGAGGCTCGCCTGAGCTCCTATGCCGTCTGCAAGCTGGGGATGGTCGAGCTGCATGCCACGGATCTCCTCGAGGGCGTTGTTGCCCTTGGGGGAGACCCAGTTGCCTTGATCCATGAGCTTCTCGGCCATCGCCAACCGCTCGTGTACCTCACGCTTCTCCGGCCAGCCGTCATTGAGAGCGGTCACGCGCGCCTCGAACGCGTCCACCTCGGGCTCATCTCCGAAGAGTCGACGGACCTCGCCGACGGCCTCGTTCGCCGCCTCGAGCCGCTCGTCGACCTGCTCGAAGAGCGCGGCCGGTTGCATGGCCCCGGGAGAGTAGCTCTCGAGCTGCTTCTCCAAGTCGGTGAGGTTGGCTCCGTAGCGTTGGATGAGGCCGGTCAGCAGTGCCTTGAGGCCCTGGCGCGCTTCCCTCTCGAGCCTGTGCGCGCGCTCGGGCATGCCTTCGATCTCGGCGACGTGGTCGAGCGCCTCGCTGTAGGCCTCGTAGGCATTTCCTTCGAAGAGCTTCCCGTCTCCCGGGACCAGCCGTCCGTCCATCCTGTGCTGATCTCCCGCAGCGATGCCACGCGCCGCCTTTATCGTGGGCGGATCGCCGACGACAATGAAGATCAGGCCGACAGCCAGTGCCAGAACGACGGCTGCGGCGACCATGATGTACCTCCACGGGAGATCTGCCGTCGGCCGGCGAGCTCGATCCGTCGCCGTCCCGGGGCGGACCTGGACCTTCTCCGTGCCTTTCTGTCTCGGGATGGGCTTCAAATGCCCTGAGCTGGGCACGAGGGCTTCTTCCGCGATCCACTGGAGACTGTCGTGAAGCTCGCGGACGGACTGTTGGCGTGCCTCCCGGTCCTTCTCGAGCGCCTTCAGAATCGTCTGCTCGAGCGCCAGTGGGAGGTTCGGGCGAAGCTGGGAAGGGGGAAGAGGCTTCTCGTTGAGCTGCTTGACAACCACTTCGATCGATGACTCGCCCCGGAACGGGAGCTGCCCCGTGACGCACTCGTAGAGGAGGATCCCCATCGCGTAGATGTCCGCGCGCGTATCAATGCGCTGGTCCGCGCGCCGCATCGCTTGCTCCGGCGACATGTACGCTGGCGTGCCGATCAAACCGCCGGTCTGGGTCTGCGCGGTGTGCAGGACATCGGGATCGTCATGGATGGCCTTGGCGACGCCGAAGTCGAGCACCTTGACGGTCCCGTCCTCGGTTAGAAAGAGGTTCTGCGGCTTGATGTCTCGATGAACGAACCCGCGCATGTGGGCGTACTCGAGTCCGCGACAGGCTTGGATGCCGATGCGAAGTGCCTCGTCGATCGGGAGCACGCCGCCCCTGCGAAGGCGCTCCTTTAGGTCCATGCCGTGGAGCAGTTCCATGACGAGGACTGCGGTGCCATCCAGGACCTCGAGGTTGTAGACGCGGACGATGTTTTCGTGCACGAGGTCGCGGGCCCTGCGTGCCTCCGCGAAGAAGCGGTCCGAGAAGCCCGTCTCGAGCCCAGGCAGGATCAGCTTAATCGCCACCTCTTCGCGGAGTCGTACATCGAGTGCATGGAAGACGACGCCCATGCCCCCGCGGCCGCGGAGACTCAGGATCTGGTAGCGCTCGCCGAGCGTGGTGCCTACGAGCTCGAAGTAGGGGTGCCAACCCTGCTCGGCAACTGCCCGCCCCTCGGCGACCCGAGGATGAATGGCGCTGCCACAGGTCGTGCAGTTGCTTTCGCCCGGGTCCGTTGGGAGGGCGGAGTCACAGACGGGACAGTGATCAACCTGTGTGGTGGCGCCTGCCATGTGAGGGAACGGTTGGATATACGAGGCCTAAACGCCATGATGGAATGGAGTCCACCTAACATAATACGCGTAATACGGGTCAGACTTGGTCAGACTGCGATTTCTAACTGATCAGCGTGGCTTTCTCGGGTCTTGGTCGCCCGACCTAAGCGCTACACCGAGGCCGAGCGGCGTCTGTTTCGCGCCCTCATCCGCGGGGCTCAGTCTCTCGGTGGGAGACGGGTGAGAGGCGACCGGATCGGAGGTCACGGGGTCATCGAGAGATTTCTGACAGAGGGCGACGCCTTGGTAGCTGACGGCGGCGAGATCCGCGATCCGATCTACCGCGTGAACGTCTCGGCGGCCGGCATCCACGTCTATAATCGCGACGGCATGACGACCGTCACCGATCCCTTTGACCTATACCCCGGACGGGACTTGCTGCCGTGATCTACGAGGCCGTGATCATCACCCGCAACGCCGATGGGTCCCTGCACATCGTCCCCATGGGGTACCGCGAGTCGGGCGAGGACGTGGTGCTCGCCCCGTTTCGCCCCTCGACGACCTTGGATAACCTGGTGCGCAGCCGCCAGGCCGTCATCAATCTGACCGACAATGTCGCGATTATCGCCGGGTGTCTGACCGGCCATTTCGACTGGCCGACCCAGCCGGCCGCGGTGGTCGATGCGGCGCGACTCACGGATACGCTCGCCCATCTCGAGGTCGAGGTGCGGCACGAGGAACCGGATGAAGAACGCCCGAGGTTTGTCTGCGCCGTGCGTTACCGGCAGCAGCACCGGCCGTTCCGGGGTTTCAATCGCGCCCAGGCGGCGGTGGTCGAAGCGGCCATCCTGGTGAGCCGCCTGCACTTCTTGCCGGGGGAGAAGGTGGATCGAGAGATCGCATACCTCCGGACGGCGGTGGACAAGACCGCCGGTCTGCGCGAGCGCGAGGCCTGGGGATGGTTGATGGCGCGCATCGCGATGCATCGCGAGCCGGCGGCGCGGGAAGCCCGGTGACGGGGTTCCTCGCGAGCGTCGCCTCCGTGCAGGAGGCCGGGGTGGTCCTGGCCGCAGGGGCCGATGTCGTGGACCTCAAGGCCCCCGCCCAGGGGGTCTTGGGGGCGTTGCCCGTCGCGGTCGTCCGTGAGGCGGTCGGGTTCGTGGCGGGGCGGAGGACCGTGAGTGCCGCGACGGGCGATCTGTCCCCGGACCCGGCGCTCGTCCGGGATGCGGTGCGAGTCGTCCGAGGGGCGGGCGTGGATATCGTGAAAGTCGGGCTTTTCGGCCCGGCGCGGCGCAGAGAGGTCTTGCTGGCTCTCGGTGCGGAGGCCCGCGCCGGGACGATGATAGTCGTCGTGTTGTTCGCCGATCGGGAGGCGGACCTCACCCGCGATCTCGCCGAGATCGCCCGGCGAGGGCTCCATGGCGTCATGCTGGATACCTGCGACAAGGCCGGTCGGGGACTGCGCGCTTATCGGCGCGACGAGGCGCTGGGCCGTTTCGTCACGGTCGCGCGGGGACTCGGGCTCCTAACGGGGCTGGCCGGATCGCTCGGCGCGGCCGACATCGGTCCGCTCCTGGCCCTTTTGCCCGACTATCTCGGGTTTCGCGGCGCACTGTGCGGAGACCGCGGGCGGGAAGGCGCGATCGATCCGGGTGCCGTGCTCGACATCCGTACCCGGATCCCGGGGCATGGGTCTACAATGACGGCCGGGCGTAACAACTTTGTGGAGGCCTACCATGAGCTGGCGGGTTAGAAAACACGAGGAGACCTATGGCGAGGACGAGATCAAGCAGCGGCTCGCGGACGAGCTGCCGCACTGGTACTACGAGGACGGCTGGATCCGGCGCAAATACAAGACCTCGGGTTGGAAGAGCACCCTGATGGTGGTCAACGCCGTCGGCCATCTCGCGGAGGCTGCGTTCCACCACCCGGACCTCACGGTGTCCTATGCCTTCGTCATCGTGAAGCTCATGAACCACGCGGCCAAGGGGGTCACCAACAAGGACTTCCAGCTTGCCAGGAAGATCGAGGAGGTGATCCAATGGCAGCCGGCCAAAGAAGCCGAGAGCGCGCTCGAAGGCACCCCGGACGACCCACGCTTCAAGTATATAAAATACGATTGAACAGGCCGGTCCGAGGCGGGTCTTGGGCGTTATGGTCTGAGTTCTGCTAGGTCGTCACTCGGGGCCGCCGGCAAGTTTCGCGACCCCCGAGTCTTCCACTTCAATCATCCCACGAAAGGAATGATCCAATCCATGAACGATGCAACGCAGGTCACCGCTTTCAAGAGCACCAACACCGTATGGCACGATGCCACCATCACCCGCCGGGTCCGCGAGGAGCGCAATGGGCACCGGGGGTTGATCCTCTGGTTCACCGGGCTGTCGGGGTCGGGGAAATCGACCCTCGCCCATGCCGTCGAGGAGCGGCTCTTCGCCATGGGCTGCAACACCTACGTATGCGATGGCGATAACATCCGCCATGGGCTGTGCGGCGACCTCGGGTTCTCCCCTGACGACCGGGTGGAAAACATCCGCCGCATCGGAGAGGTCGTCAAGCTCTTCATGGACGCCGGCGTGATCGGTCTCACGGCCTTCATCTCCCCCTACCGGGCGGACCGCGACCGGGCACGCAACCTGGTCGTGGCGGGGGATTTCATCGAGATCTACTGCCGCTGTTCGGTCGAGGTCTGCGAATCGCGCGACGTCAAGGGCCTCTACCGGCGCGCGCGGGCCGGGGAGATCAAAGAGTTTACAGGGATATCGGCGCCCTACGAGGAGCCGGAGGCGGCCGAGATCGTCGTCGATACTGGTGTCGAGGCTCTCGAGACGTCTGTCAGGAAGATCGTCGATTATCTCGTCGCCAAGGGTGCCGTGTCGGCGCTGGTCAAGTCCGCCTGCGGCTGAAGGGCTTGGGCAGGATCCGCAACCAGGCCGCCTGGTGGCGAGGGCGGCGCTCCCGTTTCTTAGCGCGCCGGCTGAAGGCGGGTGTGGCGAGGGTCGTGCTCGCCGCCTGGCTCATGGCCCCGCGCATAGACGTCGAGGCCAACGACTTTCCGACGCTCGATCGTGTCGACCAGGTGCTGACCTGCATGAAAGGGCATGGTGGCCAGACGCTGGACAACCTCTATGCGTGTTCGTGCGTCGTCGATGCGGTCGCGGCGGCGCTGTCCTATGACGACTTCGTGGAGGCGACGACCTTCAGGGGCTTAAAATCGATGCCCGGGGAGCAGGGAGGGCTGTTTCGCGAGTCCGCGCGCGGCCGGAAGCTGGTCCAGCGGCTGGAGGAGGCCGAAGAGCGCGCGGCGCGATCCTGCTTCGTGGGCGTCGGGCGATCGAAGCGCTCCCCGGTTGCCTCACCGCCGGCAGTCCCACCGCCTGTAGTCCCACCGCCTGTAGCCAAGTAGAACACGGGTCCGCCGTGCCGGCATCGGCCGCTCTATTGCCGAGCGGTTGAGATCCGTGATAATTTTCCGCAAAGACAGCCCTGCCGGTCGGCGTGTGCACGCGGGGGTCGCAACCCTGCAGTACCGGGGGCGGCGCCCCGGGTCGGCCTGCCTCACTGTTTCTACCCCCCGGCATCTTCGCGATCTCGGGGTGCGGGGTCAGAACGATTGAGAGATCGAAGCTAAACCTATCGCGAGGAGGAGGTCATGAGAAGAACCCTATTGAAACCTTTGGCCCTACTGAAACCCTTGACGTTGGCGGCGGTGGCGGCCGCGATACCGGCGTCGGCCCTGGCCAACGAAGGGCTGTTGGAGCTCCAGGAAGACGAGGGATATTGGGTCATGCCGAACGGCGATTTCGGCAGTACCCGGTATTCGAAGCTCGACCAGATCAACGCCGGAAACGCCCCCAAGCTGCAAGCGGCCTGGACGTTCTCGACCGGTGTCCTGCGAGGCCATGAAGGCGGACCCCTGGTGCTGCCGGGCAGCGCCACGGGGCTCGAGCATGACACCCTGTACGTGAATGCGCCCTTTCCCAACAATACCTTCGCCATCAACCTGGACACCCTGGAGGTGGTCTGGGAGTACGTCCCCATCCAGAACCAGGACGAGACCGTGCCGGTGATGTGCTGTGATACGGTGAATCGCGGGGTGGCGTTCGGTGATGGGAAGATCTTCCTCCAGCAGGCCGACACGGAACTGGTGGCGCTAGACGCCAAGACCGGCAAGAAGGTCTGGTCGGTCAAGAACGGAAACCCCAAGAAAGGCGAGACCAACACCAATGCCCCGCACGTCATCAAGGACAAGGTGTTCACGGGCATCAGCGGCGGCGAGTTCGGGGTGCGCGGTTTCATAGCCGCCTATAACATCAAGGACGGCAAGCTCGCATGGAAGGCCTATAGCGTGGGTCCCGACGCCGAGATGCTGATCGACCCGGAAAAGACCACCGAGCTCGGCAAGCCGGTCGGCAAGGACTCGAGCCTCAAGACCTGGCAGGGCGAGCAGTGGAAGATCGGTGGCGGTACGACCTGGGGTTGGTTTTCCTACGATCCCAAGCTGAACCTCATGTACTACGGGTCGGGGAACCCGAGCACCTGGAACCCGGTCGTGCGTCCCGGCGACAACAAGTGGTCGATGACGATCTTTGCGCGTGATGTCGACACCGGGGCGACCAAGTGGGTCTATCAGATGACACCCCACGACGAGTGGGACTATGACGGCGTCAACGAGATGATCCTGGCCGACCTCAAGGTCAAGGGCAAAGACGTCAAGGCCCTCGTGCACTTCGACCGCAACGGCTTCGGTTACACCCTGAACCGCGAGACGGGCGAGCTCCTGGTCGCCGAGAAATTCGATCCGGCGGTCAACTGGGCCACGCACGTGGACATGAAGACCGGCCGTCCGCAGGTGGTGGCGAAGTACAGCACCCACAAGGGCGGCGAGGACGTCAACACCAAGAACGTCTGTCCCGCGGCGCTCGGCACCAAGGACGAGCAACCGGCGGCCTACTCCCCTCGCACTGGCTTGTTCTACATCCCCACCAACCACGTGTGCATGGACTACGAGCCGGTGAGCGGCGGTGAATACACCGCGGGCCAGCCGTATGTGAACGCGGTGCTCAACATGTATCCGGCGGGCAAGGTCACGGGTGATGGGACCAGCAACCTGGGTAATTTCGTCGCCTGGGATGCGGGTGAGGGCAGGATCAAGTGGTCGGTGCCGGAGCGGTTCTCGGTATGGAGCGGGGCGTTGGCGACCGCCGGTGACGTGGTGTTCTATGGGACCCTCGACGGCTACATCAAGTGTGTCGATGCCAAGTCCGGCAAGCTCCTGTGGAAGTTCAAGACCCCGTCCGGGATCATCGGCAACGTCAATACCTGGATGCACAAGGACAAGCAGTATGTCGGCATCTTGTCCGGGGTGGGCGGCTGGGCCGGCATCGGTATGGCGGCCGGTCTCATCCAGGACACCGAGGGGTTGGGTGCGGTGGGGGCCTACAAAGGCTTGAGCTCGTTTACCCGCCTGGGCGGTGTGCTGAGCGCGTTCAGCCTGCCCTAGGGGGCGCCTGAGCACGCGTCATTCCGGAAAAACGATACGGCCCGGCACCGCTCTGAACGGTGCCGGGCTTTGGTCGTCTAATCAAGGAAAGGGGTCGCGGCAGGCTCGAGCCCGCGAGCGGTCCGATTGCGGTAGTATATGTAGGACAGGATCAACGACATGCTGAACATCGATAAGAGTAGGGTTGCCTTGGCGGCTGTGGTCGCCTTGGCCGGTGGCTGCGGTGGACCATCATCCGAGGAGGAGATCCGAAAGGCGCTGAACAACGTCGATGCCATGATCGCCAAGCAGCAAAAGGCCCCCGGTGGCTATCAAAATCAAGAGGAGCTTGGCAAGCTCAAGTCCGAGCTCGAACGGCAACTCGCCGAGATCGCCGCCGCCAAGAACTAGGGAAGACGACCGGAGCGGTTGGCGAGCGCCTCCGCGCCCGCTAATCGCCCATTAGTCCCGCCTCCTGGCGGGAGGCGGTTCCTCGAAATGAATGGCGCGGCGCCGCGGCAGGTGCTCGACGGCGGCTCTGGGCGTTTCTCCGGGCCGGCGCTCCCCTGAAAAGGTTGATTGATTCTTTTCGGCCGATCCCTCGTCTGCGATGACCTGCGGGATCGTGGAGAGGTCGAGTGCGCTCGGCGCATACAGCGCCGGGCGTTCCGGCTGTCCTTCCACCTGGTTGACGGACATCTCGCCCGCGTCTGCCTGCGCTCCATCGTTCGGGCCGGAAGGGCTCGCGAAGCGATCGTTCAAGGACTGGACGTAGCGGTCCGCGTCGGCCTGGACACGGGCGATGTAGCCCTTGGTGCGCCGCCCCCAGCCGATGGGCGCGCTGCGCAGGAGGCTATGCCTCAAGCGTGTGTTCTTGCGAAACGCCTTGACCACTGCCTCGCGCAGCTCGGAGGCGATGGGTTCCCGGGTGAGCGTGCGCAGGACGGAGCGGGCGGCCAGGCGCCGCACGACGACATGTGGATACAGGAGCAGCAGCCCGCCCATGGCCACCACCGCCCAGAGGACAGGAGCCGGCCAGGGCAGGGCCGCAGCGAGGCCTTGCCACCCCCCCGCCGCTATGACTGCGAAGACCGATGCGCCGATGACCGAGCCGTAGATGAGCGCATCGATCCAGAGGACGCGGCGTTTCCATCGCTGCCGCGCGGCGCGCAGGCGGGGCACCAATTCGCTTTCGATGGCCTTGGCGCTCATTTCCAGGACGCCGATGATCCGGTAGGCCCGCTCGACCTCGACCTGCTGCATGCGTTCCACGACCGCGGCCATATCGACCGCGCGCTTGGCCTCGAAACGGCGGCGGAGGCTCGGGTCCTCGATCGGATTGGCCGCCTCCAGGTTGTAAATCCGATAGAAGCGCCCCGCGCTGAGCCCGGCGCTCGCCAGGGCGCGCTGCCAGGCGGCGAACACCTCTTCGGGGTTGTCCTCGCGGGCGGTCGCGTCGATCTGATTCAAGATGAACAGGAACTTGCTCGAATCAGGGCGCTTGACTGTGTCCGCGACGAGGTGCTGCAGGGTGTCTTTCATCGCCCCCGGCTCGGGGTGGCGAGCGTCGAAGAATACCAGCACCAGATCCGAGAGATCGATGATGTGATCGGTGATCCGAAGGGTCGAGGTGCGCTGCAGATCGGCATCGAAGCCCGGCGAGTCGATGAGGATCTTGCCTCGCAGGGCGGGGCTCGGGCAGGTCTTGAGCTGCAGGTAGGCATCGACCCTACGGCCTTCGCCCGCGGCCACCGATTCGATGTCGCGGCTGATGTTGTAAAACGGAAACCGCGGATCGGCGTCTAGCGCGAGTCCCGGCAGCGATCTGTCGATGGCGTCGGTGCTGTAGCAGATGACGGTGAACTTGTCATCGACCGCCTGATTTCCGGTGAGCTGTAGCTTGTGCTTGAGAAAGTCATTGATAAACGTGGATTTTCCGGAGGAGAAGGTGCCGAGCACCGCGATCAGGGGCCACCACGGGACACGCGTGGCGTAGGACTCGTCCGGGTCGAGCGCACCGAGGCGATAGCCGACGCGGTCGAGCCTCCGGAAGCTCCGCACTACGTCGAGCAAGACCGGGTTCTCGTGTGCTAGGTGGTTCTCCAAGCGCAGCAGCCGCTGCGCCAGGCCGCTTTGGTCACTACCAGCCATTTGTCTGCTTCCGATAGGATAGGCCCCTCGATCCGTCACCGGGGCGTGGCACCGGGCGGCACGGGACCGACTGCATAGGGTCGTCGATTACGATGCCGTGCCAGTCGCGGCGTCGACCGTCAGGTATTGCGGTGTCTCGTTCGTCAGGAGTTTTTGAATCATATCATGCCCTCTCCGTCGATAGCAGGTCCCCCGAGCGGGCGGGTCCCCGCTCGGAAACCCGTCGGGCGGGGCCCGGGTGCCCGCGGAGCACGGGCGATCGGGGTATACATGGGCCTGACCTGATGCAGAGCGAATGGCGGCTGTCCTTTCACGGGCTCCTCCAGGGCGAGGAGGATGGCGGGATCCTTGGGCTCGCGAGCCACCTCGCTCGGGATCGGCTGGCAGAGGCGGCACGATTTGCAGAGACCGAAGCGCTCTTCGAGTCCCCTCCGCCGCTCGCCGGCCCTTTCTTCGGCTATTTCGATCCGCTGCGCGAGCGGATGGAGGTGGGATCGATCGACGCACCGGGGTTTCGGCATCTGATCCGGCAATATGCGCCGGTCGCCCTGACGCACGGGTCCTGGGTCGCCCCTCTGGCCGGGACCGCCACCGGCCATCGGCGGCCCTTCGCCCGGTTGTTTCGCTACCATGCCGATGGCGGTGCCAGGCGGGTACGGGAGGGCTACCGCAGGTTGCTGGCCGGGCAGGGGATCGGGTTGCCGGAGGTCATGGATGAGGCCTTCATACGCGATGGCTCTCTGCTTGATGCGGCCTTCCTGCCGGCGGTTCTCTGGCTGGCCATCGCACGATCTCCCCAGGGCCTGTTTCCGGAGCTCCTCGGAATGCTCCTGGGCCAGGCCCTCGGGCTCTTGCCCTTCCGGGCGTTGATGGCTAGGAGGTGCCCGTCGGCGATCCGGGGCGGCACATCCCTCGGGCCGCTTCTAGGTCCGGCGATCCCCCACGACGCCGGCTTGGACCCGATCTCTACGCTGGTCGAAGACCACCTCGAGAGCGCCCGGATTGTCCTCGGTCGGCAGGGGGTCGAGCATGCGTGGCATCGCATCCGGAACGGGCTCCTGGTCCAATTCCTGGCCGAGCGCGGGCTTTGTCGATCCGCCGTCGAGGCATGGGAAACGCGCCGGAGCTCGGACCGTCATGTGGCGGTCCTGGCGATCTTGCAAGCCAAGCGGGCCTATGCCCTCGGCCAGCACCGCGATAAGACCCTGGGCGACCGGCGGATCGAGGACTGGTTGGCGCCGGGGGCGGACCTCGGGGGGCTCCTCGATGCCCTTGCCGCGTCCGATCTTGTGGACCCGGCGGCACCTCTGCAGAGCCGTTTTCTCGCATCGCTTTCGCCCGGCGGCGCCATGTACCGGGTCTTTCGCGACGACGAGATCGCTACCCTGGTGGAGTGGATAGGGGGGTTGCGCGAGTCGAAGTCCTCGATCCGCGAACCGCCGGTGTCGGTAGCCGCGGAGCCGCCGCGCGGCTTCCACGCCACGCCGGCTGCCAATAAAATCCAAAAAAAAATGTTTGCCGGGAAGGGCGCCGGTAGCAAAGACCCCAGGGTCCTTTTCCATCGACTGCTCAATCCGGAGCAGTACCCCGAGGAATTGCCGGCCGCACGGTCGCTGGTGCAGCGTTTCCTGAGAAAGACCGCCACCGCCTTGCGCGGCCCCATGCGCGGCCAGGACCTGCGGTTTTTCCCGTACGGCCCCGATGCCTTGAAAGCGCGCATCGATGCGATTCACCATCGCGCGGTCGCCGCCTACCGGCCGTTCGTCCCGCCGCCGCGCCTCGACCGCGAGGAATACCGCTGGCTCCTGACGCGGCTCGCGCCGCTGGTGCTCGTGGACGGCTGCTGGCTGCAGAAGGCCGCCTGGCTCGATGGCCGCCACGCGCCGGTGGCCGCTCGCCTCCTCGCGATCTATACGGACGAGATCGGCGGCGGCGATCCTGACCAGAACCACGCGAACATCTTTCGCCGCCTCCTGGAAGGCGAGGGGATCCGGCTACCGGAGCTCACCTCCGCGGAGTTTGTCGCCTGGCCGGGGTTTTCGGCGGCGCTCTTCGATCTGCCCGCCTACCTCCTCGCCATCTCCCAGTTCCCCCGCACCTTCCTGCCCGAGATCCTGGGCCTCAATCTCGCCATCGAGCTGAGTGGGCTCGGGGCATTCTATATGAGCGTGGTGGATGAGATGCGCTATCTGGGCCTCGACCCCGCCATCGTGAGCGTGCACCTGGCGAGCGACAACCTCGCGAGCGGGCACGCGGCCCTCGCCCGGGAGGCCGTCATGATCTATCTGGACGGGGTGGGTTCCGATTTCGGGCACGAGGAGCTCGACCGGCACTGGCGCCGGGTGTCGCTCGGCTATTCCTCGCTTCGAATCGTCCCGCGCCGGGCCTTTGCCGTGTTATTGACGAGGGCCCTACTGCGGTTTGGCCCAGCTCGCCTGAAGAAGACTGCGCTCGGATGGCGGGGCGCCGTGGGGGCCTGAGCGCGCGATAGCAAGCGGACTGGCTATGATGAGGACGGTGGGCTAGCCTCCGACGGATGGTCGGAGCGAGCCGGTGATAGGCCTCATACAGCGCGTGACCGAAGCGCGCGTCGAGGCCGGGGACGCGACGGTCGCCGAGATCGGCATTGGGCTGCTCGTGATGGTAGCTATCGAGCGCGGGGACACCGAGGTCCAAGCCGAACGCTTGCTGGAACGCCTGCTCGGCTATCGGGTCTTTCCGGATGTCGAGGGGAAGATGAACCGGAACCTCACGGACATCGGCGGCGGCCTCTTGCTGGTGCCCCAGTTCACGCTCGCGGCGGATACCCGGAAGGGCATGCGCCCGAGCCTCACCCCGGCCGCCGATCCGAGCGCGGGCGAACGGCTGTTCGCCTATCTCGGCGAGCGCGCCCGGGCGCGCCATCCGATCGTCGCTCTCGGCCGTTTCGGGGCCCGTATGCAAGTCAGGCTCACCAATGATGGGCCGGTCACATTCTGGCTGCGGGCAGGGCCCAGGGGCGCGCCGGCCGGTCCGTAGGCCGTCGCTTACCACCACCGGGCGTATTTGGAGCCACGGCTCGGTTCGCTGAGATCGGCCGCGCCGCCAGCTTGCACTATGCGCTGGATCACTTATTCAGCTCGGAACGCGGGTCGCCGTGAACTGGCTGGCTGCGCTGGTCCAGATAAAGGGCTACCTTAGCGCGCATCTCTTCTTCCGAATTGGACGGAGACCGGATCTCGAACGATGTTGCCATAGCGGTCCAGCTCGATCTCACAGGGCAGATCCCGCAATGTCTTTTCCGCGATGACCTCGGCCCAGTTCATGGTTCGCTTCCTCTTGTCGTCCGAACATGTGCCGCCCGATGACGCCGGCGAAGTGCAGTGCCGTTGCCAGAGGCGGCAACCGCATGCTACGGTCCATACCGGCAGTCTTCAAGGAAGAGCAGGAGCTCAGGGACGATGGGCGAAGCGGTGCAGTCTGCGCCGGCGGGAAGGCGCGTACACTACGAGCGGCGGCGTCCCGAAGAAACCGTCCTCTACCAGCTGGTTCAAGAACACCTCGAGACCTTCCTGGCCCAAGTCGAGCTTGAGACCGGATCGGGCCTGCCCGAGTTTGTCGAAGAGGAGTTCGATGCCTTTCTCGCATGCGGCGTCCTCGCCCACGGTTTCCTACGCCTGCGTTGCGCCGACTGCGCCCACGAGAAGCTCGTGGCCTTCAGTTGCAAGCGGCGCGGCTTCTGTCCGAGCTGTGGCGCCCGACGCATGGCGGAGACGGCCGCCCACCTGGTCGATCACGTCGTTCCTAGGGTGCCGGTGCGGCAATGGGTGTTGGCCTTTCCGATCCCGCTTCGTTGGCTCTTCGCAGCACATCCCCATCTTCTCTCCTCCGTGTTGCAGATCGTTCACCGTGTCCTATCGACCTTCCTGATCCAACAAACGGGGCTCCAACGTACCGAGGCCAAGACCGGCGCCGTCACGCTCATCCAGCGTTTCGGCTCGGCCGCCAATTTGAACATTCATCTACACTGCCTGGTGCTCGATGGGGTCTACCGCACCACCGCGGGCGTGCCGGTATTCCATCCCATGCGTGCCCCCACCGCGGGAGAGCTCCAGGTCTTGCTCACACGCATCATCAAGCGCCTCATGAAGTTCTTGACGCGCAAGGGCTTCCTGATCGAAGAGCAGGGGATGACCCACCTGGCCGACCCCGGTCCTGAGACCGCCCTGGCGCCCTTGCAGCAGGCGGCCTGCACCTACCGCATTGCGCTCGGGCCCCGGGCGGGGCAGAAGGTGCTGAGCTTCCAAACCGTCTCGACACGAGAGCCGCCACCGACCCCCGTGCGCTGTGCCGACGCGCAGGGCTTCAGCCTGCATGCCGAGGTGTGCTGCGCCGCCCATGAGCGCAAGAAGCTGGAGCACCTGTGCCGCTACATCACCCGCCCCGCCATCGCCAACGAGCGCCTTGCACTCAACCGGGCCGGACAGGTGGTGCTCACACTGAAGACACCCTATCGAGATGGCACGACCCATATCGTGATGTCACCGCTTGAATTCATGCAGCGCCTCGCTGCGCTGATTCCCCGTCCGCGGCTCCATCTCATCCGCTTCCATGGCGTGCTCGCACCCAACGCGAGGCTCCGTCCCGAGATCATCCCGAGCGTGCCGCTCAACGCCCCGCGGTGCCTGCCCACCTGAGCTGGGCCCGATTGCTCAAGCGGGTGTTCGAGATCGACCTGGAACACTGCCCCCATTGCGGCGGCCCCTTGAAGATCATCGCCGCCATCGAACATCCCCCCGTCATCGCCAAGATCCTCACGCATCTCGGCTTGCCCGCTCGGGCACCGCCCCGATCGCCCGCGCGGTCATTCGATCGATTCCAAATGGCCTGATCCCAGCCCGCGCCCCCCTCCCCCCCGGTTCCACTCCCTGAGCCGACAGCCTCCTTTGGCCGGCACTCGCCCGAGAGGCCAAAACGCCCCCGGATCCGGGCGCCTCGGGTCGATGAACGGCCCGAAAGTCCCCCATCCTGGACCGACGGCTCGCGTACTTGACAACCCGCAGGTCCATCCGTACTCTTCCGCTTGCCGAAAAAGGGCGTTTGAAATTCTTATACTCCGGACAATGTCGCAAGACGGGCCCAGGACGCCGGAGAGGTGCGCCCGCGCACCTTATCCTCGGCTTGAGGATCGCTTGCCGCCAACGGTTGTCAATGGTCCGGTTCGACTACGGCCGGTCGACGCAGGCGAACGGGGACGACGTGGCCG
The DNA here is from genome assembly GCA_013697045.1 of Gammaproteobacteria bacterium. Classification (GTDB taxonomy): domain Bacteria; phylum Pseudomonadota; class Gammaproteobacteria; order JACCXJ01; family JACCXJ01; genus JACCXJ01. The sequence continues at coordinate 2,618 of JACCXJ010000278.1, read as the reverse complement.
CGGCGGTCGCGGCTTTGAACCGCGGGTTCCTGACGTTGCGCAGCAGTCCCGACCAGGACGCGACCGCACGCGAGGTGTTAACCTCGTGACAAGCTGCGACAACCTACCGAACCAGTTCGGCGAAGCGGTCGACACGGTATAACTCTGCAACTCTCTGCAGATTCTTGGCTAATCGACTGTTAGGAGGCGTGATATGGCAGGGATTCTAGAAACGATCAAGGCAACGGCAGAAACGATTAAGGTTTCAGCCGAAGCGATAAAAGCGGTGGCGGACGCGTTAGACGAGTTTGCCCGCTCGGTCGTAATCGAAGTGAACAACACGTCGACCCGTATGCTCGTTTTCAACGCAGAGCACCATGACCACGGCGGCTTCAAGGAGCCGCCGCCTGGCGCAATACTGCCTTTTAGCAGCGCAGTCTTTTCGTCTCATAGTAGCGGCCTCGCGGTGGGGACTGAGGGAAAAGTTGAGTATCGCCCCTCGACGATCAAGGGACCATCTTCCATTTGGATTGGGTAAATCCGTTCATCGGAACAAATGGATCGGGCGCCAGCGTGGATGGGACCAGCGGCGACTTTTACATCGCGTTCAGCATTACCGGTGGTGGAAATACGGCACACATGCGTTATGTGGTGGGTGAGAAGGCAGCTGCTGCCCCGCAGCAACCGGATTGGAGGACCTGCGGTAAGTGCAAGTCCCTGTTCTTCGGACCGCAGCAGGCCGACAGCAACTGTGCTGCCGGCAGCACGCATGAGGCAGCAGGCTTCAACATCAGCTTGCCGCACGACATCCCCGGACCGAGTCGTCAGGCAGAGTGGCGCACATGCGGTAAGTGCAAGACGATGGTCTTCAACGGGAATCCCGATCTCAAGGGTGTCTGTCCGGAACCCAGCCCGGCCAGCCATGAGGCAGCGGGTATCGCATTCAATCTGCCCCTCAACGGACCGGAAGATAGTTTTCCTCATCAGGATCAATGGCGTTTCTGCCAAAAATGCTTTGCCCTATTCTTTGGGCCCCATGTCGCCGATAGCGACTGTGCGGTCGGTGGACTGCATGTGCCCCACCCGAACAACTATTTCCTACCGTTCAACAGGCCCGAGGATGGGACTCATCAGTCGAACTGGCAGACCTGCGGAAAATGCAAGGTCATGCAGTTTTCTCCCCACCGGGCAGATAGCGATTGTGCGGCCGGCGGAGTGCATGAACCTGCTGGCTTCATCTTTCAGCTTCCGCATGACAATCGGGGACCGGGTCGTCAGGAAGGCTGGCGCACCTGTGGAAGGTGCAAGTCTATGTTCTTCAACGGCGATTTCAACAACAAAGGCACCTGCGCACAGAAGAGCCGCGCCAGTCATCAGGCGGCAGGCTTGATTTTCCATCTGCCACACGACATGCCCGGCCCAGGACAGGACAACTGGAAGTTCTGCACCAAGTGCTTCGCCTTGGTCTTCGACCCTCAGAACGCTGATAGCGACTGCCCGGCTGGTGGCCTTCATGCCCCCCAAGGTTTTAACTTCCGTCTGGATCACACATGACGGGAAGACCGCGCGCACGTGCGGATAGGAAACATGCATAGGTAGGTATTTAGCAATCACGTCGTCACCGGCAAAATGCCGAGGCGTAGCCGGCCCGTTCGACGGTCGCGCTCTGGATGAGCGCGCAGAGCTTGTGTGCTGAGATGCCGTAGCAGAGCGACCAAGAGGTCCCGGACGATGGAACCGGCGAGCACGGCTTCGAATAGCGAATAGAGATGGTGCCCGATCGTCATCACGGTCTTGCGCGTCGAAATTTCACCGACGTCGAACACCTTCTGGGTGGCCTTCGCCATGAAGCGCTTGATGATGCAAGCAGCAAGCGCAGCCCACATGAGACCTTCAGCGATCGGCGCCTTCGTCGTGCCAAAACGGTGCAGATTGCAATACGACTTCCATTCCTTGAAGAGCAACTCTACCTGCCACCTCAGTCGATAGATTTGGTAGATATCCGATGGTGGGAAACGGTTGCGGTCGAGGTTGGTGACCAACACCATGTAGTCCTTGCGCTGAGCATTCCACAGCAGGACGACGCGTAGCCACGTATCGGGCCGCTGTAGATCGCCAATGCCTTTCCACTGGACATCCAGGTCAATGGTCTTGCCGCGGTGCTTGCGCATGACTTCGTGCAAGCGACAACCGCGGTGTGCCGATGTCACGTGGCCGTCGAGCACGCAGTGCACCACTGCGCCAACGGAATTGCGGCCTGGACTGCGGCAGGCAGGGCGCTTGATCCGATAAAAATGTAATCTGTTGACTTGGCGTGAATTGCCCCAAAGCTTCGAGCTGCGAACAGGCGGTTCATGCGGCCTATCAGCTCGATATCAAGCATCCGCTCGGCATCCGCACGGGCGACCACTGCTACTCGTACTTCATGTACGCCGAGAGCGGTCACGCGCATCACCTCGAGGCCAAGCTCAAGGGCTACAAACTCGCGAGCGTCATGGGGAGTAAAGGGGTCAGAGCCCTTTATAAGACATTGCTCGGCGTCTTTTTCGGCCTGCCCCGTCTGGCCACGTCGATCTTGCGCCCCAGCATCGCCTCCACCGGTAAACCAACCGAGGATCGAACATGCCGTAGGTCGTGGA
>JACCXJ010000262.1 GCA_013697045.1 Gammaproteobacteria bacterium | reverse complement strand
TTCATCCAACACCGACACAAGCGATCGGTACTTCGACTCGATCTGCTCTACCGTGGACGCAATCTGCATCCCGCTTTAAAGCACATCTCTCACACTTTATCAAGTTATTTCTGCGCGATGCCTTAGTGCGAAGTCGGTGGCCGCACGAGGCGAGAAACAGAAGCGCTCCTTCGCCAGCCGCGCCGCGGATCTTCAACGCTTCGCCCGTCGAGCGCTTCAAGCAGCGTCTTGCCGAGGCAAGGTTGTCGCGTACCTCGGGCATCGTGGCCCAATCGGGTAGCCGGGGGTGTTTAACCCCCAGCCCCCACAACACCCCGCATGCGGGTCCGCACGGGGCGTTTCCTTCGAGGTTGAAAGCACCAAGATGAATCTTTGCGCTTCAAAGCTGGTTACGACAACCTACCGTCAACACGGACTTTCAGTGGTCACCGGCAACGCCCATGCTGAGATAAGCGCGGCTCCTCTTTGTACAAGGTTCAGGCTTTCACCCTGTCCCACCCATTACGGTGGGCGTTTGGCTACTACGCCGTCTGCTGACTTCTGCCCAGTCACGCCCGGCGTTGCCGCAAGGCGCGCTGCCCGCGAGGCGTTAGGGTCCGCTGGTGATCCCAGCCCTTTCGAGATGGCCCTCAGTCCGACTCCCCTAGCCCCGCAGGCCGCAGGCTGGGCAGATCTCCCCGAATAAGAACATGACCGTTTCTTCGGGAAAGAAACGGGACGTGCGAAGCACGCCCGAAGGGGGCGCACCATGGAAGGTGCGCATCCACTGTCAATGCACAACCGCCGCATTTACCCTATCTCCCGTACCCGGTGGGCTTCGTCATCTTGTGCTGACTCACCCGGAGACTGAGCCTTCTATGCGGTTTCTGTCCGTCGGCTCGCACCTTTGCGCTCGGGCTTCCTTCAGACCACCCCTCGCGGGATTGCCCTTGCCTTCGACTAGTAGTTACGTTTGTCCTACAACAGGACATTACCGGTACTCCTACAGGGGACTTCCAGCCCATAAGTTCATGCCGAAGCTGCGCGTACACCAAGCGCTGCAGCCGACGTCGTGGATCGCCGTCGCTTGTCCAAGGCTCTTGCCCGGCACAGCTGATCTTGTTTGGGACCTCCAGTCGCCGATGAGTTAAATGACGAGGCGTCCGATGCGAAATCAGCCTCAAGAACGCAAACGCGGAAGTGGAGCATGATGAACCATAAAGCAGACACCAAAACGTACCGTCACGATGCCTTCATCAGCTATTCGCGGAAGGATGCGGGCTTCGCACGCAGGCTCGAAAAGGCGCTCGAGAGCTACAAACCACCCAAGAACCTTGGCGTGCCGATCCGCTACCTCGATGCCTTCCGGGATGAGGCAGACATTACGGGAACTGATTATTACCAATCGGTTGAAAGGCACCTCAAGGATTCACGCAAGCTAATCGTCATATGCTCTCCTAATACCCGCAAGAGCTCGATCGATGAAAGACGGGGCGTGCGCTATGTCGACGATGAAATCCGACGATTCGCAGCGGTCAAGTCGGTAAGCGACATCGTTCCGGTGCTGCTTTCAGGCGTTCCAAACAACGCAGCCAAGCCGGGCCGGTGATTTTCTTCGCCTGCGAAGGATCGAGCACGACGAGGGCGCCGACGGCGGCCGATGTCTCAGGTTTGAGGAGATCGATCCACGCGTATTTCCGTTTCACCTCGTTCATCACCTCTTTGACCATCTTCGTGCCTGCGTTCGGGGTCCATTCGCTTTGCTCGAGCGATTGGCCGGCGTTCAGGCGGCACGCGACCTTGGCGAGGTCCTCGTAGCGGTTGTAATTCCACGCGTCGACTTCGTTGCCGTGTATGCAATAGATGCGTGAGTTGCCGACCGTACACGTGTAGCCAGCTCCGGCCGTGGAGAACTCGATGCGGGCCCGCGCCGGCAAATTGTCTCCGGCGAGGCGCGAGAGGATCAAACGCTGCACCGGTGGGAACGCGACCTCGATGTCGTGATTGCCAATGACAACGACGAGGGTCCGGCCATCCTTTTGCACGAAGTCGCCCAGCGCATTCCAAATCTGCGAGAACGAAACATCGTCCATGATCCGCTGCACGGTGGACACAGCTTCGTCGACGGCAACGTAACCGCGGATATCCTCGGCGAGGGTATCGAACACGTCGCCGTTCAGAACGAGCGCAACACGGCCAGCTGCGTCGCCACCCAGCGAACGAAATTCGCGAGGCGACTGGTCTCGCGCAGGATTTGGAAGCCGGGCTTCCCGCCCATGTGGATGTCCGATATCACATGGACTTCATCAAATGTAGGTAGATCGCCAACGTCGCTGCTCCTTTCAGAGAGCTCCATCACGGCGGCAAAAATGCGACCGCGTCGGGCTTCAGGGTCTTCAATGCGTCAAGCGCGTAATAGGGGAAGGCGCCGGTGGGGCGGCCCTTGATCTTCGCGTCGTAGCTGAAGTCGTTCGCTCCTTGCTTGCAACCCGAAAGCAGCAGATCACCCTCACCGCGCGACAAGGCATTGGCAAACGGCGAGAGGCCCGAGGGGACCACCACCGTTGAGAGCGGCGTGCCGCTCGGGCCGCGCGGCAGCTTGTCCGCCGGTAGCCAGTTGCCCATGGGCATGGAGCGCGGGCGTGGCGCGTCTTCAGCGTTCGGGTCCGCTCTCTGAGCGGGGGATCGCTTGGATACCCCCCGCCGCCCCACGACTAGCTCAGGTTCTGTGCCGCCACCATGAAATAAAGCATGGGGATCGAGAGCATGGTGTTGAAACGGCTGGCCAGCATGGCGGTGCGAGCAGCCGCCTTCTTCTCCTCATCCTCCGCCGCCACCAGGCCCAGCGCCTTTTGCTGATTGGGCCAGATGATCATCCACACGTTGTAAGCCATGATGAGGCCAAGCCACATCCCGATGCCGATGTAGGTCGGCTGGCCCCAGCTGCCGATCCCGAGGAACAGCGCGCTGAAGAGATAACCGTTGAAGATCGCGAGGATGAGCCCGGTGACCATGGTGGATAACGCCGCCCAACGGAACCAGAACAGCGCCTTCGGGGCGATGACCTTGCTCACCGCCGGCTTCTGCTCATCGGGGATCTGGGGCATCGAGGGGATCTGCACGAAGTTGAAATACCACAGGAGCCCGATCCACATGACCCCCGAGGCCACATGCAACCATCGGAACAGGAAGGCGAACCAGGCCTGAGACATCTCGATGGAGCCGGTGAGCAGCGCGAGCACGAGGACCAGCCCGCCCCCGAACAGGAGCGCCCGCTCGAGCTTGTCCAGACCAAAGTTGGCTAGGAAATTCAGTACCTTGAGTACAACGTTCTTGATCGCGTCCATAGTGGTTCCCCCACTTCTATCATGGTTTTGGTTCTGCCAGGGACCGCCCGCCGACGCACTGTGGCCTCCGGCGCTCGCTATTAGGATAGCCGATCTCTCGGTACCGCGCCCCCCGGGCGGGCCCTGCCGGCCTGTCTGGCCGGCGACGTGCCATTCGTCTTGGGGTCAGGCCTCCTCGGGTTCCCTCGGGCTCATTGGGAGCGGGCAGGCACGAGGCCTGCCCCTACGGTGGGTTATTGTCGACGGATCCGTGGAGAGGCGACCCTGGGCGCCAAACCCCACTCCCAAAACTCACCCTTGAGCCACCGCCAACCACCGGGCCGCTCCGACTAAGCGCTTCCCCCGGCGCCGGCCCCCTTTCAGACGCCAATTCACCGACCAGCCCGTCCAACCAAGCAGTCTCGATTGCAAGCCCACGTTGAATCTTCTATGCTTCGCTGGCCTCCGTGGATCTCGATCGAGGCCTTGTAGTTACCGTCGATGTGGAAGGTGTAGATGTCGGGCCGAGCATAACCCTTCAGCTTCTCGAACCGAAGCCCCGCCGGAATCGGGTCTTGATAGAGGGCCTTGAGCCTTTCCATGAGCCGTTCGCGTATCTCCGGCGGCAGTTTCCTGAGGTCCCTCCGAAACCGGTTTTTGAAAGATACCTCGGTGATGCGTAGGGCCCCGGCACCTACGCGCGTCATTCGCCGAGGGCCGCGATCAAACTGGCGGCCGTCTTGAAGGGGCCGACGGTCTCCTGGTCGGCGTCTGCATCGTGCTCCAGAATATAGATGCGCAGGGCCTTTCCTTCCTCGAAGATCTCGCGCAATTTCGCCGAAAGCCTTCGAAGCACGCGTGCAACATCCGCGCGCGCCCCTTGACTCTCGATCGCGTCATCAAGCGTTCTGACCGATCCCGATAACTGCTCCTCGAGCGCCGCCAGTTCGCTCGTGAGCCGATCTTCCGGATCGATGAGATCGCGACGCTCCCGCGCGCGAAGGGTTTGCGCCGTTTCTCGGAACAAGTTCAGTACATCATCGGCCGCCGCGATCAGGTGCCCACTCATGTAGCCGACGCGCGCCGAAGCTTGCGCGAGCCCGATGAAAGAGCCGATGAACCGGCTCAGATTCTCCGCGTGCGCGACCAACTCTCCTAAAGGTTCGGCAGTAGGTTCCAGCACGTTGCTGTCAGGTGCCATGGCGCTTTCTATTATCAACCGAGGGCTGCATAGGAGCAAGAGGGTAACAACTCCACCCACCCACCAACCCAGTGTCGGCGGCCGGTGAACGGCCAGGCCGACCACGAGCCCACGGTCCGGCCCTCGTGGGTTCAATGCTTCATGCTGGTGTTCCTGCGATCCTCAGAAATTGACGGTCGCCCATTCAAGGGGGCGTCCGCGACTCGCGCCGGCGCACTCGCGTCTAGCTCTAGCCCGGATTTCTCACGACCACCCTGTCGCAACCGCCGATCCGCTCGGTCTGGCGGTGCCGTCTTTGCGCTGCGCAATCCTGCTGTGCGCGAAGCGCGGTGCGGCCATCCGCCCGGCTGGCCTGTCGTCCACCAGACGACAGGCTCATCCGCCTCGCCCATCCAGCCAGCTCGACGTAAGTGTCAGGCCTTCGCCGTCTTTCAGTCCGTGCGCCCCAGAGACTGGCGCCTCGGCGGCCTCGCGACAGGCAGTGGTGAGAAATCCGGGCTAGGCCCCGGACCCCACCCCCAAGACTCACCCCTGAGCCGCCGCCAACCACGGGGCCGCCCCGACTGAGCGCTACGCCCGGTGCCGGACCCCTTTCAGACCGCCAAATCCACCGCCCAGCCCGTCCGACCCAGCATTCTCGATTGCGGGCCCATGTTGAATCTCCTATCCTTGGACCGCATGAGTCAGACTATCGAGCTCGGGATCCTGAATATCAACGGCCGCGAGCCCTCGGTCTCGGACAAGCTCGAGATCCACCGCCGAGTCATAGGGCACCACCACTTCCAGACCCACCACCGCATCATCCTCGGGGATGCCCGGCACATGGCCGCGGTCCAGGACGAGTCTGTCCACCTGGTGGTCACCTCGCCTCCCTATTTCGACCTCATCGAGTATCCCGACGGTGCGGGGCAGCTGGGCCATGTTCACGACTACCAGCATTTCCTCCAACAGCTCGACACGGTCTGGAAGGAGTGCCTTCGCCTCCTCATCCCAGGCGGTCGCCTCTGCATCGTCGTGGGCGACGTCTGCCGCGCGAGGCGCCGCTTCGGTAAGCACGAGGTCATCCCCCTCCACGCCGACATCCTCGTCCGCTGCCGGACGATCGGCTACGAAGGCCTCGCCACAGTCTTCTGGCACAAGATCGCGAACGCAGCCACGGAAGTCGGCGGCCCCGGCGCCGCCCTCGGAAAACCCTATGAGCCCAATGGCGTCGTCAAGAACGACGTGGAGTTCATCCTCAGGCTCAAGAAGCCCGGCCCCTATCGCAAGCCGACACCCTTGCAGCGCGCAGGAAGCCTGCTCCCGCCCGAGGAGTACGACGCGGCTATGCGCCAGGTTTGGTCGGACATCCCGGGCGCTTCCCGTCGAGACGGGCATCCTGCACCCTTCCCGGTCACCCTCGCCTCGCGGCTCATCCGCATATCCTCCTATGTCGAGGACGTCGTTCTCGACCCGTTCCTCGGGTCCGCCTCCACGGCACTCGCCGCGATCGAGACGCATCGCAGCAGCATCGGCTTCGAGATCGAGGAGAAGTACTGGAAGGCGGCAAAGACGCGCCTATCGCCGTCCCTCTTCTCGAACCCTACTGTAGAATTCGAGCGGCCAGCACGGTGATACCCCACTGGTGATACCGGAGCGGCGAGGCCTGCGGCCATCCCTCCTGCCCGTCGTTACGTCCACATGGGGGAGCCGCTTTGAGCTATCGCCTGCTCGACACCTTCCGGGCTACCTTCGAGGGAAAGCGCTACATTCACAGGAATTCTAGCCTCGGCGACTTCGTCGCCATGCAGCTCTACGAAGACCTCTACAGCGTCGGCAAGTCGGCTCTGCTCCGGAAGCGGATCGACGAGAAGGAGCGTGTCCTGAACGCCGAAAACCGCAGGAGAGGTGTCAAGGCCCGTCGAGGCGATGGCACCTTCGGCGAGCTGATCCCCATGGCTACGCCCATCGACGACCACACGGTCCTGTTGCCACTGTTGAGATCAGCGTCGAGATCAAATAAGTGGTTCCCGACCCGGCGCGGACCCCTCCAATCACTCCCCCTACCTCCGCCGAGAATACATCTCGCTTGCGACACCGCGTTGAACATCCGATCCTTCTTCCCAAGCACCGGATGCTGATCTCTGAATCCCCAGAGCCCCCGCAAACCCACTGCGGCCGCCCCCAACGAGCCGCTTCGCGCCCCCGCGTGGACCGCTCCATCATCACGCCCGGCCCGTCCAGGGATCTTCCGTTGCACCAAGGGCATCGAATGTCCTATCCTTCGACACACAGCGCTGGCGATCTGCGCGTTGCTTGCCGGACGCCCCACCAATGTCAAACTGCCGGTACTTGTAGGCACGTGACCAAGGCTCGCAAATCCGGTCCATTGGTCCCCAAGCGCGTCAACATCAGCGGTGCGCACGCGGTTTTGGGGATTGACATCGTTTCCTTCTCGGCGCTGCACGACGATGACCAGATCCACGCAATCGACCACCTCATTCGCTGGATCGATGAAGCACTGGCTTATCAGAGCATCGGGGACGACGAATACCGTTGGAGCCCGGCGGGCGACGGTGGCTATCTGACATTCGCTTCGTCAGCGGCATGCCGCAAAGCCATCGACGTGGCATTTGCCATCTGCCATAAAAGCCAGTATCCGATCTGGCGGCCCCGCAATGCCGAAAGGGTTCGCCTGCGGCTGGCTCTGCACGCCGGCACAGTCCAGGAAGCGCGGGAACTGGGCCGGAACACGAACATCTGGGGCATGGGGATCAACATGGCGGCGCGGATCCTGAGCGTCGCGGCGCCCTTGCAGTTGCTGATGTCGAAGCAGTATTTCGACAACTACATTCAGGGCCAACGCGAGAGCGAATTCCAGATCGGCGACGTGCATTGGCGAACTGTTAAGCACGGCGTGCAGGTCGAGGTGCTCAACGTAAACCGCGATAGTCTCTGCCTGCACGAGGACCAGGCTAAGGATATGCGCTGGCAGTCCATCGGCGGACTATGGCGCAAGACCATACAGGAATATACGTTCCTCATCCACGACACGATGAAGTCCGGGGAACCCGTCGCTGCACTCGCTGCCGCCAAATTCCTGCTGGATCTGGACGAAGAAAAGCCGGTTCGAGAACTCTGCTGCATGATCGGCAGTACGGGCGAGCGACCTGCGCCGAATTATCCATCACAGTATCACCCGCTGTTCAGCGAACTGCCTCCCGATGTGCTCTTCCAGGTGATCCGGGCAACCGCTCCGCGCATGGCCCTCGCGAACCAAGTAATCTGCGAGCGTGGCGACCCGGCAGAGAGTTGCTTCTTCCCCGTCTCGGGGACCATCGGGGTTGACGTGCCGGGACAGGACAGGCCCATACGCATCGCCACCGGCCAGATCATCGGCGAGTTCAGCCTCTGGATCCCGAACCTCAACAGGACCGCGAGAGTTCGAGCTATCGATGACGCGCTGCTGCTGGAAATCCATGAGGACGAGCTGGATCGCATTTTGCGGCAGTCCGCGCACGTTGCCGAGGTGGTTTACGGAATCATCAAGCGCCGGATGCTCGAGAACATTCTCAAGTCGAAGAGATTGTTTCCCCGCGAGGGCGAGCTTGCGGAAAGCGACCTGCCGAACGTGTCCGCCTCCTGTGAAAAGTACGCAAAGGACACGGAGCTGGATCTGAGCGAGGCCGCTTACGTTCTTTTCAACGGTAGTGTTGAAATCGAACCACCGGAGGGAGGGCCTCTGATAATCAAGGCACCCGGAATCTTTGGAGCGGAACAGGTCCTGGGAATCGTCTCCGACCTGGGTTCGCCGGACGGTCGCGGGCCATGACGCTAGAAGAGACCGTTGCCGTGAGGCTGCACCACGAGGATGTGCGCAGGTTACAGAGGTCGGCGGCGGTGCGGGCCGCCTGGAACGCGCTTTGCGGACAACGGATGGGGGAGATTCGACGCAGTCGGTTCCATCCGAGCCCGGTGGAACATTTCGAAGGCGGCGGATCGGTCGCGCACCCGCTTGCGCCAGGCGAAACTGCCATGCGAGACATCTTTGTCAGCTACACCAGCGCTGATCGGGTTTGGGCCGAGTGGGTCGCATGGGAACTCGAAGCCGCTGGCTATACGGCATTCATACAAGCCTGGGATTTCCGGCCCGGCAGCAACTTCGTGCTGGAGATGCAACGGGCCGCGAGCCAGTGCCAGCGAACGATCGTTATGCTTTCGGAGAATTACCTGAAATCGGTTTTCACTCAACCCGAGTGGGCTGCGGCTTTCGCTGTCGATCCGCAAGGGCTCGCGCGCAAACTGATCCCGGTGCGGGTGGACCGGTGTCATCCCGAAGGGTTGTTGAAAGCCATCGTCTATATCGATCTGGTAGGACTGGATTCAGTGCAGGCTCGCAAGATCCTTCTCGAAGGACTTCGAGATCGAGCCAAGCCGAGCGCGCCGCCGGTCTTTCCCGGTGGCCCGACGAAGCCGGTTTCCGCGCAGCCATCCGCTGGCGTCCCTGCGCCAAAGGCATTCCCCGGCGCACCGTCACGCGTGATTGGCCTGTGGCAAGAGAAGTTGGCCTACTTTCTCGAACAGGAGCCGCTGGTAGCGGATCCGGCGCAGAAGTACGCTTTGCAGAAACAGATTGAAGAATGCCGCACGAGGATTCGCGAATTTGGAGGAGGTTGAGCGGCATCAACGCGTTCGAGCCCGGATATGCCACGCAACTGCCGGTGACCGCCCGCGCAGGCCTCCCGATGGAGCGACCCTGCCTGCTCCGAGCGCCACCCAAGAAGTGACAGTGAAACCCCGTTCGTCGTCAACCTATCTGTGGGCAACGTTGCTGGCCGTGTCTATGAGGCCAAGCCTCGACCAGTGGGTGAAGGCGAGCGTAGGAGCAACAGGGCGTTGCCGGCCAATTCACGGGTGGATGCTTCGCACTGGTAGGCGCTTTCCCTCCTGTTCCTGCCGGTTGCCGCACCTCGACTCTACCGGACCCCCCAACCTCACCCTTGAGCCCCTGCCAACCACGGCGCCGCCCCGACTGAGCGCTTCCCCCCGGCGCCGGAACCCTTCCAGACCACCCAATCGCCGCCCAGCCCGTCCGACCCCGCTTGTAGCCGAAAAAGGATAGGAGCTTCAACGTGGGCTTGCAATCGAGGCTGTTTGGACGGCCGGCTGCAAGGGCCTTGATCTGACCTGCCCCGCGGAGCTCTGCGATGAGCGCATCGAGATTGCCGCGTGACGGCGGGCGGAATCTTAGCCGGAGGTAGGCGGTCTACTAGCCATCGGATAGCCCGGTGGTGACGGAGAGGACAGATGGTGGATACGATCGAGAACCCGATGGGGACGGACGGCTTCGAGTTCGTCGAATACACGGCCGGCGATGTGGAGGCCCTGGCGCAGCTCTTCGAGCGCATGGGCTTTCACGCTGTCGCGCGCCACCGCTCGAAGCAGGTGGTCCTGTACCGGCAGGGTGATATCAACTTTATCCTGAACCAGGAGCCGGACAGCTTCGCCCAGGCCTTCGCCAAGGTCCACGGGCCTTCGGTGTGCGCCTTCGCCGTGCGTGTGCGCGACGCGCGCCGGGCGCTGGAACGGGCCACCGGGCTCGGCGCCCGCGCGTTTCACGGGACGGCCGGGCCCATGGAGCTGAACCTGCCGGCCATCCGAGGGATCGGGCGCAGCCTCATTTATCTTATTGATCGCTACGGCGAGCGCTCGATCTACGATGTCGATTTCGAACCCCTCGCGGGCGCCGAGCCGCACCCGGCAGGCGTGGGCCTGACTTCCGTCGACCACCTGACCCACAATGTCCACCGCGGGCGCATGGACGAATGGACCGGGTTCTACGAGCGGCTGTTCAATTTCCACGAGATCCGTTACTTCGACATCCATGGCCGGGTGACGGGGTTGAGGTCACGGGCCCTGGTGAGCCCCTGCGGCCGGATCCGCATCCCCATCAACGAGCCCGCCGACCCCAAGTCGCAGGTGCAGGAATACCTGAGTGCCTACCGCGGCGAGGGGATCCAGCACATCGCGCTCGCCACCGGAGACATCCACACGACGGTCGAGCAACTGAGGCGCAACGGGGTGCGGTTCATGGATGTCCCGGACAGCTATTACGATGCGGTGGAGCGGCGTATCCCGGGTCATGGCCAGGACCTGGACCGGTTGCGCGAGAACCGCATCCTGATCGACGGCTCGGGGGCTCGTGCGCTCCTGCTTCAGATCTTCACCGAGACCGTGATCGGGCCCATCTTCTTCGAGATCATCGAGCGGCACGGAAACGAAGGCTTCGGGGAGGGGAACTTCCAGGCCCTGTTCGAGGCCATCGAGCGCGACCAGCTGCGGCGCGGGGTGATCTAGCATGAGGCATTGGATCTCTCTGCCCATCGTCGAAGGCGAGGCCTCGCGCCAGGCACACGCCGATCTCCCCGAAGGCACCTTCGAGCGCGAGATAAGCAAAGAGGGCTTCTACGGCCCGGCGACCCAGATGTACCACCGCCATCCGCCGACCGGGTGGACCGAGGTCGAAGGACCGCTGCGGCCCCGCGCCTTCGATGCCGTGAAAGACCTCGCTTCCTGCGGCTCACCCTGGGAGGCGCGTCCGCTCCTCGGCAACGCCCATCTGCAAGTCCGCATCTGGCGCAGCGAGGCGCCCATGGACCACCTGGTCCGCAACGCCGACGGCGATGAGCTCTTGTTCCTCCACGAGGGCTCCGCGTCCCTCTTCTGCGACTACGGCCATCTCAGGCTCGGCGAGGGCGATTACCTCATGCTCCCGCGCGGGACGCTGTGGCGGCTGGAACTGGAACACCAGAAGCCCCTGACCGCCCTCCTCATCGAGGCCACCAACGACAGCTATCGGCTCCCGGACAAGGGCATCGTCGGCAGCCACGCGGTGTTCGATCCCGCCATGCTCGACACCCCCCGCATCGATGACGGCTTCCGCGCCCAGGCGCAGGATGGCCCGTGGCGGGTCGTGGTCAAGCGCCGCGGGTTGTTGAGCATTGTGACCTATCCGTTCAACCCGCTGGATGCGGTCGGCTGGCACGGAACGCTCACCCCGGTGCGTGTGAACTGGCGCGCCATCCGGCCCCTCATGAGCCACCGTTACCACGTGCCGCCGTCCGCGCACACGACCTTCGCGGCCGGGCGCTTCGTAGTGTGCACCTTCGTCCCCCGTCCGTTCGAGACCGATCCCGGCGCCCTGCGTGTGCCCTTCTTCCACAACAACGATGATTACGACGAGGTGATCTTCTATCATCGAGGCCGGTTTTTCTCGCGCGACAACATCTATCCGGGCATGATGACCTTGCACCCCTCGGGCATCACCCATGGGCCGCACCCCAAGGCGCTCGCGGCCAGCAGGCTCGGGCACGGCGGCGAGACCGACGAGGTGGCGGTGATGATCGACGCCCGCGATGCCCTGGAGGTGGCCGAGTTGCCCGAAGGGATCGAGTGGCCGGGCTATGTCGATTCCTGGAAGGCGCGGTGAAGCTCGCAACCTTGAAATCGGGTGGCCGTGACGGCACGCTGGTGGTCGTGGACCGCGATCTCACCGTCGCCGTGCCGGCCTCGCCGGGGGCGCGCACGCTGCAGGCGGCACTCGATGGTTGGGCGCGGATAGCGCCGCGGCTGGAGGTCCTGTACGCCGATCTGATGCAGGATGAGCTGGACGCCGTCCCCTTGAAGCCGGCCGCCCTGGCGGCACCGCTGCCGCGCGCCTACCAATGGCTGGACGGCAGCGCCTATCTGTCCCATGTCGAGCGCGTGCGGCGTGCCCGCGGGGCCGACATGCCGCTCGAGTTCCTCGTCGATCCCCTGATGTACCAGGGCGGGTCCGCGCGTTTCCTCGGGCCGCGCGACCCGATCCGGATCCCGGATCCGGGGTGGGGGCTGGACTTCGAGGCAGAGGTCGCCGTCATCACCGCCGATGTGCCCCCAGGGGTGACGGCCGATGATGCCGGGGAGCACATCGCGCTCGTCTTGCTCGTCAACGACGTGTCGCTGCGCTTGCTGATCCCGCAGGAGCTGGCCAAGGGCTTCGGCTTCCTGCACGGCAAACCGGGGCCGGCCTTCTCGCCGGTGGCCGTGACCCCCGACGAGCTGGGCGCCGCTTGGGACGGGCGCAGGTTGCACCTGCCGCTCCTCGTGCACCGCAACGGCGAGCCCTTCGGCCGGCCGGATGCGGGTCGCGACATGCAATTCGACTTTCCCGCGCTCATCGCCCATGCCGCCAAGACCCGGCCGCTCCCGGCCGGCACCGTGATCGGCTCGGGGACCGTGAGCAACCACGACCCGGAGATCGGCTTTTGCTGCATAGTGGAGCGGCGGGCCGTCGAGACCCAGTCGGGCGCCGAGACGTTGACGCCCTACCTCGACCACGGGGAATCGATCCGGATCGAGATGCCGGATCCCGAGGGACGGACGATCTTCGGCGCCATCGAGCAGCGCGTCGAGGTGCGCCGCTCATAGTCCTCTACACCTATTTTCGCAGCTCGGCCGCCTACCGCGTCCGCATCGCCTTGAACCTCAAGGGGATCGTCTATGAGCCGCGCTTCGTCCACCTGGCACGGGGGGAACAGCATGAGGCGGCCTATCGGGCACTCAATCCACAGGGCCTCGTCCCCACGCTAGTGGACGGCAACCGGGTGCTGACCCAATCGCTCGCCATGCTCGAGTATCTGGACGAGGTGTTTCCCACCCCTCCGCTATTGCCCCCCGAGCCCGGGCTTCGCGCCCGGGCGCGCGCGATCGCCGGGCTGGTCGCCTGCGACATCCATCCCCTGAACAACCTACGCGTGTTGCGGTTCCTGGAGCAGGAGCTCGGGCAGGGCCCGGAGGCGCGCGGGCGCTGGTACCGGCATTGGATCCAGGAAGGGTTCGATGCGCTTGAGACGATGCTCGGGGAGACCATGCTCGGTGCCGATGCGGGAGCGGGTGCTTACTGTCTCGGCCAGGGCCCGACGATCGCCGATGTCTGCCTCATCCCCCAGGTCTATAACGCCCGCCGTTTCAGTTGCGATCTCGGTGATTTCCCGCACATCCAGGCGATCGAAGCACATTGTCTGACTATACCGGCGTTCCGGCAGGCGGCCCCGGAAGCGCAGGCGGACGCGGAGTAAGCCTATGAAAGAACAAAGGGGCCGGAATTCCCCACACGCGCCCGGGTCTAAAGCTGGCAATCATCGGGAGGACAGATCATGAACGCCATGGCCCCAGATCCGCTGAGGCATTTCGCGGAGAAACATCACCTCGAGGGCCTGACCTCCCACTCGCTGCGCTCCGTCATGGAGGGCGGCCAGAGCGTCGCGAAGGCCCGATCCTTCCTCGCCTTCCAGAGGCGCATCGACAGCGAGTTGCTGCACCACCGCATCATCACCGGGAACTCGTACACCGCTTGGTTCAGCCGCGGCGAGCAGACCCGCGAGCAGGTGCGGGCCTTCCTCGTACAGTTCTCGGTGTTCTCCAACCTGTTCCTGATCGCCCAGCTCTTCAAGACCATCAACGCCGATTCGCTCCAGGGCATGCGGGCCTCGAAAGAGATCCTCGCCAACGAGATCGGAGTGGTTTTCAACGCCGCTGGCAGGCGCGCGGTTTCCTCGGGCAACGGCGGCGATACCGATCCCGAGTTGGTGTCCTCCGAGGGCACGGTCGAGGGCGGCGTGTTCCGCTTCCGGGCCGCGCACTTCGAGTGGCTCCTGCAGATCGCGGAGCGTCTCTCGCTCGGGTTCAACGACGTGGGCAAACGCCGCCACGGGACCCCGCCGACCCTTTTCTTCTGCGACGAGCTGGTCAGGCTCTACGGCAGCCCGGACTATCTTATCTCGCAGGCCGCCAGCTACGCCGTCGAGAACTGGGCCGCCGCCGGTTTCTGGGACGAGCTCATCGCCGGATTCAAGCTCTACAACGTGCGAAGCGGCGAGGACCTCCCGCTCGCCTTCTTCACCTGGCACGCGCGCCTGGAGGCCCAGCACGCAAAGCACACCCAGGAAGAGCTGGAGGGGCTGTATTTCGAGCGCGCGCTCGACGAGGACGCCTTCATCCGTTTCGGCAACGAGATGCTGGACGGCGTCGCGGCGTTTTGGGAAGGGCTGAACGAGGACCGCCTGGCCTTGGCGCGCCAAGCGTGAGGCTAGCTACCTCTCGCTTGCCATTCGTTGACAGATGTATGCCGAGTTAGAATGCTCATCTGCATGCGTACTACCCTAAATCTGGATGGCGAGCTCATGCGGCTGGTGCGGCGCCACGCGGCGGACACCGACCGCGCCATCACTCTATTCATCGAAGCCGCGTTGCACGACGCGCTTGCCGCTAACGCGCACGGGCAGCCCCCCTTTACGCTCCAATGGAAGACGGAGCGCGGTCGGCTTCGTCCCGGGGTGGACCTCAGCGACCGCGACTCACTCATTGATCGGATGGGAGAACGTCCGTGATCGCGGCGGACACGAGTATCTTGATCTATGCTCACCGGGAGGAAGTGCCAGAACACGTAAGCGCGCTCGCTTGGCTGACCCGGCTCGCCGAAGACCCCTTGCTATGGGGCTTACCCGTATTCTGCCTGGGCGAGTTCGTGGGGGTCGTGACCCATCCGCGCATTTTCGACCCGCCGACGCGCCTTGAGTCCGCGCTTGAAGCGCTGTTCGAATTGCTGGCAAGCCCGAGTCTGCGGGTGCTCAATCCAGGTCCGCGTTATCCCGAGCTCTTTTCCCAACATCTACGGGAGGCCGACGCGCGCGGCAACCTAGCCTTCGACGCTCAGATCGCCGCGGTCTGCGTCGAACATCGCGTTACCGCACTACTCACCGCCGACCGCGATTTCGCGCGCTTCGCCAAGCTCAAGTGGCTATCATTGAGTGATGCGCCCACCTGAAGTCTCCGGTCTCCGTCCGCTAGTATCAGCACTCCTGCGCATCCGGCCAATGCCGTCGGTGTGACAGGCGGGGGTGCCGCGTGCAAGAATTATCGTGAGCACCAGCGCACTTTTGCCCACGGGGAGCGAGCTGCATGCCTCATGAAAACTCGAAGGGCGTGACATCCAGGGACGTACCGCGGGCGCCGATCATCGCCGCCGCGCTGCTATTGTTGACCGGTGGCGCCCACGCGGCCGTGCCCTGGTTCGGGGGCGAGACGCCGAGTCTCGCGCCCATGCTCGAAAAGGTCATGCCCGCCGTGGTCAACGTCGCGACCGAAGGCAAGGTCCGGGTGGGCCGCAACCCGCTCCTGGACGACCCGCTCTTCCGCCACTTCTTCGATGTGCCCGACGAGCCGCGCGAGCGCAAGACCCAGAGCCTGGGATCCGGCGTCATCGTGGATGCCGGTCGCGGGCTCATCATCACCAACGCCCACGTCGTAGCCAATGCCGAGCACATCACGGTCAAGCTGCGCAACAGCCGCAAGCTCGACGCCAAGCGCGTGGGCGTCGATGCCGAGACCGACGTGGCCGTGATCCAGGTCCCCGCCGAGGGGCTGACCGCGCTCGGTTTCGGTGACTCCGACGGGCTCAAGGTCGGGGACTTCGTGGTCGCGATCGGAAACCCCTTCGGACTGGACCAGACCGTGACCTCGGGGATCGTCAGCGCGCTGGGGCGCAGCGGCCTGGGCATCGAGGGCTACGAGGAGTTCATCCAGACCGACGCCTCCATCAACCCCGGAAACTCCGGCGGGGCCCTGGTCGACCTGCAGGGGCGCCTGGTCGGGATCAATACCGCGATCTTCTCTCAAAGCGGTGGCAGCATCGGGATCGGGTTCGCCATCCCCATCAATGTGGCCCGCCAGGTCATGGAGCAGCTGGCGCAGCACGGCGAGGTCAAGCGCGGGCAATTGGGCGTCCAACTCCAGGACCTCGACCCCGATCTGGCCGAGGCCTTCGACCTGAACGAACAGGAGGGCGCCGTGGTCGTGAACGTGGTCGAGGGGTCGCCGGCGGCCAAGGCGGGGCTCAAGGCCGGTGATGTGGTGGTGGCGGTCAACGGCAGGCCGGTGCGCAACGCGAGCGACCTGCGCAGTCGCGTGGGGCTCCTGCGCATCGGGGACAAAGTCACCCTGGAGGTGCTGCGCAAGGGCCTGCTCGGCAAGAACGACCGCGTCCAGATCAGTGCCGCCGTGGCGCCCAAGATCGACCAGGCGACGAGCGGCTCGGCGCTTCAGAACCCGCGCCTCGAAGGCGCGCGTTTCGGGGACATCCCGGAGCGCTCGCCGGCCCATGGCGAGGTAGAGGGGGTCATGGTCTACGAGGTCAAACGGGGCAGCCGTGCCTGGCGGAACGGGCTGCGGGAGGGGGACATCGTGCTATCGGTCAATCAGGTCCCGGTCTCGAATCTGAAAGAATTCCTGGGCCAGGTCAACCGCCTCGAATCCGCCGTGCTGTTGCACGTGCTGCGCGGTAACAGCGCCGCCTTCATCGTGGCCAGATGACAAGGAGTCGGATGATGACGGATTGCCTGTTCTGCAAGATGGTCGACGGCCGGATCGCCCCCAGCATCGTCTATGAGGACAGCGAGGTGCTGGCCTTCAACGATATCCAACCCCGGGCGCCGGTGCATGTCCTCCTCGTGCCCAAGCGGCATATCGCCACCCTGAACGACCTCGGGCCCGGCGACGCCGAGACGGTAGGAAAGCTATTCCTCGTGGCGCGCGCGATCGCCAAGGATCGAGGATTCGATAGGAACGGCTATCGGGCGGTGATCAACTGCAATGCCGACGCCGGCCAGTCGGTGTTCCACCTCCACCTCCACCTCCTGGCCGGACGGGAGATGGGCTGGCCGCCCTTTCCAGATGCGGCTTCGCCCTGAGAGGTTGTGAAAAAACCGTCGCGAGTGAAGGAAGGTCGCGTTCCGCCGGAGCGCAGGAACCGCAGTGTATGTTGAAATACATGAGGATTCCGAGCACCGCCGGAACGCGAGATGCCGAGCGCAGTAGGTTTTTTCACAACCTCTGAGGGAGCGTACGTCGTCAGGCGCCGCAGAGCGGCACCGCTCGCCATTCCGGTACGTCATGGCGCTCGGTCGGTCGCGCGGGGAGCGGCCGGGTGGCCTTCTCCCGGGTAGTCTTCTCAAAGTGGGCGAAGGCCTCGCGGAGCTGTCGGCGCAATTCAGCGGCCTCCCAGGGCTTGGTGATGAACTTGTAGACCCAGCCCTTGTTGACGGCCTCGGTGATGAGCTCGAGATCGGCATGGGCGGTCAGGAGCATGCGCACCGTGTCGGGATAGAGCTCCCGGAGCCGACTCAGAAAGCCGACGCCGTCGATGCCGGGCATGCGCTGATCGGAGATCACCACCCGCACATCGTGGGTAGCGAGGAGCTCGAAGGCCGCCCCGGCGCTTTGCGCGGTCAGGAGCGTGTAGGCGTCACTGCCGAGCTGGCGCAACAAGGCCTGGACGACATCGGTGTCGTCGTCGACGATGAGGAGCACACGCCGATCGTCCGCCGACAGCGGTTTGGGGATCCAGCACCGATTCTCGGTGAGCATCGCCGTCACGCGCTCGGCCGGCAGCGGTTGGCTGATATAGAAACCCTGGACCTCATCGCAGCCGAGGCGCTGGAGGTACCGGAGCTGCGCCTCGCTCTCCACCCCCTCGGCGACCACGCGCAGGCGCAGGACGTGGCCCATGGCGATGATGGTGCGGGTGATGGCCGCGTCGTCGGGGTTGCTGGTGAGGTGGCGCACGAAGGACTGGTCGATTTTGAGCCGGTCAAAGGGGAAGTGCTTGAGGTAGCTGAGGCTGGAGTAGCCGGTCCCGAAGTGGTCGATCGAGATGCGGCAGCCCGCCTCCTTGATCCCTAACAAGCGCTTCTGCATGTCCTCGGGTTGGCGCATCACCGCTCCTTCGGTGAACTCCAGCTCCAGATACTGCGGCGAGAGGCCGGTCTCGCCCAGGATGCCCTCGACCTGCCCCTCAAGGTCGTTCTGGACGAGCTGGCGCGCCGACACGTTGACGGCGACGGTGAACGGCCCGAGCCCCCTGTCCTGCCAGGCCCGGTTCTGCGCACAGGCGGTGCGCAACACCCATTCCGCGATGGGGACGATGAGGCCGGTCTCTTCGGCGAGCGGGATGAAGCGCGCCGGCTTCAAGAGCCCGAGGCGCGGGTGTGCCCACCGGACCAGGGCCTCCATGCCCACCACCTCGGCGGTGCGGGCGTCGATCTGGGGCTGGTAGTAGACGCGCAGCTCGTCGCGGCTCTGCGCGCGGCGGAGGTCCCCTTCGAGCGCCAGGCGTCTCGACAACCCCTCGCCGATCGCGCGATTGTAGAACACGAAGCGGTTGCCGACCTTCTTGGCGCGATACATCGCCATATCGGCGTGCTTCAGGAGCGTGCCGATGTCGCGCCCGTCGTTCGGGTAGAGGGCAATGCCCACGCTCGCGCCGACATAGACCTCCTGGCCCAGGAACACGAACGGGTGAGACACGACCTCGACGACCTTCCTGGCCACCGCCGCCGCCACCTCGAGTGTCGCGATGCGCTCCAGGATGATCGTGAACTCGTCGCCGCCCAGCCTCGCCACCAGGTCGCAGGTGCGCACGCAACCGGTGATGCGCTCCGCGACGGCCTTGAGCAAGAGATCGCCCGTTTCATGACCCAGGGTATCGTTGACGAGCTTGAAGCGGTCGAGGTCCAGGAACAAGACGGCGTGACAAGAGGTATCGATAGGCCCCGGCGCGAGGAGCGTGATCAAGCGCTCACGGAACAGCGTGCGGTTGGGCAGGCCGGTCAGCGGATCATGAAAGGCGAGCCGCCGCACGCGCTCTTCGGCGCGGCTCGCGGCGAGCAAGCGCGCGACGCGCTTGCGCAGAACGGCGAAGTTCAAGGGTTTCGGGATATAGTCGGTAGCCCCGGCGCCAAAGGCGCGATCGATGGTGTGCTCATCGTCGAGGGCGGTGATGACCAGCAGCGGGATGTGTTCGCCGGCGTTGAGGCCACGGATCCGGGTGCAGGCCGTGAACCCGTCCGTTTCCGGCATGTGCGCGTCCATCAGAACTACGTCCGGCATGCGGCGCTCGCAAAGGGCCAGCGCCTGGGCGGCCCCCTCGGCCTCCTCGATACCATAGCCGTCGTTGGCGAGGATGCTGCGGATGACGAAGCGGGTGCCGGCGTCATCATCGACGATGAGGACGCGCGCGCGTTCGGCGGCCTCGGGACGCTGCTCCAGGGCCTCGGCGATGCAGCGATGGAGGTCCAAACGGGACAAGGGTTTGGTGAGCACCCCCACCACGTGCGGGATGCGCCAGCGGCGCCGTGCCGCGTCCGGCCGATCGCTGAGTATCAGTACCCTGAGCCGTGCGAGCGGCGCGTCCTGGCCGATCTCGCGCACCAGCGATATGCCATTCCCGGCCAGGGTCTCATCGATCAGGCAGAGGTCGTAGTCGCGCCCCTTAGTGGCCGCCGCGCGTAACATCTCGAGGGCATCCTGGGGGCGCTCGGCATGGCTGTGGGCGATCCCCCAATTGGGAGCGGTCTCCTCGACGAAACGCTGGTAGAGATCGGACCCGGCGACAATCAGGAGCCTGAGCCCGGCCAGTGCGCTGTCACGGACTGCGCCCGCTTCGTCCTCGGTCCCTGCCGTGGTTTCAGCGCCCCACAGGGGATCCGAGGCGTCTACGTAACGGCATGCGTGGTCACTTACGCGTGACCCTCGCCGCCGGACGTAAATCGACAGAAATTCGTCTCCCTTCGCCATGCACGTGAATCACGCAACGAACAAGCCCCGATGCGCCCGGGCCGGAGCCGCACGGGTCGCCAGTCCCCGACGCCATTGGCGGGCGCCCGGCTGCCCCAGGAACAGTCCCGCGAGGTGCCGGGTCATGTGATGGAAAGGGGTGCCCACCGCCTGTTCGCGACGCATATAGTCTTCGTAGCGGGCGAGGACCTCGGCACGCGTCGGCGCGGGGAGCAGCGCGCCAAAAAACCGGCGATCCGCCTCGGCGAGGAGATAGGGGTTACGATAGGCCTCGCGTCCGATCATGACCCCATCCACGTGCGCGAGCTGTGCTTCGACCGCGTCGAGGCCGGTGAGCCCGCCGTTGATGATGACCTCGATCATCGGGAAATCGCGCTTGAGCGCGTATACCCAGTCGTAGCGCAACGGTGGGACCTCACGGTTCTCCTTGGGTGAGAGCCCCTGGAGCCAGGCCTTGCGGGCATGCAGGATCACGGTCCGGCAGCCGGCGGCCGAGACGGCGCGGATAAATCGACAGAGCTCGTCGTAGGAATCGCGATCGTCGATCCCGAGCCGCGTCTTGACGGTCACGGGCAAGCTGGTTGCGGCCCGCATGGCGGCGATACAGGCCGCGACGCGCTCGGGCTCGGCCATGAGACAGGCGCCGAAGCGGTGCTCCTGGACCCGTTCGCTGGGGCATCCCAGGTTCAGGTTCACCTCATCGAAACCCCAGTCCTCGGCCAGGCGCGCGCACAGCGCGAGGGCCTCGGGCGCGCTGCCCCCGAGCTGCAAGGCCAGGGGGTGCTCGGCCGGGTCATGGACGAGGGCGCGCGCCGGATCGCCGTGCAGCAAAGCGCCGGTCGCCACCATCTCGGTATAGAGGAGCACATGGCGGGAGATGAGCCGCAGGAGATAACGGCAGTGCCGGTCGGTGCGGTCCATCATCGGCGCGATACAGAGACGTCGGTCGATCGAAGGGGACATGGGGCGCCGATGATAGCTCGCCTGATCCCCGAGTGTCGGTTCGGAGGGCGGGAGACGCGAGCCTTCCCGACCCCTATCAACGACCGAGCTAAGCTCCCGGGGCCGTCGGCAAGGCCGGAATGCCGTGCGAAGCCTTGATGGCGGCCCGGGTCCGCTCAGCGTTTGCTTAGCTGGCCTCCCTGCCCTGCGGACAGAGAAGCCAGTAACTTCATGAGGGCGGCGGGGTCCACCGGCTTGACCATGTGCTGATTGAAACCCGCCTCTTCGGTGCGGCGGCGGTCTTCCTCCTGGCCCCAGCCGGTCAGGGCGATGAGGAACATCCCCTGGCCCCACGGCTGTTGGCGGATGCGCCAGCAGGCGTCATAGCCGTTCAGCTTCGGCGATGACGCAGTCGGAGACGTACTCCTCCAGGCCCTGGCGGGTGAGCGTGCCCTCGCCGCGCTCGCCGGTGATGAGCGCCGTGACCCCCTTGTCCTTGAGCCAGCGGAACAGCCGGCGCAGCTCGGAGCGCAGGACGGCGGTGTTGGACAGGCCGCCGAAGAGCGTTTCGATGGTGTCGAGCACGACGCGCCTGGCGCCGATCGAGTCGATGGCATGGCAGAGGCCTTCGAGGTCGTACTCGCCGGTCTCCTCGATCTCGCTGCGCTCCACGTGGACGTAATCCACTGGCCAGTTCTTCCAGGTCGAAGCCGAGCGAGCGGACGTTCTGGGCCAGCTCCTCGGCGGTCTCCTCGAAGGACATGAAGACACCGGGCTCGCCGAGCTCGGTAACGCCGCGGACGAGGAACTCCATCGCGAGCAGGGTCTTGCCGCAGCCGGCGCTGCCACAGACGAGCGTGGGGCGGCAGCGCGGCAGCCCGCCGCCGGTGATCTCGTCGAGTCCCTGGATGCCGGTCGCGGCCTTGGGGAGGGAACGGCTCTTCGAGTTGTGGTTGATCGCCGCTTTGCTCATGACTTCCTCCGAGAGGCGCGCCGGGCCGTGTGCCCCGCGCCGGTTCCCGGCCGACCGTAAATCCGCCAACGCCGTAACGCCCCATCGGGCTCTGCGTGCAGTCGTCTACCGTTTCAAATTGGCGTCCTTTCACATCGCTCGTTTCTGTCCGGCAGAATGCTTCGGCATTCAAAGGAAACAAGAGCAGCCGCGCCAGACAAGGGGGCTTGGAAAAGCGACGGCGATCCACGGCGTCGGCTGAAGCGCATGGTTGGGCTAAGGCCCCCTGAAGTATCCCCCCACGAAGATGCGGAGACAAGCGGCGATGGCCGCCAGCAGGGTCTTGAGCGTCCGCACAAACGCTCAGAGTTTGTGAAAAAACCGTCGCGAGCGAAGGGAGGTCGCGTTCCGCCGGAGCGCAGAACCGGAGTGTATCTTGAAATACATGAGGATTCCGAGCACCGCCGGAACGCGAGATCCCGAGCGCAGTAGGTTTTTTCACAAACTCTCAGGACCAGAGTATGCCGACGACGGCACCCGTCAAAAGCGTTGCCAGGGTCCCGGACACGATGGACTTGGGGCCGAGGCCGACGATCTCTACCCGGCGCTCCGGAACCATGGTGCCGAGACCCCCGATCAGGATCCCGAGGCTGCCGAAGTTTGCGAAACCACATAGCGCATAGGTCATGATCACCACGCTGCGCTCGCTCAACTCACCCTTCGGCAGCCGCGCGAGGTCGAGGTAGGCGACCAACTCGTTCAGCACCGTCTTGGTCCCCATGAGCGCTCCGGCGGCCTGGGCCTCGCCCCAGGGGATGCCGGCGAGCCACACCAGGGGAGCCATGAGCACCCCGAGTATGTGTCGCAACGTCACGGGCTCGCCGCCGAAGTGAGGCAAGAGGCCCAAGATAGCGTCTGCAAAGCTCACCAGCGCCACGAACACGACCAGAAGGGCGATGATGTTGATCAGGAGTGCAACGCCCGCGATGGTTCCGCTCGTAATGGCGTCCATGCTGGATCGCGCCGTCTGTTCGGCGCCAAGCTCTCCCGCGATGGCGCGCTCGACCGACGGCACCATGATCGCGGCGATGAGGAGCGCGCCCGGGGTGTTGATGAGCGAGGCCGTCAGGATGTGGCCCATGGCGTCCGGGAGCACTTCGCCGAGTATGCTCGCGTACAGGACCATGACCGTCCCGGCGATGGTCGCCATCCCGCAGCTCATGACCGAGAACAGCTCGCCGCGGCTCAAGGCGCCGAGGTAAGGCCGCACCAGGAGCGGCGCCTCCACCATGCCGACGAACACGTCCGCGGCCGCGGACAGCCCCACGGCGCCGCCGATCCCCAGGGTCTTCTCGAACAGCCGCGAGAGCCCGCGCACGATGAACGGGAGGATACGCCAGTAGAAGAGCAGCGAGGACAGCGCGCTGACCACGAGGATGAGCGGCAGCGCGCGGAACGCGATCACGAAGCTCGCGCCCGGCATGGCCTCGGTGAACGGCAGGGGACCACCGCCGAGGTAACCGAACACGAAGGCGGTGCCGGCCTCAGTGGCCCGTTCGAGCGCGTGCATCACCTCGTTGAGCCCGGAGACCCAGGCCCTGACCCAGGGCAACTTCAACAAGGCCGCGGCCAGCGCGAACTGGAACACGAGGCCCGCGAGCACCGCCAGGGGAAGGCGCGCCGGTCCTCGCTCACCGCCCAGGCCAGGCCGATGAAGGCAAAGACCCCGAGCGCGCTCTGCAGGAAAGGGGCACAGAGCTCGTCAGGTCATTATGCGGTGGCGGCCCGGCACGTCCCGGATGCGCGCGGCCCTCGTCACACGACGCTCGCGGTCATCACGTGGCCATGGGGCAGAATCGCGGGTCGGATGAGCGGAGGGAGCAAGCACAGGAGAACGCGCGATCGGCATGCGCATGCGGTTCGTTCGCGTATTCAGCCTAGAAATTTCAACGCGAGTTGTCAACGGGCCCTGCGGGCCTATCGCCACAGCCTGGCCGTGCGTCTGGACGACAGGCGCTACCTGGTGAGCGCGACTACAGCACAATCGATCGCGCCCGCTTCACCCGGGATTGCTTGTTGCCCTCAATGACTTCCAGAGACAGGGAAGTCGATCCGGACTGTGTAAATATTGCAAACAGCTATGCAGTTCTTACCGCCTCAAGATCCCAATCCACCGCAGGTCCGTTGACG
>JACCXJ010000248.1 GCA_013697045.1 Gammaproteobacteria bacterium | reverse complement strand
ACGCTCCGTTCCGAGGTGCAGGAAACGGTAGGTCTTGATCTCGTGGCCGTCCAAGATCTGGTAGCTCAGGTCGCGCTTGCCGGCACGGAGGTCGTACATGATGGCCAGTTGGTATAGGAGCTTGTCGAAGACCGAAGCCGACAGCGGCAGCTCCCAGCGGCGTTCGTTTTTTTGATTCTGGATCTTGGATCGGCGCCAGTCGAAGCGCACGTTCACCGTGCTCGGGCCCTTGTGCCCGGTGTAGCGGGACGAATACCGGATCGGCCTCAAACCGGTGGCGTTGGCCTCGAAGAGGCTTTCCTCGATCAGGTGGTCATCAAAAAGGAGCTTGGCGAGGCCCTTGGCCCGGGTTTCGGAACGGTAGCGGTAACGACCGCCCGGGCCGGGCGCGAGACTTCTGTCGATGGTACCGATCGTGAGCCCCGCCATCTCGACGCGGTAGGTGGTGCTGAAGGGCTCGAGCGGGCCTGCGTACACGCCCACGGCCGCGCACAGGAGCGCGGCGGCCGCGGCCAGGAGGCCGTAGCGCTGCGGTCGGCCTGGAGCCCATATGGGTTTACTCGCGTACACGACGGGCTATTATAGTGGTCCGATCGTGCCGTCGCCCGAGCGATGACCCTCAGCCCCCGCGCCTTTCAATCCGCATCGATACTCGTCGTCGGGGACGTGATCCTCGACCGCTACTGGTCGGGCGCGACCGGCCGCATTTCTCCCGAGGCGCCGGTGCCGGTCGTGCACGTGACAGTGAGCGAGGAACGGCCGGGCGGGGCCGCCAACGTCGCGGCCAACGTCGCGGCGCTCGGTGCCGGCGTTATGCTCATCGGCGTGACCGGCGCCGACGAGGCCGCCGCGGTGCTCGCGGACCGGCTCGAGGCCCTTCGGGTGCGGTGCCGGTTCACCCGCGTCGCCGGGTCGCCCACCACCGTCAAGCTGCGCGTCCTTTCCCAACACCAGCAGCTCATCCGCCTCGATTTCGAACTACACAATGAAGTTGGGGGCTGGATGGAACAGTTGTTCGAGGACTTCCGATCGGCGCTGCCGGGGGCACAGGTCGTGGTCCTGTCGGACTATGCCAAGGGTAGTCTGGCGAATGTCGAGCGCATCATCGATCTCGCGCGCAGCCAAGGTAAACCCATCGTCGTGGACCCCAAGGGCCGCGATTTTTCGCGCTATCGGGGTGCCCAGGTGCTGACGCCAAACACCAAGGAGCTCGAGGCCGTCGTGGGCGAATGCGCCGGTCGGGACGAGCTCATCGACAAGGGCCGGCGCCTGTGCGAGACGCTCGGGCTCGCGGCGCTCCTGGTCACGCGCGGCGAGCGCGGTATGCTGCTGATCCCGCGCGAGGGGGAGGAGACCGAATTCCCGGCCAAGGCGCGCGAGGTGTACGACGTCACCGGCGCGGGCGACACCGTGGTCGCGGTGCTGGCCACGGCGCTCGCGGCCGGACAGGACTTGAAGCACGCCGCGGCGTTGGCCAATACCGCCGCGGGCATCGTGGTCGGAAAGCTCGGGGCCGCGAGCGTGAGCGTCGAAGAGCTGGCCGCCGCCCTCCACGACGAGGTCGGTGCGGCCGCCGGCATCGTGAGCGAAAACGTCTTGATCGGGCTCGTGGAGCGTGCCCGGTTGCGCGGCGAGACCGTGGTCATGACCAACGGCTGTTTCGATATCTTGCACGCCGGCCATGTGCGCTATCTCGCCGAAGCGCGGGCCTTGGGCGATCGGCTCGTCGTGGCGGTGAACGACGATGCCTCGGCCGGCCGTCTCAAAGGACCGGGCCGGCCGGTCAACCCGCTGGCGCAGCGTCTGGCGGTGCTCGCGGGCCTGCGTTCGGTGGACTGGGTGGTGCCGTTTACGGAGGACACGCCGGAGCGCCTCATCTGCCGGGTGCGCCCCGAGGTCCTGGTGAAAGGCGGCGATTACCGGCCCGAGCAGATCGCGGGTCACGGCTGTGTGACGGACGGGGGCGGGCGGGTCGTCACCCTGCCCCTCGTGGCGGGCTGCTCCAGCACCCGGGTGGTCACGGCGCTCGAGGGATTGACCGAAGGAGGGTCTCGATCGTGATCGTCGTGACAGGCGGCGCGGGATTCATCGGCAGCAACCTCGTCGGAGGTTTGAATGCCAATGGCCATCGCGACATCGTGGTGGTGGACAACCTCAAGGACGGGCGCAAGTTCCGGAACCTCGTCGGCCTGTCCGTCATGGATTATTACGACAAGGACGATTTTCTCGCACTCATCCAGCGCGGCTTAGAGCTCCGCGCGCCCATCGAGGCGGTGTTTCACGACGGCGCCTGCTCGGTCACGAGCGAATGGGATGGCCGTTATCTCATGCGCAACAACTACGCCTATTCCCGCGATCTGCTGGACTATTGCCTCATGCGGCGCATCCCCTTCCTGTATGCCTCCAGTGCCGCGGTGTACGGCACCGGCCGGATATTCTCTCGCGGGCACGAGGCACCGGTGAACGCCTACGGTTACTCCAAGCACCTCTTCGATGAGCACGTCTTTCGGCGCCTGCCGGAGGCCGAGAGCCAGATCGTGGGCTTGCGCTATTTCAATGTCTACGGTCCGCACGAGGCCCACAAGGCGGGGATGGCGAGCGTGGTCTACCACTTCGACCGGCAGATCCGCCAGGGCGGTCGCCTGCGTCTCTTCGCCGGAAGCCATGGCTATGCGGACGGGGAACAGCGCCGCGATTTCGTCCATGTCGAGGACGTGGTGGCCGTGAACCTGTGGTTCCTCGCGCACCCCGGGTGTTCCGGGGTGTTCAACGTCGGGACCGGCACGAGCCGGAGCTTCAACGACGTGGCGCGCGCCGTCCTCGCCTGGCACGGGCGCGGTGACATCGAGTACATCCCCTTCCCCGACGACCTGCGCGCGGCCTATCAGGCTTACACGGAGGCCGATCTCGGGACGCTGCGCGCGGCCGGACACGGAGCGGATTTCTTGGGCATCGAGGACGGCGTCGAGCGTTACCTCGAGTGGCTCCCCCCCATATCAACTCGTGGGGCGTGAGAAGGCTGTACACGCTCTGCTTTTATCTCGCGACCCCGTTCCTGTTCTTGAGGCTCGCTTGGCTGGGCGCGCGCCACCCCGGCTACCGGCGGGCCTGGCCGGAGCGCCTGGGATATATCCAGCTCGCGGATCGGGGACGGCCCCGCCTCTGGGTCCACGCCGTGTCGGTCGGTGAGGCGCAGGCGGCGGCCGTGCTGGTGCGAGCCCTCTGCGCTCGCTTCCCGCACATCGAAGTGGTGATGACCACGACCACACCGACGGGGGCCGAGTGTGTGGCTCGGGAGCTCGGCGATACGGTCCGGCGTTTCTTTTTCCCTTTCGATCTACCCGTGGCGATGCGGCGTTTCCTCACGCGCGTGCTGCCCGTGGCGGTGGTCATCATGGAGACCGAGCTCTGGCCCAATCTACTGGCCGAGTGCCGGCGCCAAGGGGTTCCGGTCCTGCTCGCGAACGCCCGGCTCTCGCCGCGCTCGTTTCGAGGCTACCAGCGCATTCCAGGCATCACGCGCACTTTGATCCGCAACGTCCAACGGATCGCCGCGCAGTCGGCGGAAGACGCAGAGCGGTTCGTGGCGCTCGGCGCCGATCCTTCGGCGGTCAGCGACGCCGGCAACGTCAAGTTCGACGCCGAGGTCCCGGCCGGGCTCCTCGCAGAGGGCGCGAGCTTGCGCCGTGAGATAGGCCGCGACCGGCCCGTGTGGATCGCCGGCAGCACCCACGAAGGCGAGGAGGCACTGGTCTTGCGCGCACACGCGGCGGTCCAGAGCCGCCACGGTCAAGCGCTCTTGGTCCTTGCCCCACGCCATCCCGAGCGCTTTGGGCGCGTTCATGATCTGTGCAAGCAATACGGATTCGAGACCACGCGGCGCTCCAGGGGCGAGGGCTGCACGGCGGCGACCGATGTCTTGTTGCTCGACACCATGGGCGATCTGGCCGTCTTCTATGGGGCCTCGGACGTCGCGTTCGTCGGCGGCAGCCTGGTCGGGATCGGCGGCCACAACCCGCTCGAGGCCGCGCGCCTCGCGGTGCCGGTAGTGACGGGGCCGCACATCACGAATTTTACGGCCATCTACGGTGCCTTGATCGCCGCCGGCGCGGCCTGGATCACGGAAGACCCGAACGTCTTGGCGGCCCGCGTCTCGGAGCTCCTGTCCGCTCCGGAGGTACGCCGCGAGGCCGGTGAGCGCGGCCGGCAAGTGATCCTGAGCCAGCGGGGGGCCGTGGGGCGCATCGTGGCGATCCTGACCTCGTGGGTTGAGGATCGGTTTTCTCCCTCGCCCTCCGGGAGGCGAACATTGCCGTAGTCCCAGCGTGGGACTAAGATAGGCGGGTGCGGATCATCGCCCTCTCGAGACTCAAGGCCTTCTGGAAAGACAACCCGGCCTACGCGGACGCCGAGCAGCCTGGGCTGACGTGGTACCGGCACACGCTCAAGGCCGACTGGGCATCTCCGGCGGACGTGAAAGCCGAGTTCCGGAACGCAAGCATCCTGAGGGACGGACGCGTGGTGTTCAACATCGCTGGCAACAAGTACCGGGTGGTGGTATGGATCAACTACACGTACCGGGTGGTCTACGTGCGGTTCATCGGAACCCACGCTCAGTACGAAGAGATCGACGCGCAGACGATTTGAAGTAGGTGACGATGGACATCAAACCGATCAAGACCGATGCCGACTACCGGGCAGCCCTGAAGGAGATCGAGTCGCTCATGATGGCCGAAACGGACACCCCGGAAGGTGAACGTCTCGACGTCCTGGTGACTCTGGTGGAGGCCTACGAAAAGAGGCATTTCCCACTAGATCTTCCGGATCCGGTCGAAGCGATTAAGTTCCGCATGGACCAGATGGGGCTCTCCCCCAAGGATCTGGAACCCATGATCGGACGCCTGAACCGCGTGTACGAGGTTCTGAACCACAAGCGGCCGCTGACGCTAAAGATGATCTGGAAGCTGCATAGGGGACTTGGCATCCCGGCCGAGAGCTTGATCAAGCAGCCAGAGTAGCTCCGCGTCGCATGAGCTCGCAAAGACCATCCGAACCCAGCCGGATCATCGAAGTCGAGCCATGATTGGGCGTCCAGCGCCCGAGTCCATCCAGGATGTCTTGACCGAGGAAGGCCTCCACCAGTGCCAGCACCTTGCCGTCACTGATCTCGTCCTCGAGTCGGTCCATCAACGGTCCGCAGGGAATTGTGTCAAAGTAGCTCTTGACG
>JACCXJ010000234.1 GCA_013697045.1 Gammaproteobacteria bacterium | reverse complement strand
CATAGATGGCGGATGGTGTCATCGGAGCTCTGGTTGGCGAGCGGGTGTAAGCGCACCGTGAGGGTCTTCTCTTGGGCATTGGGCAAGAGGTCGATTTCCGAGCTGTAGACGGCACGGAGCAAACTTCATGCATCGTCATAGCGGGCCATCTTCTCGCGCAGTGTTTGCGCCATCGCCGTCTCGGCGCGGTAGGCGATCATCTTGATGGTATCGACGAAGTGCTTGCTTTGCGTGCTCAAGCGTTTGAAGCGCTCTTCTTCGGGCAGCTCATAGAAGGGGATATGCCGTTGGGTGGCCTTACGCTCGGCCTTGAGGGCCGCGATCTCCTCTTGAAGCGCGGCGATGCCCTCTTGGAGCTCGGCCTTGCGCCGCTCGAAGGCCTCTACCTTGAGCGGTTCGATCTCGCCTTCTAAACTAACAAGCGCAGTCGTAGGGTGTGCACCGCGTCGTCTGCGGTGCACACGCGGCTCGCGCATTGGGTTCATCGTAGCCGTTCGGAAACATCCAGCCTTCCGCGTGCGGTGCGCACAGCGCACCTACGCTTTGTTACGCTTGCTAAGCAGAATGGGTTATGGTGCAAGGCCAAGGGACTTCTTGATGTGCTCAGCCGACGGTTCTTCAACCCGTGTCCGGCAAGCGCGTAGGTATCTCTCGGGCATCAGGACCGCGGGAAGAACGCCGACGGCCTTTCCCCTCGACACCCGCCGTGTCGGGAGACGTTCCGGGGCGCAGATTTCCCCTTGCCCCGACCCCATGGGCTTGTCGTCTTGATGTCGGGCACGCCGGCAGGGCACGGTTCCGATGGGGGCGAGGCATCCGGCCGGGTCTGGGTCGCGGGCCGCGGCCCGCGACCCAAGGCCGGCTCACGGGGGACCGCGTTGGCGTGCTTCCTCGGACCTCAGGGGTCCAATGACGAGGAGGATACGCAACAGGATCGGCCTTTTTGATCCTCCGACCCCGTCCCTTGTTCGTAAACGGCACGAACAGGGGAGGTGTGTGAGTTCCCTCCCCTGCGATAGCGGGGCCAGGGTGGATAGACCGCAGCCCAGCGGTGTTCCCGCTCATTCCTCCTCGTAATCCACGAACCCCTCCACGCCGACCAAGCGCTCGTCCTCGGGCAGGTCGATGAGGCGGACGCCCTGGGTGTTGCGGCCGACGATGCTGATGTCGCGGGCTGGCGTGCGGACCAGCATGCCGCGGTTGCTGACCAGCATCACCTCGTCTTCGTCGCGGACCGCGATGGCGCCGACGAGCAGACCGTTGCGGGCCGTCGTCTGGATGGCGATGACGCCCTGGCCGCCGCGCCCGTGGCGCGGGTAATCCTCGATCGGGGTGCGCTTGCCGTAGCCGCGCTCGGTGGCGCATAGGATGTGGGTGCCGGGCACGACGATGATGAGCGCGATGACCGTCTCGCCCTCCGCGAGCCGGAGGCCGCGGACCCCGCGCGCCGTGCGCCCCATGGCGCGCACCTCGTCCTCCCGGAAACGCACGGCCTTGCCAGCGCTCGAGAACAGCATCACGTCCTGCTCCCCGTCGGTCAAAGCGACGCCGACCAGCCGGTCGCCGTCGGGGAGCTCGATGGCGATGATCCCGCTCGGGCGCGGGCGCGAGAATTCGGCGAGCGGACATTTCTTGACGACGCCCTGGCGCGTCGCCATGAGCACGAAGCCCTCCTGCTCGAAGGACTTGATGGGCAGGATGGCCGTGATGCGCTCGCCCTCGGCGAGCGGCAGGAGGTTGACCATGGGCTTGCCGCGCGCCGTCCGTCCCGCCTGCGGCAGCTCGTAGATCTTGAGCCAGTAGAGCCGGCCGAGGCTCGAGAAGCACAGGATGGTGTCGTGGGTATTGGCCACGAAGAGCTTCTCGATGAAGTCCTCTTCCTTCATCGTGGTGGCGGTCTTGCCCTTGCCGCCGCGGCGCTGCGAGCGGTATTGATCGAGCGGCTGGGCCTTGGCGTAGCCTTCGTGCGAGAGCGTCACGACCACCTCTTCCTCGCTGATGAGGTCCTCGAGCCGGAGATCGGCCGCCTCGGTACGGATCTCGGTGCGGCGGGCGTCGCTGAACTGGTCCCGAGCCGCCGTGAGCTCCTCGCGGATCACCTCCATGAGGCGCCCGGGGAGCCTCAAGATCTCGAGCAGGTCCTGGATCTGTTTCAAAAGCGACTGGTACTCCTCGATGATCTTGTCTTGTTCCAGGGCAGTGAGGCGTTGCAGGCGCAGGTCCAGGATCGCCTGGGCCTGGACCTCGGAGAGGCGATACCCCTCTGCGCTGAGGCCGTACTCCTCGGGCAGATCGCGCGGTCGTGAGGACTCGGCCCCCGCGCGCTCCAGCATCTTGACCACCACACCGGGTGCCCAGACGTTCTCCATCAGTCGCCGCTTGGCCTCGGCGGGGCTCGGCGAAGACTTGATGAGGGCGATGATGGGGTCGATGTTGGCCAGCGCCACCGCGAGCCCCTCCAGCACATGGGCTCGATCGCGCGCCTTGCGGAGCTGGTAGAGGGTCCGGCGCGTGACCACCTCGCGCCGGTGGCGCAGGAAGCACTCCAGCATCTCCTTGATGTTCAGCGTCCGTGGGCGGCCCTGCACCAAAGCCACCACGTTGATGCCGAACACCACCTGCATGTTGGTGTGCTGGAAGAGGTTGTTCAGGACCACTTCTGCGATCTCCCCGCGCTTGAGCTCGATCACCAGGCGCATGCCGTCCTTGTCGGACTCGTCGCGCATCTCGCGGATCCCTTCGAGCTTCTTGTCCTTGACGAGCTCGGCGATGCGCTCCTGGAGCTTGGCCTTGTTGACCTGGTAGGGCAGCTCGGAGACCACGATGCGTTCCCCCTCGTTCTCGAACGCGGTCCTGGCGCGGAGGTAGATGCGCCCCCGGCCGCTCGCATAGGCCTCGTGGATCCCGGCGATGCCGTGGATGATCCCGGCGGTCGGGAAATCGGGACCGGGGATGAGCTCGCAGAGATCCGGGATCGTCAGCTCGGGCCGCTCGATCAGCGCCAGGCAGGCGTCGACGACCTCGCGCAAGTTGTGCGGGGGGATGTTGGTGGCCATCCCGACGGCGATCCCGGTCGAGCCGTTGATCAACAGGTTGGGGACGCGCGTCGGCAGGATCGAGGGCTCGGTCTCCGAGCCGTCGTAGTTGGGGACGAAATCGACCGTCTCCTGATCGAGATCGGCCAGCAATTCGTGGGCGATGCGCGACATGCGCACCTCGGTGTAGCGCATGGCCGCCGGGGCATCGCCATCCACCGAGCCGAAATTGCCCTGCCCATCGATGAGCATGTAGCGCAGCGAGAAGGGCTGGGCCATGCGCACGATGGTGTCGTAGATGGCCACGTCGCCGTGGGGGTGGTATTTACCGATGACGTCGCCGACCACGCGCGCCGATTTCTTGTAGGGCTTGTTCCAGTCGTTGCCGAGCTCGCGCATCGCATACAGGACGCGCCGGTGTACGGGCTTGAGCCCGTCGCGGGCGTCGGGGAGGGCGCGCCCCACGATGACGCTCATGGCGTAGTCCAGATAGGACTGGCGCATCTCGTCTTCGATGTTGACGGAGGATAGCTCTTTGGCGAAATCGACCATGGCCCAATTCAATCAATCAGAGGCTGTAGGAGAGGGGGGGATGCCGGCATCTTAGCATAGCCGGTGCACCCGGCGGCCTGTGCCCCGCGGCGCAGCAGGGTGGCGGTGAAAAATCGGGGCTACAGGCCGACGGGCCCGCGAGCTCCTCCCAATACTTGCTGCGCAGCCGCGTTTGTCAGGCGGTTGCCGAGCCTGGCCCCTTTTCTTCCCTCCTTTCGCCGGTCCGAGAACGACGCTACGACCGGCGCGATCACCGGGCGTCGCCTGGAGCGCCTTGTTGGGTTACATAGAACAGCGGTCTACGTGGTTGACGAGATACAACTTCGTGGCCGGATTCCGACTGCATCTTCCGAAAATCCTCGCAGATGGCATGAAGGTCGTAATTGAACCTCTTCGCATGCTTGTCTCTGATACGGCGAACTTCTTCAACGATAGGATCGTGCCACACGGCCTATTCCTCCATTAACTCCATCGGTGTGCAGATCACCGGCGGTTCATATCGAGCGGCTCTGCAAACAGCCTCGATCTCAGATCGCATGACTGCATTCGCGATGTGTTTGCAGTTCCACGTAAGCAGGTAATCGATGCCGTGAACTGTGGCGACTGCAATATGCAGGGCATCGGTCGTCGCTTTCTCAGGGACGGCAGCACTTTCAAGAAGCCGTGCCGCCAGCGCCTCGGCTTCTTCTGATACGTCCAGTCGTGCCAGCCCTTGGATTGCCGCTACACGGCGTTCTGCCGCCGCCGGATCGCCTCCACTTGCTTCTTGGATAACGATGTCGGAAATGAAAAGCTCATATTTGGGACGAGCGGTCTCCCACCAGCTTCGGGTCGCTTCTTGATTGGCCGCCATAATCAATTCCGGGCTTCTCCAAGCCGTGAGATAGCTTGGAATAGTGGTTTCAATGTAAACGGATGACTTCATTTCCGACGCGGTCTAATTGACGCCTGACGAGACGGTGAAGAAACAGGCGGTTCCGGGTGTTCGGGCGCATCAGTGGTGAGACATCCGGTAAGCACAACGTCGTTCTCGGCGTGCGCACAGCGCACCCTACGCTCGCTATAAATCGAGCGTGGCTTTGAGCCTGGCCCTTTTTCTTTTTCTTCAACCGGTTCCGATCGCGTGCCGCGTGCTACTCCGGCTGGGTAAAGACAAGTCGTAGGGTGTGCACCGCGTGGTTTGCGGTGCGCACGCGGACCGAGCGTTGGGTTCACCGTAACCACTCAGAAGCATCCTTGGCCATTCCGCGTGCGCACAGCGCACCCGCTTGCTTCGTTCACCGCATCCTACGCGGGCTGAACTTCTGGATCAAGGGCTATGAGCCTTGGGGATTGTAAGGCGCCGGGCAGGGTCGCGAGGCGGGTCCGGCGGGCTTCGGGCGTCGGTCATGGCTCAGTTTCCCCATGTGGATCTGGGAGTTGGGGTGGTCCCGGCGTATGGTCCTGCAGCGGGGAAGGGTCAATGGCGGGTGTGGACGCAAGGCGGGCTGCGGCGGCTTCCGTAGACGTCGCCGGGGTAGAGAGGGCGTTCCACCGCCGCAGGGCGTCGGGCGGCCGCTCCTCTGGCGCGGCCGAAATCGCCTCGGCAGGCGCCACGGGCACCGGGGTTCGCAAGGACCCGCCGGCCCCGGCGGTCGTCCGGCCTTGTGCTGCCTGGGGCAGCATCGTGACCTTGGCCCGGCGGCCGCCGGTCTTGCGGTCGCTCTGGCGGGTGCCACCGACCTGGGCGTATTGCGTGGAATCGGGACCGAAGTAGCCCTGGATGACCTTGCGCGCCAGCGTAACGTACCGGTTGGCGAGCTTGGCGCAGTTTGAAGGACTGCCGGTACCGATGCCGGCTTCGATCTCGTCCCCGTGGACGAGCCCACGGCCTCGGCTACGACGTTGGCGCGGCCCGAATCATCGTGCCCACACCTTGAATCATTGTCGGCATAGCCGGAATCGTTATCGGCACGCCCCGAATCATCGTTGGCATGGAGCGCATCAATGTCAGCACGAGTGGATACGTTGCCGGCACGCGCCGAATTGAAGTATCGACGTGGGGGAACAAAGGATCACCGCCCGCACTAGCGGGCCCCCTGACTGAGCGCTCCCACCCCCAGCATAGTGGGCTGCGTCGGCGGCTGTATCGCCATGGTCAGCAACCCACTAGCTGCGGTAATGAGCAAAGCTAGCCCTAATCCCTTCACAAATCGGGTCGAGAGCGCGTGCCTAAATATGTGTGCGTTGATAGCCAAGTTCCAGACCATAAGTGGGAATGTAAACACGCGCGTTACGTAAGTGTCCAGCAGATGGTGAGGAGACAAGTTGACGAAAGATATTCCCAAGAATGCGACCAAATTGACTACGGGACCGATTCCGGCAAAGGCAGTGAGAGTCTGTACGATCCGGTTTGGGAAACGTCGGAAGGTGAGGGCCGCTGCTACGACGGTAACGGAGAGCAGCGTATCCACGAGACCCGATATGAATGCAACCACCGGTGGTATAGTCAGGAATGCGATGCCCATTTTTACCAGGGCATAGGCGCTGAGCACCGATGCCACTAGGGGTATGGAATAGGGCAGCCCCGCTCAAAACGACCAATCGCTACCAAACCGTGATAGATGGCATGCCTGTCAGCAAACACAAAGCGCCTTCGAGATTGCAGAAGTATTCACTAAAACTGACAGCCTCTCGCCGTGCTCGATCCCACCCAGAACTTGGGCTGTGAGAGCGGTTAGCCCCGGACAGCCTTGCGCGAGCCACTCTGTCCACCGATCACCATCACCACGGTAAAAGCGTATCGAGGACACTATGGATGTTTCACGGCGTCGTTTCTGGACAAATTACCGACCCCTCGTGGTATGATACCATGTACCATGCGTCGCCGAGGTACATAGACATGCAAAGAATCATCTTTTCGGTGGTATTGACCGCCACTTTGGTGGTGGCTAACAATGATTGGCCTTGGCCCAACAACCCCGCGAACTTGCTGAACCCTCGGGTTGCTATCTCACCCAACAGCAGGGAGTTGTTTTGTCCCGTACAATTACCAGATCCGATCACGATAAACGACAAGGTTACCCATGTCAGGAGTGGGCACGTGCATTAGGAGCCGATGGCAACGTAACAAAAAAGGACTCCGAAGGGTCCTTTTGGGTGCCGGGGCCTTGAGTGCTGCCTGCTACCACCCTCCCCCCTTCTATGGCCGCTACCTTGCTGTTGTGGGTACCATTGGGGCGCCAAACCTGAGCATAATGTGGCCTATCAGGAGCAGGTGGCCCGCCGTTGGCGCGGAGGAGTGCAAGAACACAGTGGTTGAGGAGCTTCCGAACGAACGGCTAACACGGCTCGGGAGCGGATGGAATATGGGCGCCGGGTTTGATAGAGAAGATGGCGTTACCGACAAGCTGCATTGCTAACTACTTCCAGGTACTGGAGAGAATCTCTAGTGCTGATTCGTCGGTGTCCCTTGAGCTAATTCAAAGCACGAGATCCCTGGTCTGCCCATTTCTTCCGAATACGGAGTTCTTTCGGGGCCGGCTCGATCTGTCTATTGCCTACGAAGTTCCGCTTCACACCATCTTTGCACGTAGAGAGCAAGGAAACGTTCCGTACCTATTGTCAGATCTAGCAAGCGATTTAAAGGACGGGGCAGTTAGTCGATTAACGATCAATACAGAGACGGAAGAAAAAATAAGATCATTGGCCAGAGCCATCCTCACGGACGGTTTTCCGTTAACGCCCTTGCCGGTCATCGTCGAAGATTGCGAAGGCAAGCATCGCCTTATTCTGGAAAGCAACGGACGGTTCACAGCCTTATGGCTTACGGATCGCGCCGCAAGTAATACAACTGTGGAAGCCTACGTGGGCCACACGACCATGCGTTGGTCTCGTATGCTGGCGCAATGCAACATGAATGAGGCTTAGCGCCGTGGATCGCCTTCGGTGCCTTGCATTGTTATATCATTATTTTTCACTGATAGACCTTACGATATCCGATCCATCGTTGCCGGTTGAAACTTCTGACTTGATTGACTCAAAGGCTTTTACAATCAACTCAATAAACTTGATACCATTTAACTTAGCTGTTTTTTGGCTGCTTATTATTTCAGGATATGAGGATCCCCCGACACACAAGATTAAGTCTTTATCTACTTCGTGCGTTCGTAGGCCCGTCATTCCATACACATGAGCCAAATTAGTTCTTAAGGAAACAAGCGCATCTTTATAATTCTTTTTATTGAAGGCAGAAGATTCACAGTAACTACGGGAAAGAAAATGCTCGATATTATTTTTTGTATCTACAGCACGCGATTTTGCATTTATAAGATATCCCAAAGTTTCACATGCCACTAATCCCGTTAAAAATACCGTAAAGTTAAATGCTCCGGGCAATTGTTCTTGTAATAACTTATCCCGTTCACGTTCTTCCGCTATTATTTTCAGACTTTTAAGATCGGCAATCAGCGTGCCTTCCAAGCGTTCTATTACTTTTAATGCCTTTTCTTTGCTCAAGCTATTCACCTTATTTTGATATAACGGTTAATTGGGAGCCCGTAGGGCGGGTTAGCGGTCGTATCGCGTAACCCGCCTTCGGGGAGGGCGCGTATGGGGATCAGCGCCGGAACGTCCTATTGCATGCGTTCGGTGGTTACGACGCACACGGCGCGTCTACCCCACCCGATATCGACTGACATCCCCCCTGCCATGCCGCCGCCGTTCGGTTCTGCCGGGATCCTATTGCACATCCTGCAGCCGGAACACCAACATAGTATGAATGTTTTACCAAGGGGGGCGCAATGCCTCATGTTGGTGCATCCACTGAAAGGAAGTGTCAAGGTCCCGTGCTCGCTGTTCGGCCTGCTTGAGAGCCTGCGAACGCTGGCGGCGGATCCTTCGACGGAAACGTCGTCCTCACCCTCGGGGGCGACGTGGGGGGCGGTGTGGATGTTCGTTCCCACCGCGGTAACGTCATCTCGCCCCTTCCCGACGTCGGTTCCCCGCGGTGATCCTTGGTTCCCCCGCACCGATACTTTTGTCTCCGAGCGTGCCGACCAGCCGACGCACTCCTACGGCGGCCTGTGCCCCGCGTCGCAGCAGGGTGCCGGTGAGAAATCCGCGCTACAGTGCCTCCGCCGCGAAGTCCGCGAGCCTTGAACGCTCGCCGCGCAAGAGGATCACGTGGCCGCTGTACTCCCACTCTTTGAATCGGTCCACGGCGTAGGTCAGGCCCGAGGTGGTCTCGCTCAGGTAGGGGGTGTCGATCTGGGCGAGGTTGCCGAGGCAGATAATCTTGGTGCCGGGGCCGGCGCGGGTGATGA
The DNA here is from genome assembly GCA_013697045.1 of Gammaproteobacteria bacterium. Classification (GTDB taxonomy): domain Bacteria; phylum Pseudomonadota; class Gammaproteobacteria; order JACCXJ01; family JACCXJ01; genus JACCXJ01. Next base: position 5,091 of record JACCXJ010000234.1, on the reverse strand, counting down.
GGGTCTTCATCTGCTTCGCGGTCAGGTTCTGGGCCTCGTCGATGATCACATAACGGTTCAGGAAGGTGCGGCCGCGCATGAAGTTGAGCGAGCGGATCTTGATGCGTTTCTGTAACAGATCGGTGGTGGCGGTGCGCCCCCAGTCTCCGCCGACATCGGTCTGCGTCAGGACCTCCAGGTTGTCGAGCAAGGCCCCCATCCAGGGCGTCATCTTCTCCTCTTCGGTGCCCGGGAGGAAACCGATGTCCTCGCCCACCGGCACCGTGATGCGGGTCATGACGATCTCGCGATAACGCTGCATCTCCATGGTCTGCGCGAGACCCGCTGCGAGCGCCAGCAAGGTCTTGCCGGTCCCGGCCGTGCCGAGCAGGGTCACGAAATCGATGCCCGGGTCCAGGAGCAGGTTCAAGGCGTAGCTCTGCTCGCGGTTGCGGGCGGTGATGCCCCAGACGGCGTTGCGGGCCGCCCGGTAATCGACGACCTTCTGGAGCGTGGTGCGCTCGCCCTGCCCGCGCTGGACGATGACCTCGAAGTCCTCCTGCCCGGGCTGATAGAGGAACTCGTTCGGGTACCAGCGCCGCACCAGCGGTCCCTGCACTTCATAGAAGGTACGGCCATGCTCCTGCCAGCAGCGCATGTCCTCGCCATGACGTGCCCAGAAATCGGGGGGGAGCTCGTGGGTGCCGGCATAGAGCAGGCGGGCGTCGTCGATGACCCGGTCGCTATAGTAGTCCTCGGCCGGGACGCCCAGGACACGCGCCTTGATGCGCAGGTTGATGTCTTTGGAGACCAGGATGACGGTGCGCTCGGGACGGAGCGGCCCGAGAGCGATGGCCACGGCCAGGATGATGTGGTCCGGCTTGTTGCCGGGCACGGGCGCGGGCAGGTCCACGCTGAGCTGCTCGGTCTGCAGGAATAGGCGTCCGCCCCGCGGCCCCGGAGGAGTAATCGGTCCCCCGGGGAGGGCGCCGTTGCGAGCGCTCGTCGGCCGCGGGAGCGGCAGCCCCTGCTCGATGACCCGTCGATCGGCGTCGCCGATCAGCTCATCCAGGAAGCGGCTGACCTGGCGGGCGTTGCGGGCCAGCTCCGAGGCGCCTTTCTTGGCCGCGTCCAATTCCTCCAGGACCACCATGGGCACGTACAGGTCGTGCTCCTCGAAGCGGAACAACGCCGTCGGATCGTGCAGCAACACGTTGGTGTCGAGCACGAACAGCCGTGGACAGGGCTCGGTGACCACCGAGGCGTGTGCTCTGCAGGGTGGGAGCCGCGTTCCTAGAGGGTCTGGAGCGCGAGCAACACCTCGGCGACGTGGCCTTCCACCTTGACCTTGCGCCATTCCCGGCGCAACACGCCGTCGCCATCGATGAGGAAGGTGCTGCGTTCTATCCCCATCACCTTTCTGCCGTATAGGTTCTTCTCCTTGAGGACATCGTACTGGCGGCACAGGGCCTCGTCCTCGTCCGCCAGAAGCTCGAAGGGCAGGCACTCCGCACCCTTGAAACGCTCGTGGGAGGAGAGCCCGTCGCGCGACACGCCGAGGACCACGGCATGGGCGCGCGCGAAAGCCGCTAACTGGTCGCGGAAGTCCCGGCTTTCGAGGGTGCAACCCGGGGTGCTGTCCTTGGGGTAGAAATACAAGACCACGGCCTGGCCCCGGAGCGCGGACAGCCGGATCGATTTCCCGCCGGTCGCGGGCAGCTCGAAGTCGGGCACCGGCTGGCCGAGCGCGGGCGGGCTCATATCGGCTTCCCGTAGAACGTCACTTGACGGGTTCCATGACCGCATCCAGGTTGAGCTGGTCGCAGAGATCCATGAACTCGCCGCGCAACGCCGCGATGGAGGTGTTGGTCGGGACGCTGATGGTCACATGCAGGGAGAACATGGGGGTCCCGGTATGGGCGGCCGCGTAGCTTCCGGTGAACAGCTCTTCGATGTTGATGTCCCGCGACGAGAAGAACTGCGCGATGTCGTGGACGATGCCCGGCCGGTCGCTCGCCACCACCTCGACCGCGTAGGGCATGAGGTTGGCGACCTTCTCGCGGACCTCGGTGCGGCGGGAGATGAGCGTGAGGTCCAGGCTGTCCTCGAGGCGCGGGATCATGCTCTCGATCTTGGCGATCGCATCCCAGGTGCCCGCGAGCAGCAGGATCACGGCGAACTCGCCGCCCAGGACCGCCATGCGGCTGTCGAGGATGTTGCAGCCGCAGTCCTTGACGGCCTTGGATAATTGATGCACGAGCCCCGGGCGGTTGTTGCCGAGGGCGGAGATGACGAAGTGATTCTGCATCCGGGGTCTGGGGGCCGGGCCAAGAGGCGAACGGAAAGTATACCTGAAATCGTGCCGGGATCCGCCAGGCGGAGGCGCCGGGGGTGCGGGAGAGAGGGGCGGGACCGTCCTTGTCAAGTGCGGGTCGGGCACGTACTATGCCCGGTCCATTAGGGGCGTTGAGAGACGCGATCGATGTTTCGAGGCAGCATCGTGGCCCTGGCCACGCCGATGGAGGCCGGGCAGGGCGCGGAGGTCCCCATCGATTGGGATGGGCTCCGGGGGCTTTGCGCGCTCCATATCGAGAACGGTAGCGACGGCATCGTGGCCGTCGGGACCACGGGTGAGTCCGCGACCCTGAACGAGGAGGAGCACTGCGAGGTGATCCGCCAGGTGGTCCAGCAGGTCCGCAAACGGGTGCCGGTGATCGCCGGCACCGGCGCCAACTCGACCACCGAGGCCATCCGCCTGACCGCCTGTGCGCGCACCGCCGGTGCCGATGCCTGCCTGCTCGTCACACCCTACTACAACAAGCCCACGCAAGAGGGGCTCTATCTGCACCATCGGGCCGTGGCCGAGGCGGTGGCCATTCCCCAGATCCTTTATAACGTCCCGAGCCGCACGGCCTGCGACATGCTGCCCGAGACGGTAGAGCGCCTGTCGCGGGTCAAGCACATCGTCGGTGTCAAGGAGGCGACCGGGGACCTCAGTCGCGTCGAGGCCCTGCGGGAGCGCTGCGGGCCCGATTTCATGCTCCTGAGCGGGGACGATGCCACCAGCATGGAGTTCATCCTGCGGGGCGGGCAGGGGGTGATCTCCGTGACCGCCAATGTAGCCCCGAAGGCCATGCACGAGATGTGTGCCGCCGCCACGAAGGGGGATCGAGCACGGGCGGCGTCCATCGATGCGCGGCTCCGCGGCCTGCACCGTGATCTGTTCGCCGAGTCGAACCCCATCCCGGTGAAATGGGCGCTCCACGAGATGGGGCTCGTCCGACGCGGGATCCGATTGCCCCTGACGTGGCTGGCCGAGCCCTATCCTGCGCGCGTCCGGGAGGCCATGCGGCAAGCGGGCGTCCCCGTGGCCGCCGCGGAGGCATCCGCGTGACCGCCCGTGGTCGCCGCGGAGGCATCCGCGTGTCCCTAAACGTAGTGGTTTCCGAGGGTCCCGAGCGGGGCCCGAACGTGATGTCAAGCGTGAGGCAAAACCTTATGATGCGTGGGCTCATGTTGTGTAGGCCCATGATGCGTGGGCTCATGTTGCGTGGATTGATCCTCGGTCTTTGCCTTTCTGCGATGCTCGGGTGCAGTTGGTTCCCGACCTTCGACAAGGTCATGCCCGACCGCAACAAGGAGTACCAGAAGAGCGCGTCCCTGCCGGACCTCGAGATACCCCCCGACCTATCCTCCGATGCCGTCTCGGACACCCTGTCGGTACCGGAGGTGGACGCCAAGGGTACCGCCAGCTATTCGACTTATCAGGAACGTATCGCCAGGCGCGGCGGCGGCGAACGGTCGGGGCGCGACTCGGGCGGAGAACGATATCGGGCCCCGGCAGCACCGCCGAGTCCTGCGGAGGAGTCCCCGGAAGACACCGAGGTCCCGACGCCGGACGACACCACCGCGCGCGACGACAGCCGCGCCGACGACGTCCGGTCCGAGGATGATCGGGACGAGCGCATTGCCGACGAGGACGCCAGCTCACCGGCCGACGAGGAGGAACCGATATCGGAACGCGAGCCCGAGCCCGATTCCGCGTCCGAGTCCGATCCCCAGTCCGAGTCCGCTCTCGAGTCCGAGTCCCCATCCTATGCGACCCGCACCCCGGCCGGCGGTGGCGACGATGAATCCGCGGATGAGCCTGAGGATCCCGCAGACGACGCCGAACGTTCGCCGTCGCCCGCCGCCGTCGACGTCGGCCAAACGGGCGCGGGCGGGCGAGCCGAGCTCGTGAGCGCCGGTGAGGGCAAGAAATACCTGCGTGTCACCGAAGACTTTTCCGAGGCCTGGCATCTGACCGGTCGGGCCCTGGCCAAGGCCGGCTTCACGGTCGCGGACGAGGATCGGGATCGCGGCGTGTACTTCGTCGATTTCACGGCGGCTCCGGGGGCCGCCACCGAGGAAGCGGGTTTCCTATCGTCCCTGGCCTTTTGGCGCCGCGACAAAACCGAGCACGAGGTGCAGTTGACCGGCATCGGCGAGAAGACCGAGGTGGTGGTGCTGGACGACGACGGTAATTGGGAGGGCGGCCCGGTGGCCGACGAGATCCTGACGCGCCTGGAGACCGCGCTCAATCAGGCCGGGGAAGGAACGGAATAGCGGGACCTCGACCGGACGGAGGGTTTGGTAAGAACGCCTACCGCGCTCGGGCCCGCGCGCTGCCTCCCCGGCGCGACGAGAATGCAGCGCCCTCCGTTCGCTCGCGGCGATTGTTTGACAAGCCAGTTGGTCAGTCAATCAAGATTATTCAAACAGGCACGTCATTCCGGCACGGATTGCCGGAATCCAGAGCACATGGACGTAGGTGCTGTCCTGCATCCTGGACCCCGACAATATCCCCCGTATCAAGTACGGGGCAGGCTCTGCCGGGGTGACGAAATCACTTCGAATTAACATGACTGCCTACTAGAGCGCCTGCTCGATGGCCGCGACGGCCTCTGCGACGCTCGGCAGCCCGGAATCGCGCAGCCGCCGGAGCGGCAGGGACACGACGCTGTCCAGACGCACCAGCTGGCCCGCGTGATCGACGCCGGGGGTCGCCACGGGCAGGAAGACCTCGGGGGAGCGTGGCGGCCGCGGCGCCTCGAGGCCCAGGATGACGGTGGG
>JACCXJ010000197.1 GCA_013697045.1 Gammaproteobacteria bacterium | reverse complement strand
CCGCAAGACCCTCCGCAATGCCTTGAGGGGATGGGTGGACGAGAAAGGATTCGAGCGCGCCGGGATCGACCCCATGCTGCGCGCCGAGACCCTCGCCGTGGCCGATTTCGTGCGCCTCACCAATGAGCTGGGGAGCCGCCCGCGCCCCTAGGCGTCAAAGCCCGGCTCCGCTATCCTCCGGCGACTTGTCCAAACCATCTTTGCGCATCCGGTAGCGCATCGCTATGCGGGTCACGCCAAGCTGCCGGGCCGCCTCGGACACGTCGTAGCCGGTGGCGGCGAGCGCGTGCTCGATGGGGTTCCGAACGACCGGCGGCGTGCCGGTATTCCACGCCGTACGCGTCGCGACCCTTTTAGCAACCCTTATTAGGTCTACCGTTTGGCCCGGCAGTTTGAGCTAACGTACGGTATAGCGTACTATTGGCGACTTAGTCTAACCCACTGAGGAATGGCCGATGACGACTCTTACTGCCAGCGAAGCGAGGTCGAATCTCTATCGCTTGATCGACGAAGCGGCTTCCACCCACAGTCCCATACTCATCACCGGCAAGCGCTCGAATGCCGTTCTTATTTCGGAGGAGGACTGGCGCGCGATCCAGGAGACTGTGTACTTGTTGTCCATCCCTGGCATGAGAGAGTCCATTCGCGAGGGGTTGAGCACACCCATCGAGGAATGCGCCAAGGACTCCGATTGGTGAAATGGCAACTCATCTTTACCAGGCAGGCCCAAAAAGACGCCAAGAAATTAGCTGCTGCCGGGTGGCGGCCCAAGGCGGAGGAATTACTGGATATCCTTAAGGGTAATCCGTTTCAGAACCCGCCTCCCTACGAAAAACTCGTTGGCGACCTGGCAGGCGCCTATTCGCGCCGGATCAACGTCCAACACCGACTTGTCTATCAAGTGTTGGAACAGGACCGCGTCGCTAAAGTGATCCGAATGTGGGCGCATTATGAATAGGGTGAAGATCTTTTTACGACGATGAATCAAAAGATTAGGGAGGGGAAACCTTGGAAGAGAGGGCGCTCCGTCGTAACCGCTATGGCAGCTCTACCCGGACGCCGCCAAAGACTGCGGCGCCGGGTACACCGAAGCTGAACGTCTCCGGGGTACGATCGTCGTTCAGGTTCTCGCCACGCACGTAGAAGAGCACGTTCTGATTCACCCGATAGCTTGCCTGGGCGTTGAGGTACACCGCGTCCTCAAGTAGAAGTTGGTTGGCGTCGTCGTCGAAATGCCTGCCGCGGTAGACCGCCTCGATAAAGACGCTGAGGGGCGCGTGCATCGTCTGCCAATCGGTGTAGATCCGGCCCTGGTGGCGCGGGCGCTTGCGTAGTTCCCGGTCATGCACGAGGTCGGTGGAATTGGCATAGGTGTATTCGAAACCGCTATCGATACTCGATCCCCAGCGGTATTCCCCCTCGACCTCGAAACCCCAGATCCGGGCCTCGGCGATGTTCTCGCTGACGAAGAGCCCAGGGAGTTCCGGCGCGAAGGTGAGCTGGATCAGGTCATCCAGGCGACTGTAGTAACCGGTCAGCGAAAGGTGGCTGGCCGGTCTCGGCGACCAGTCGATACCGAGATCCGCGCCGACACTGCGCTCCGGTTCCAGACCCGGTTGGCCGGAAAACGGAATGAAAAAGAGCTCGTGAAAAGCGGGCGCGCGATAGGTGTTGCCGCCGGACGCCCGTACGGTGAGAGCGTTCGTCGCAGCGTAGGCCAGGCCGCCGTAGGCCGTCGGGTGCATCCCGAGGTCGTCATAGTGGTCTACGCGCACGCCGGCGAATCCGCTCATGCGCCCGAGCCAAGCCTGCGATTCGGTGAGGCCAGTGTAGATCGTGCGCGCGCCGTGCAAGGGGAGGCCCGGCCGATCGAACTGATTGCCGCCTTCCTCCTGCTGGACCTCCCCTCCCCAGCGAAAGCTCACGGCACTACCGGTCGTCGCCCTGTCGCCGGTTGGCCCGGGGGCGCCTTCATAGAGGAGGTGATCGTTTGTCCAACGGGCGAGCAGGAGCCGGTTATCGAAACCGAACGGGGTGTCCCGGACTCGGGTCGCAACGCGGTTGCGGGTAAAGCCGAGCTGCAGGCTCGAATTCCAACGGCGGTTGAGCGCCACGGACGGCTGGGTCTGGGCCACCCAGGTCTCTTCGATGCCGAACGCCGTTAGGTCGTCGCGGAGCCCCGGGCGGCCATCGGGTAACGTGCCCGGGCCGTCGATCTCGGCGCGCGAGCGCTTGTACAGTAACGAACCGTCGAGGGTAAACCGATGGGCCGGTGCGAGCGCAAAGCGGGCCGCGCCCAACCTACCGTGGTAGCCATCGCGCTCGGGATTCCCATTCTCTTGATCCGCGTGACTGATGCCGTCGAAGACCTCGTCATCATTGGCGGTCACGGTCAGGCGCCCTGCATCTCCCGCGGCACCGGCGCCTATCGACGAGGACAGCGCACCGTAGCTCCCGCCTTCCAGATGAACGAAGCCACCGCTCTCGCGCTCGTCGCGGGTGAAGAGGCGGATGACACCGCCGGCCCCCCGACCGCCGTAGCGGGGTGCGGTCACCCCGCGGACCACCTCGATGCGTTCCAGCGCGTCGGCGGGCCAGGCGGAGAGATTGAAAGCACCTGAGACCCCGCTATAGAGCGGGATCCCATCGAGCGTAAACTGCCCCTGGCCGCTCTGCACGCCGCGCACCGACACGGAGGACAGCGTGGTACCACTCCCGGCCCTGTGCAAGTTTACGCCCGGCAAACCGCGCAGGACCCGGTTGAGATTGCGCTGCTGAGAGCTTTCGAGTGTGGCCCGTTCCACCACCGTGACGCTGCTCGCGGCCGGCACGGGGTCCGAAGGCCCTCGCGGAGCGGTCACGGTCAGAGTCGGTAGGATGAGTTCGGACTCCGGTATGACAGGGTCGTCTTGGCCCGATCCCCGCCGGGTCGCTAGAGCCAAGAGGCCCAGGGCTAGCCCAAGCGCCGCGCGGCGGCGGTGGAACCGATGCATCTCCTAGGCACCTCCTTCCCGTTTATGATTATTGTCGGATCATGGAAGGCCGGTCCAGCGTGAGCGCCCATTGTTCCGCCCGCTCCGGTTCTCTTTCAGCCGCAGGTATAGGTCGCGGTGTGGGTACGTCTGCCCAACGGCGCATCCTACCCCGCCGTGATCGGTTAGCATAGGGATCTCGACCGAGTCAATGGGGGGGGGAGTGAAGGAGACGAAGCAGAGCGGTCCACGCTTCGCCAAGATCTCCCCTCCGCGTTCGCGGCACGTGCTCGCGCGCACGCACCTTTTCGCCCGGATCGACGCTGCGCGGACACATCGCACTTTGTGGATCACCGGACCCCCCGGCGCGGGGAAGACCACGCTCGCGAGCAGCTATATCCAAGAGCGCAAACTGCGGGCGCTCTGGTATCAGCTCGATGAAGGCGACGGCGACATCGCGAGTTTTTTTCACTATCTGGGCCTGTCGGTCAAGGCTGCGGCGCCGCGCTACCGCAAGCCACTGCCACCGCTGACGCCCGAGTATCTTCCCGGGCTACTGACCTTTACCCGCCGTTTCTTCGAGACGCTGAGCCAACGGTTGGGGCCGCCCGCGCTCATCGTCCTCGACGACTACCACGAGGTGCCCGCCGAGGCGCCGCTCCACGAGGTGGTGCGCGAGGCCGCGGAGAGCCTGCCGAGCGGGCTATCCCTCCTCGTGCTGAGCCGTAGCGACCCGCCCGCGTCCCTCGCCCGCCTGCGCCTGCATGGGGAGCTGGTACGGTTCGGTTGGGAGGATTTGCAGCTCACGCTCGATGAGGCACTTGGCATCGCCGCACTCTCTGCCCCGCAAGCCCAGGCCGGGCAGAGCCGCATCGCAGAGTTGCACGGGCAGACCCAAGGCTGGGTCGCGGGTCTGGTGTTGTTGCTCGAGCGAGGCGAAAACTCCCCCCGCGGCGCGCCTGCACCACACTTGGACGCCCGGTCGGTGTTGTTCGATTATTTCGCGCTCGAGATCTTTGAACGACTGGGGCCGTCCAGGCAAGCCGCGCTCCTCTGCACCGCCTTCCTCCACTGTATCACGGCCAGGCAGGCCGAGCGGCTCACCGGCGATCACAAGGCAGGACGGGTGCTCGCCGACCTCGAGCGCCGCAATTGTTTCGTCATAAAACGCGCTGCGGCCGAGGCCATCTATGAAATTCATCCGCTGTTTCGCGACTTCTTGCTCGAACGTGCAAATGCCGCGTTCGATGAGGCCACGCTCGTGGCGGTGCAACGCTACGCGGCCGAGCTTCTGGACGAGGCCGGCCAACCGGAAGAGGCGGCACCCCTGTACCTTGCCGCCCGGGACTGGCAAGCGCTTTCGAGCCTGGTCCTGCGTCACGCGCCGGCGCTCGTGGCGCAGGGCCGCCACCGGACCCTGGGACAATGGCTCTGCGGGCTTCCGAGCGCGCTCTTCGAGCACACCCCTTGGCTCCGTTACTGGCAGGGCATGGCCCACCTGCCGTTCGCGCCGGTCACGGCGCGCGGCCCGCTCGAAGAGGCCTACTTCCAGTTCAAGACCAGCGATGACGTGGTGGGCCTGTACTCGGCCTGGGCCGGGATCATGGATACCTTCTTCTTCGAGTGGCGGGACCTCAAGCCCGCGGACCGCTGGATCGCCGAGCTCGAAGGGCTGCGGCTACGCCATCCCGAGTTCCTTCCCAAACCGTCGAGCTGCGCACCTACCGGGCCATGGGGACATTGCTGCATCGTCAGCCCCAGCATCCCATTCTGCCCGCCTGGTCGGAGCGCGCCCTGGTCCTCTTGGATCAGGCCGACGACCACGACCTGTCCGTCCTGCTCGGCGGCTATCTGGTCATTTACTTTTTGTGGTGGGGCAACGCGGCCAAGGCCTGGGAGGTCATCGAGCGGCTCGCGACCCGGGCCCATGCGCCACACGTCTCGCCCATGGTCTATATCCTCTGGTCGTGCGCCGTGGCCCTGTACCATTCGGTGCACGGCGGCCAGGAGCCATGCCTCAAGTCGGTCGAGGATGGGTTGGCACGGGCGCGGAAGACCGGTCTGCATTGCTGGGACTTCCTGCTCTCGGCGCAGGCGGCCCGCGGCAGCCTGGTGGCGGGCGACCTCGCCAGCGCCTCGACCTGGATGTCCGCAATGGCCAACACCATGCGCAGCCATAGCCATATCGATGGGGCGTTCTATGGCCATTTGCAATCCAATGCCGCGGCCCAGCGCGACGACTGGCACGAGGCGGTCGAGCATGCGCGTAGTGCGTTGACGATGGCCATCGAGGCCGGCGCGCCTTTCGTCGAGGCGCACTGTCGTATCGATCTCGCGCGGGCCTTGCTCGGGCGGGGCGATGACACGGAATGGGCCAAGCACCTCCGTGCCGCCCGTGCCATCGGTCGGGCCATGGGCAGCCCGGTGCTCGAGTACCACTGTCTCGAGACTGAGGCCCACGCAGCCTTCCAGCGCGGCCAGGCCGGGAGGGGGATCAATCGGCTGGCTCAGGCCCTGGCGCTCGGCCGGGGAATGGGCGGGGCGACCTGGCTCCTGGCGGGTCCCCGCATGAGCGCCCGGCTCTATGACCGCGCGCTCGCCGCCGGCATCGAGGTGGATCACGTGCAGCAGCTGATCCGCCGCCGCCGGTTGACCGCCCCGGATCCGACCCTGGCCGCCGACCACTGGCCCTGGCCGGTCAAGGTCTATACGCTCGGGCACTTCGATCTCATCGTCGACGGCGCCCCCTTGCTTGTTGCCGACAAGGGCCAGAAGAAGCCCCTGGAACTCTTCATGGCCCTCATCGCCCTGGGCGGGCGCCAGGTACCGCAGACGCGGCTTGCGGATCTCCTATGGCCGGACGCGGAGGGCGATGCCGCCTATCGAGCCCTCATCACCACCCTCCAGCGCCTGCGGCGACTCCTCGGCGAGCCCCGGGCCATCACCTTCCAGGACGGCTGCCTGAGCCTCGACGGCCGGCAGGTGTGGGTGGATGCCTGGGCCTTCGAGCGAGGACTGGGCAAGACCGCCCAGCCTCAGGGACAGGACGCGTTCTCGAACATCGAGCGCGCCCTCCGACTGTACCACGGTCCCTTCCTGCGCCCGATCGATCAGCCCTGGGTGGTAGCCCCCCGCGAGCGGCTGCGTGCCAGGTATCTGCAACATCTGCTCGCCCTCGGCCGCGCGCACGAGGCCCAAGGCCGCTGGGAGGAGGCCCATTCGTGGTACCAGCGCGGGATCGAGGCCGAAGAGCTTGTCGAGGCGTTCTACCAGCGCCTCATCCGCTGCTACCAGCACCTGGGGCGCACGGCCGAGGCGCGCGCGACCGGTGAGCGCTGCCGGCGCGTCCTCGCCGCCGCGCTCGGGACCCCGCCATCGGCCGAGACACTGGCCTTGATCAGAACCCTCGGGCTCTAGCCGGAGCCCTTCGCCCGGCCCCGCGACGCCCTCGCCGGCCGCGGCGTGTCTTTCTGCTCTCCCGATCCGTCCCTCGTCCCGTGTTACCTGGTTGTTACCGGCCGGGCTGTAACTTGGCCCGCACCGAAGATCCGGTGGCGTGGACCGACCCGCCATCTCCCCCCGGGCCGCGGCGAATCATTCATGAAGAGATAGAAGGCGGTTCTGTGAGCTCCGAGGGCAGCTGACGCGGAAGAAAAGCACCTTACCCATCGAGGGGCTTCCAGACCATCTTTGGGTAACGACGATTGCAATACACTCGCTCTGAGTCACAGAGCTTTGATTTTTAGAAATGAGGTGAACTATGCCGAATCTAGTTGGTAATTCAAGCGATCCTACAATAGCCGCCGTTCAGGGTACCCAGACGGGAAATGGCGGGACTGGCGTGCTTGGGACTGGCCCGGCCAATGGAGTCATAGGGCAAAGCAGTGGCAACGGCTTCTCGGGCGTTTTCGGTGAGAGCGCAACTGGCCCCGGCGTTTCTGGCTCCAGCACTAGCTCAGTAGGTGTCGATGCCAAGACTCAAAGCGGGCCAGCCGCGTTGCGAGCCATCCACGCGGGGGATGGCGTTGGAGTCCTTGGGGCATGCCATGGTAATGGCTTCTCGGGCGTTTTCGGTGAGAGCGCAACTGGTCCCGGTGTTTCTGGCTCCAGCACTAGTTCAGTAGGTGTCGATGCTAAGACTCAAAGCGGGCCAGCCGCGTTGCGGGCCGTCCACGCGGGGGGTGGCTTGGCCGGCCTCTTCGAAGGAGACGTAGAAGTAACCGGGGACATTCGCTTGGCCAATGCCGACTGCGCTGAAGACTTCGATGTGTCTGGCGCGGTTAAAGTGGAGCCTGGAACAGTGATGGTTTTGGGTAATGAAGGCGCTCTGTCTGAGAGTCACCAAGCCTATGACAAGCGCGTCGCGGGTGTCATCTCTGGCGCGGGCGGCTACAAACCGGGCATCGTGCTAGATAAGCAACAGACATCGGGCAACAGGCAGCCCATCGCGCTGATGGGCAAGGTCTTCTGCAAGGTGGACGCGCAGTACGGTGCTATTGAAGTAGGCGATCTACTGACCACGTCCGATACGCCAGGCCATGCGATGAAGACAACCGACCCGATGAAAGCCTTCGGTGCGGTTATTGGCAAGGCGCTGCGACCGTTGAAAGACCGTCAGGGTATAATTCCTATCCTAATTGCCTTGCAGTAAGGAGAATATTATGTCGACCTTAATGGGGGCTGTGGAACGTTTACGTGGGCGCGGACAGTTACCGAGCAGTGGAACTGTTAGCGTTAAAGATCTTCTGCATCGTTTTCAACCGAGCCCGAAGGGCTCCGTGAGAGCTCTCTTGTTGAAGATGTTCGGGAGTGTGTCAGAAAAACATCCGTGGGCGGTTATTCTTTGCCGCTTCAAGGGGTCTATTCCGGACGCGGCTGTGGAGGGACCCATCGAACGCTTCTACCGAGAAGCGTTCACGCCCGGGAGCGGGGGTCTGGTCGAGTACTGGCGGGACGTGTCGTTAGGAGTGATTGACATTACCGGCAGCAGAGTTTTTGGCTGGGTGGAGGTGGAGATTCCGAGAGACAAAGCAGGCGGAAGCCCGACCTCTGTACCTCCCGGACCGGGGCGGTCGGGGCTGATCGATTACGCGGTCAACGCCCTCAAGCGCAGTGAGGGAGATGATGCTTTGAAAGGGTTCCTGGGGCCGATAGCTGTGTACACGCAGAATTGGTCCAAGGATGGTGCTCCCGCGGGCGCGGACTGGAGCACTCCAGGGTGGTTTCCGTTCTGGATCGACGGAAGTGCGGATGGCTCCGGGAGGGTGGGTGTCACCCCTCCGCATAACGGCAACATAACGGCACACGAGATGGGTCACGTATTTGGTATGAATCATGATGTCGACTCGGACTTGGAGACTGACTATCGGGATCCTTGTTGCATAATGAGCCAGAACGGTCCATTTATCCACCCGACGTGGCAGCGTAACTTTGGCCCGGCCGTATGCCTTCCGCATTTGATGCAACGCGATTGGATGTATAAGCGCCGAGTGTATTACGACAACGGCGACTGGCTGTCCCAAGCTAACGGTATTACTCTCCCATTGGCACCGAATATCGATCCCATTGCCCGCGCTAATCTAGGTATCAAACTCGCTTATAAGCAGGGCGAAACCACTTGGGACTATTACCTCGAATATGTAAGAGCGACCGGATGGAACCAAGGTATCGGACAATCTTTCCTCTTCATTCGCCGCATAGCTCCGAAATATGGAGGAACGCCCGCTATTCTTGGCTCCATGGTGGTGCCGTCTGCTCTCGGTGCGAGGGCGGCTTTCGTAGAGCCCTCTGGCAATGTCAGGTTTCAGGTGGAACGGTTCGATGCCGACGGTCGGATCGTGAAGGTGAGTGCAAAGAAACTGTAGCTTTGTTGGAATAACCGGTTTCTACTGATAGCAGCAGGGCACGCAGTACTCCATTGCGCCTAACAAAGGCATGGAGAGGGACGCTTTTAACGTCGCGCCCATCAAGGGCTACCTACCCACCCGTATCGAGTCTTGCGTCTGTGGCGGAGTCGAGGGAGGGCGAACAAGACAGGCGAAGCCTAGACAGAGCATCCTGTAGGCCTCCTGCTTAAAGCATTGCAGGGGCAGGCTGCGGGTGACCGCGCACACCCGTATCAAGTACGAGGCAGGCTCTGAAGTGTTGGCACAGCTTGTCGACGAGCTTGTTGCGGATGGCGAGGGTTTTAACGTGCCCGAAGCCAGCACAGAAGCACCCGGAAGTGCGAGGGTGTGGAGGTCCGCCTGAGTCCAAAGACCCAAGCGTACAGGAAGAGATGTGTCAGAGAAGCCAGGACGCCCCGTCAGTTCCTGGCACGCGGAGGTGTAGGTGCAAGGTGGACAGCTATTGAGGCACGTAAAGGGACAAAATCGCCAGGAGCGATTTTGAACAGCCGCAGGCTGGCCCGGAGGGTGCGCCACAGGGATGTGGTGCATAAACCCGGACGCTGGATTATGCCGGAACCTGAACACGTGCATCGAACCATGAACCGGCGGAGGAGTACTGTGAAAGGGAAAGCCCGCCAAATGCCCAATGTAGAGAAACTATCGGAGAAACTATCAATGTCTAACGAAACCTTTGTAAGCGCGAAAACAACGTACAAAATCACGATATACCCAGCCCCGTCTGATGGTAAGAAGCATCCCGTGATCCTCTTGGTTCACGGGAATTTCGGTCTAGGCGATCCCTACGGCGCTCCGATCCACGGCTTTGCGAAAGACTTAGCAGGTCTAGGATACATGACCGCAGTTCCGCAGTACTATGAAGACGACGATCCTCACCTGACCGACAAGGTTCCGCACGTTCAGACGCTCGCCGACGCGACCGCGGCTGTGGCCAGCCGCCCAGGAGCCGACCCCAAGCGACTCGGTCTAATCGGCTTTTCGCTCGGTGCCGCGACCGCGATGACTTTCATCGCTTCCAAACCGTCGGGAACGGTCAAGGTGCTTGCGGACTTCTTTGGTTTCCTCACGCCGACGATTGAAGCGGCGGTCCTTAGTTTCCCTCCGACGATCATCCTCCATAACAAGAACGACGAGATCGTGAAGGTTTCCAATTCCAAGAAGCTAAACCAGCTTCTCCCAAGCACGATTGATCACGAGCTCGTGACATACGACGAGCGTTGGCAGATAGTGAACCACGCCTTCGAGCCAGGTGGGACTGCCGATGTTGACTCCCGGTCGAAGACGACAGCTTGGTTCACCAAGTACCTCCCCCCTACCGGCAACTAGGGGTCGAGTGCGGAGAGCCTCTTGGAAATTCGCGTGCATACGGGGCCATTGAGGCATCGCGGTGGACGACAGGCCCGCCGAGCGGGTGGCCAGGGAGGGCCGCACTGGGCTTTGCGCGGTGCAGGACTGCGCAGCACAAAGACGGCCCGCGAGACTGAGCGGATCGGCGGTCGCAGCAGGGTGGTGATGAGAAATGCGGGGCCAGACGCGCGTTCCGGCAGGCGCGTCGCCAGCCCGAGCAGGAGCGTTGGCGAGCACCCGCCACGGACGGAGAAGCGTTTTGAACCGTTCCCGGCCTGCCGGGTAATTACTTGACGTAGCCGCCAAACGGCGGCCCAACACACCATCGAGTAGGAGGAAGTCATGAACCCAGCACCCCTCAAGGTCACACGGATCGAGTTCTGTGCGACCGACCTGGACGGTTACCTGATCGCCAGGATGACCCTGGAAAGGGACGAATGTGACGGTGCAGACTGCGCCGTCGGCCGGGCCTCGGATGTCAGTCTCACGATTACGGACGCCATGGATCGGAGAAGGGTCCTCGAACCTATCTGCGCGCCTATCTCCGCAGGGATGCTCGACGCCGTCCCACCCGGCGGCACACTGGTCTTCCGACAGGTGGTGCCCTGGGACGGCAAGGGCGTGGGCGGCCTGCCGATGAACGGGGTGGTGCGCGTCCAGGCCGAGGCCAAGCTGGTTTCCTGGTCCGATGGGGTGCGAAGGCCGGTGTGCGCCGCGTGCACCGAGAGCTTCTCCCTGGACATCGGCGGTCGCTGAGCGGTCGCGCTTCGCGATGCACCGGAAGGAACGGGTCAAGGTTCCTTGACGGCTGCCTGAGCCTCGATGACCGGCAGGTGTGGGTGAATGCCTGGGCGTTCGAGCGAGCGCTGGGCAAGACGGCCCAGCCTCAGGGACAGGACGCGCTCTCGAACGTCGAGCGCGCCCTGAGACTGTACCACGGTCCCTTCCTGCGCCCGATCGATCTCCCCTGGGTGGTAGCCCCCGCGAGCGGCTGCGTGCCAGGTATCTGCAACATCTGCTCGCCCTCGGCCGCGCGCACGAGGCCGACGGTCGGTGGGAGGAGGCCCATTCATGGTACCAGCGCGGGATCGAGGCCGATGAGACTCGTCGAGGCGTTCTACGAGCGCCTCATCCGCTGCTACCAGCACCTGGGACGCACGGCCGAGGCGCGCGCGACCGGTGAACGCTGCCGCCGCCGCGCTCGGGACCCCGCCATCGGCCGAGACCCTGGCCTTGATCAGGACCCTCGGGCTCTAGCCGGAGCCCTCCGCCCGGCCCGGCGATGGCCTCGCCGGCCGCGGCGTGTCTTTCTGCCCCTCCCAGATCCGTCTCTCTTCCCGTGTTACCTGGCTGTTACCGGCCAGGCTGTAACTTGGCCCGCACCGAAGATCCGGTGGGGTGGACCGACCTGCCATCCCCGCGGGCCGCGGCGAATCATCTATGAAGATTGAAAGCGGTTCTGCGTGGTGACATCGGACGGCAACAGGAGATGGTGCAGGTCTTGGCCGAGGCCACGGAAGGCGGGGTGCTTCGGAGGGTCGAAGGGGATGCTACACAGCGTCCGGATCGAGTGTAATAGGCGGATTCTGCCTAGCACGCTAATTTCGGGCTTTGTTTAATCAACTGTTAGGCGTCTTCTCAAGACATAGTGTTCGCAACCGAAAGAGGATTGAGTCATGGTGAAAATCGAGAGAAAGTGGAAATATCAGAGCTATCGCCCGGATCCCGGCTCCCTTGCCGCCGATCCGAACCCTCCGAAATTCGTTCCCTGGTCGCCCCCTGGAGAGGAAACCATCGATCAAGGCGGGACCACCGGCAAGCTGGAGTTCAAGAAACCGCCGATCAAGCTCGACCTCAAGATCCAAGTCACAGATGGAAGCCCTGGGAGGCTGGACATCTCGGCAGCAATGAATCTGCCCGGTGGCAAACAGTTCACGAACGAGTTGCAAGGGTGGTTCGTCCCTGCCAAGCTCGGAGAGGAAGTGGGCGAGAGCAACCCGCTTGTCGTGCGGGGCTCGATCGTGCAGACAAGCGCGGCCCCGGCAGATCCGCAGCCGATGTACACGACCGGGTTCTTCGTCCTGGAGCCACTTCAATAGGCGAGTCAGCCGGTGCGATGCCCACGCTTGCTGGGCATGCGGTAGCCCTCGGCCACCGTCCGTCGGGTGTATCGTTTGTGCGGCCGCCGTCGTACGTCGGCGGCGCGTTGCCGGCCTAACCAGCACGGTAGCGTGCGGTGAGCTTGCGAACCGCACCTTTCCAAAATAAGGTGACGAATAATGGGGTCGGAGTGAGTTAACGTAAGCGGTCGATACGTCGATTCGCTCCGACCTCCTTCTGCCATTCCGGTATCGGTGCGCCGCCACCAGAGCCCTTCTCGGGCGCGCCGCACGCCTTCCGTCCCCGACCGCAATTCCATTCGACGGTCATCCGTCTGGTCCCGCCGGCGACACCGGTATCCGACCTGCCCTGTTCGGGCAACTGGTCCCGCACGTCTCCGGCCGCCGCCGCAAGACCCTCCACAACGCCTCGAGGGGATGGCTCAATGAGGGTGGGTTCGAGCGCGCCGGAATCGACCCCATGCTGCGCCCCGACACGCTGGCCGTGGCCGACTTCGTCCAACTAGCCAGTGAACTGGCGAGCGCGCGGTGCGCCTGAAACGCGGCGATAGTCTGAGTCCGCTTCGAATCGACGGCGCGCCCGGCCTACCCGGGATCGGGTCGTGGGCGTCGCGAGACACGGAACGTGTCGAGGAGGTAAGATACGAAACATGAAAGTCGCGACCGGTATACTCGTCGATGGAAACGTGGTCCTCGAAGGAGAAGCCTCGACCGAAGGCGCGACCGTCATCGGGGTACTGCGCGAGGACCCCGAGACGTTCGATCTCACTCCTGAAGCTGCCCTGACCGCAGAAGCCATCGCGCTTGCCGCTCGCGAATACCACGCGCGCCGCCAGAAGGAGCGCCGGGCGCAGCGCGAGGCCTTGCGCCTGCAGCGGCTCACGGCGCTGCGCGAGGCCATCCGCCGCCGGGCGCCGCGCTACCCGGCCATCGGCGCCGTGTACCTCTTCGGCTCCGTGCTGCAGCCTGGCCGCTTTACCAGCGGCTCGGACGTCGACGTGGCCGTCGAGGGAGCCGACGTAGATACCGAGAGTCGTTTCTGGCGTGCCCTGGAGGAAGATTGCGGCGGGGCGGTCGATCTGCGCTCGCTCCAGGGCGCGGTAGCCCGTGCCGTGGCAGACCACGGAGAGCGTGTGTATGTCCGAGACCTTCCTCGTACTTGAGCGCGCCGTTCAGGCCGATCTGGATACCATCGCGCGCCTCTACGCCGAGATCGGGCAACCAGACCTGCCCGAAGATGCGCCGCAGGACCAGCTGAATTTAAACTCTAAACAAATAGCTTTTCGTTTTGAGCTACCGCCTGCACAACCTCTACAACGCCTTCGAGAATATCTTCCGCAACGTTGCGGCGGTTTTTGAGAACCATGTGGACGAGGCGGCGGGTTGGCACTCCCAGCTCCTCCGGCACATGCGGCTCGATCTCACGCCGGTAAGGCCCGCGCTCATCGACGAGTCCGCCTACGAGAAACTGGACGAGCTGCACCGCTTCCGCCACCTGTTCCGGTCCGCCTATGGCGTCCAGCTCGACGCAGAACGCTCCGTCTCGTGCTCCGCAAAGCGGTTCAATTGCGTCGGATCTACTTGCCGCACCGCGCTCGGGACCCCGGTTACGCTGACAGCATAATCTCGCGGTGTTGCCCCACCCATTCGACGATCAGCTTACCCTGATTTTGAGCAAGTTGCTCATTGGCATTGAGGATCTCGATCCCATAGACGGTACCGTCCGGGGCGATGTCGATGTTCATCTCCTCGCTGATCTTGAGGGTGGTCACGGGACCGCTTTTTTCGTGGAATCGAAGATAACCGATGTTGTACTTGGGATCGTAGCTCAGTTTCATATGCATCCCCCGTGTTTCAGAAAAACTTTACCATCACGGTGATGACTAACGAGGCTCCGCCTCAGACCGACGAGGTGTATGTCGTGGGATCGACCGGTGCTGCATAATAGGAGGAGAGGCTCCGGTCGACGGTGAAGAACTGCAAGCAGTTCTTGGCAATGATGTA
>JACCXJ010000193.1 GCA_013697045.1 Gammaproteobacteria bacterium | reverse complement strand
ACGATCGGTGGAAGCGGAGCTCCCTTCTATCCTCGCTTAAATCGAGGAAGGCATGCGGTTCGGAACGTCTCCACTAGAGCATTCCTATCGGCTTCAGCTCACCCAACACCAATCGAGATATTGTATCCTCCCGTCGCTTCGCTTCAATCTTTACAGCCAACGTCTTCTTCGGGGTTCCGGTAGAACCGAAATACTTCCGGCCGTGGATCTGAAACAGGTAATACCAGTTATTGCTGTTCGGTCGTCGATTAGGCTCATTGGTGGCTCCTTTGCTGTAACCGGTTACGGACGCTCCTGCGTCATCAGCTCTTGGAGCCACCATCCCCCTTTTTCGAACTTAAGACAACGGGCCAGGTAGTGGAGGAACTCGAGGAGTTGTGCAGCCTCGTCATCGGACAGGTAGATAGGGAGACACACGAGTGGCAAGTCGTTGGGCTGGAGCATGGTGTTCAGCGTTGCATCCTCGGCACGCCAAGCAGGACCTCTTCTTAGCCGTGGCTTTCCTTGCGCGGGGGCCGTGCTTTGCAGGCACTGCGCACTAACCCCCAAGATCCAACGGGTTTACGTCGTGTGCCTGGCTTTCCGAGCGGGTCAGTCGATGCTCATGCCATCCACCTGACCACGGTGAGGTGCCGACTCCTGCGGCGTCTGCCGGCCTGAACTGGGCCCAGTTGCCCAAACGGGTGCTCGATATCGATAGAAGTGGCCCCAGTGCGGTGGCACCTTGAAGATCATCGCCGCCATCGTAGACTCCACCGTGATTGCCAAGATGCTTACCCATCTCGGTTTGCCCGCCCGAGCACCGCCCCGAGCAGCGGCCAGGGTCTTCGATCGATTCCAACAGGCCTGATCCCCACCGAACCCCGCTCCGGTCCGGTTCAGCCCCTGAGCCGACCCTCCCTCTTGGCCCTCGCTCGCCCGAGACGCCAAAACGCCCCGAAACATAGCGCCTCGGGCCGAGGAAGGGCCCGATCCGAGGCCGCGGACCCGTATGCTTGACCGCTCACGAGCCGAGCAGTACTCTACCTCTTGACGAAAAAGGGCGTTTAAAATCCCTATTCCCCGAACCATCGACCGGCTCCAGCATATCTACTCCCGGCAGCCCGAAGCCGAGAAGGCCTGTCGGCCGATCGCGAGGTAAGGAAGGGTGCCGTTATGGCGCGGGTTGGAGTGAGACGAACAGACAACGCAACGTGATGAGGAGATACCAAATGGGCATTCTTGACCGCTTCATGGGAGGAGAGGAGCCGAAGAAACCAGTGCCGGGAACTGCAGGAGCTGCATCGGCCGATGAACAAGCACTGGAGCGTTACCGGTACCTACTGCGCACCGCGCCGCCGGAAGCCATTGAACAGGCGCATGCGGAAGCCTTCGCACAATTGACTCCGGACCAACAAGCTCAGGCCTTGCAGGAGTTGAACCGGGAGCTGCCTGAAGGAGAGCGCATCGCTTCGCCGACTCAGGCCAACCCTCAGCAGCTTGCCCGCATGGCCACAAGGGCGGAGCTCCGTCAGCCGGGCTCCCTCGAGCGCATCTTTGGCGGGAGCAGAAGGGGGATGGGCGGCATGTTCGGCGGCACACTTCTCAGCAGCATCGCCGGCAGCTTCATCGGCACCGCGATCGCCCACCAGCTCCTTGGAGGGTTCGGCGACCGCTCGGAACCGAGCGAGCACGCCGAGGCCGATTCCGCGCGCGACGAAACAACCGACGAGGGACACGAGGAGTTCAGTGACACGGGAGGAGATGATTTCGGCGGCGGCTTCGGGGACGACTGACGAAGGCTGGCCGCTCAACGCCTGATTCAGGAGGCTCAGATGAGCTGGAACACCGCTGCTGCAGGGACTATCGCCGCCGAGGCGCCGGCTTCGGCCAGGGTTGCCTTTATTCGGAAGACGTATCTCCACCTTGGTGGCGCCGTCCTCGCCTTCATCGCGGTCGAAGCCGCGCTCATCACCTCGCCGCTGGCCCAGCCAATCGTGCAAACCCTGCTGGGTGGGCGCATGAGTTGGCTCATCGTCCCCGCCGCCTTCATGGCGGTGGGATGAGTGGCCGACCGCTGGGCGCGGATCGTCGATGTCGCGAGCGAAAGGGCGTTTACGCGGCCCGCGGTGTTCGCGTCGCTCGAGGTGCTCATGGCGGCCTAGGCGTTTCGCGACGGTCGGCCGGTGCCCGCGCTTGGCTGGAGCAGCGATCCGCCGCTGGCGGAGAAGCGGGTATTTCCCTCGTTTCGGCTCTATGCCCGGACCATCTACGAGGTCGCCGGGCTCGTCCCGCTGCTCACGGCCGGAGGAAGTGCAGAGGCATGAGAAAACAGATGGACCGCCCGGCCGCGAGGTCGGCCGCCAACATGCGGTTGATGGCCCATTCGTGGAGCAGGTACACGAACATCGCGGCCGAGCTACCGCGGTGAAGAGCGCGTGGAAGCTCCGGTAGAGCATGATCCCCCGACGCAAACCCGACGCAACCGTACCGGTTGAAAAACCCCGTTGAAAATGCTATCCTTCGATCTTCACCCTAAGGCATCAGCCCAAGGCGAGATAGGAGACGACCATGAACAGCAAATTGAAAAGACTTTGTACCCGTTTCGCGCGGCTCTTGTTCGCCGCCTGTCTCGTGCTGCCAGGGCTGGCCGTGGCTGAAGACGCGGCGCCGGCCGCCGCGGCCGCGCCGCTCGGGGTCGAGCAGCACGACTCGGGGGCGGAGGTCACGCTGCTCGAGCTCAAGCGCACCTCGGGCGACACGGTGACGGTCAAGTGGCTGTACAAGAACGGGGACGAAGAGAAGAAGCGCATCGATCCGCTGATCTCCGAAGACTACTATCTGGTCGATGCGGCCGCGAAGAAGAAATACTTCGTGGTCAAGGACAGCTCCGGAAAAGAGGTCGCCGGTACGCACCGCGGATACAACTACGTCGAAATCGAGCCGGGAAAGACGTACAAGATGTGGGCGAAGTTCCCGGCGCCGCCCGCCGAGACGGAGAAGGTCACGGTGTACATCATGGGCGTTCCTCCGTTCGAAGACGTGCCGATCGCGAAGTGACGCTCGCGCGGCTCACTCGCACGTGTGGCCGCATCTGGGTGACCGGTGCGGCGCTCGCATTCTTCCTCTCCACGGTAGCGCTTGCCCAGGACGAAGCGCCGGAGACCGAAGCCCCACCGGGCGCCAAGGGTGCGATCTCCGCTCTCAAGCCGACGATCGTGAACCTCGTCTTCAAATCGCTCGATCTGGTCGGCAAGCCCGTCGACCTCGGCGGCAAGCCGGTTGGCCTCGGCGGCAAGCCCGGGACGCTGGGCGGCAAGCCCGCGGACATCGGCGGCATGGTCGAGGATCTGGCGATCAAGGAGACCGAGACCGAGGTCCGGATCGAGCTCTCGGGCGACATCCTCTTCGACTTCGACAAGGCGACGCTCCGGCCTGCGGCCGAGCCGATCCTCACGCGTGTCGCCGAAGTGATCCGCAAGTACGGCAAGCCCATGGTGCGCATCGAGGGGCATACCGACTCCAAGGGCTCCGACGACTACAACCTGAAGCTCTCGCAGCGGCGAGCCGACTCGGTCAAAGACTGGCTCATCGCGAACCGGGCGACGGGCGTCCTCACGACGAAAGGGCTCGGCGAGACCAGCCCCGCCGTCCCGAACGATAAGCCCGACGGCAGCGACGATCCGGACGGGCGGCAGAAGAACCGCCGCGTCGAGATCATCGTCAAGAAGCTCTAGTTACGAGCCGCGGCCGGTCCCCATCGCCGATCCGGGTGTTTCCCCGGAGGCTCTCTCAACATCCATCTGCATTGCCTCGTGCTCTATGGGATCTATCGCATTACCGACGGTGTACCGGTATTCCATGCCGTGCGCGTCCCCACCCCCGGAGAGCTGCAGGGATTACTCCCGAAACGCCAAAACACCCCGAAATATGGCGCCTCGGGCCGAGGAAGGGCCCCAAAAATGCCCCGATCCCAGGCCGAGTTCAACCCCGAGCCGGCAAGCGCATGTACTAGTTTTGGAGAAAGCTATGAACTTAGCCGACGAAAAAATTCCGCGTCGAGTCTGCGAGCCACTCGCGGTCGGCGGTCCCAAACACAAAGATACTCGCGCTGCGAAAACAAAAAACGTGCTATTCGTCTCGCACGGCATGGGGCAGCAGCTTCGCTTTCAGCCGGCTGAATGCCATCAACGTCTTGGAAGACGAGGGATTTGTTAACGCCGGGGAGTTTAACTACCGGACCAACCAGTGCCGCGTCCGCATGGCTATAGGACACAAAGATGTTTATGCTCTGGCCAAGCATCATGACTCTAAATGCTGGTGGATTTGGGACTCTGCCTAGCATTCCCTAAGTGTCGGCCGGATTAACCCCCATTCGTTGACAAGGTGTGTGCCGCCCTGCGGAGGAAGCGTACAGCTATCTAATAACCACCGCCCTACGCGGCCTTGTGGGGTGACCGACTATGCGAGAAGGTAAGAGAAGACACTAGCCTTCCACTCCTCGCATAGATTTGCGTTGCTTTCAATGTAGCGAGATATCTTAGCGACCCTGGCCTTCTCCGTCTCAATCGCGAGGTTGGCTTGTTGCTGGAGTTCTCGCAGCCCTGGTGGCTCACCCTTGAGCCAGTTCAGTGAGATCGCCCCGTCCACGGTAATGGTGACATAAACGTCCCTTGGCAGTCGACTGCTCAGCGGAGAGTCTGCGAGGAACAGTGGGCCTCTGGGCCCTCTCTTCGCCAGGAGCGCGGTTTTCACGAATGCCTCTCCGAACACAGGTGAGATTGTGAGCAGGCCCCTACCAAGATGAATGGTCGACGGGTCCTTGTCATCTCGAAAACCTAGGACTCTTTCGGATAGCACCCCACCACATCAGCTACGTGGCCTTCAATAAGAGATGCGCGCGCGACACGATCAACACTCAGCATATGGCGGAGAAATGGCAATTGTAATCAGCACCGCCCGCGATAGATCTCGTTCATGGAGCCCGCTCGTCATGAGAAATGCGTCGCCGAACTGGTAACAGAGCAGGCATTTTTCTTCATCCGGATAAACATTCACGCCAATTCGGTAAATTGCCTCCATTAGGGCATTCAGGCCGCGAAACGCGGCCATCGTGTGGCCCCAATGCGCCTTAAAGCCTTGCACGTCGATGTATGCCGCCCACGGCTCATCCATGGATCACCTGGACATCATGACTTCCGCCGGGCGAGGCTGACCCCCGGCGGAAACGCGACTTTCGCCAAAGAAAATTATTCCCGCCGCCTTGATGTCCAACTCTACCACGCCCCGATAACTCCACGAGGCGGTGCTGAGAAAAACGCCGACAGACAACCAAAGGGCGCCAACCAACGTCCCAAGGCTCTAAGCCCCAACCGCACGTCTCTGAGCCACAACCAGAAGGTATTCATGCCGCCCCGGTTCTTTGGAATGTTATCGATATTGATATCGATACAACGTCTTCATAGTCTTCCCGTCCGGCCCGATGACCCGTGCTTTGCTGCAAAAGTCTGAGTTGGTCGTGCTAGACGAAAGTTTCGCGGCGCTGGATCCTGAAACACTGGAGAAGTGCTTGCGTTGCGCGGTCAAACGGGCTCGGACGCTCTTGGTGATCGCACACCCTTGAGAGCCGCCCAGGTGCGCCTAGCCGCTCGGCAGATCGTCCAAGGTGACATCGACCATGAGCTCGTTGGCCAGTGCCTCCAGCAGGCGGCGAAGCTCCGCGGTCGGAACGCTCCGCGGGACAGAAAGCTCGGCGACGGCCTTGACCAGGGCCTCCCCCGACCAGGAGGCGCTCAAGCATTCGGTCGAGAACTCCAGTATGTTGACCCCGCGCCGGGCGATGGCCTCGGAGATCTCCCGGACGATCCCGGGATGGTCCTGGCCGATCAACTCGAGCTTGACCGTGCGCCACTCGCCGGTCCCCGGTTCCGGGCGGCTGTCCTCGACGGTGACCCGCAGCCCCTCGGACTCCAGGGCCGCCAGTGCCTCTTTCAGGGCGCGCGCCTCGGTTTCCGGGACGCTCGCCAAGAGGATCCCGGAGAAGCGCCCACCCAGAACCGCGATGCGGCTCTCCAACCAGTTGCCGTGGTGGGCGGCTAGGGCCTTGGACAGGGCCTCGACCAATCCCGGCCGGTCTGTCCCCATGACGGTGACGACGAGAGTGGTGGTCATGCTCGGATACCCCTTTGTTATTATGCCTTAAAAAGTTCTGGCCTAAGCCGCCTCATAGACACTCGGGGGTGGACAGGTACACACCAGGTTGCGGTCGCCCTGTAGGTTGTCCACACGCCCGACCGGCGGCCAGTACTTGTCGATGCCCGTGCGTTTGAGCGGGAAATAGGCGCGCTCCTTGGTGTAAGGTCGGTCCCAGCGTTCCGCCATGAGCAGTCGATGGGTGTGGGGCGCGTTCTTGAGCAGGTTGTCCCGGGGATCGACCTCACCGCGTTCGATCTCGGCAATCTCCGCGCGGATGGCGATCATCGCCTCGCAGAAGCGGTCCAGCTCGCGCTTGTTCTCGCTCTCGGTCGGCTCGACCATCAGGGTGTCCGCCACCGGGAAGGACATGGTCGGGGCATGGAAACCGTAATCGATGAGGCGCTTGGCGACATCGTCCACGGTCACCCCGCAAGAGGTCTTGATGGGCCGGAGATCCAGGATGCACTCGTGCGCCACGCGGCCGTTCTTGCCCGTGTACAGGACCGGGTAATGCGGCGCGAGGCGGGCGGCGATGTAGTTGGCGTTCAGGATCGCGACCGATGTGGCCAGGGTGAGCCCCTCGGCGCCCATCATCGCGATGTAGGCCCAGGGGATGGTGAGGAGGCTGGCCGAGCCCCACGGCGCGGCCGAGATCGTGCCGATGGTCTCGCCGCCACCGGCCGCGGGATTCACGCCCTCGACCACGGGATGGTCGGGCAGGAACGGCGCCAGGTGCCGGCGCACGCCGATCGGACCCATGCCGGGCCCCCCGCCGCCATGCGGGATGCAAAAGGTCTTGTGCAGATTGATGTGGGCGACATCGACCCCGATGCCGGCCGGGCGGCACAGCCCGACCAGGGCGTTCAGGTTGGCACCGTCCATGTAGACCTGGCCGCCAGCGGCGTGGACGACCTCTGCGATCTCGGCGATCCCCTCCTCGAAGACGCCATGGGTGGAGGGATAGGTGATCATCAAGGCCGCGAGCCGATCGGCGTTTCGCGCGGCCTTGGCGTCGAGATCGGCGACATCGACGTTGCCGGCATCGTCACAGCCCACCACCACGACCTTCAAGCCCGCCATCGCCGCGCTCGCGGGGTTGGTGCCATGCGCCGAGGCCGGGATCAGGCACACGTCGCGGTGTCCCTGACCCAGGCTCTCGTGGTATTTCCGGATCACGAGGAGCCCACTGTACTCGCCCTGCGATCCGGCATTGGGCTGCAGCGAAAACGCCTCGAAGCCCGTGATCGCACACAGCATGTCCGTGAGCTCCTCGAAGAGCTGCATATAGCCCTGAGCCTGATCCAGCGGCGCAAACGGGTGCATGGCGCTGAACTGCCGGAAGGTGAGGGGCAGCATCTCGGTCGTGGCGTTGAGCTTCATGGTGCAGGACCCGAGCGGGATCATGGCCCGATCCAGCGCGATGTCGCGCCCCGCCAGGCGCTTCACATACCGCAGCATCTCGGTCTCGGAGTGATAGGACTGGAACACCGGATGGCTCAGGAAGGGGCTGCGGCGCCAGAGGTCTTGCGGGATGCGGTCAACGACCTCCCGATCCAGCGCCTCGATGTCGAGGAGCGCCTCGGCGCGCGTGGCGAAGACCCGCCACAGCGCCCATAGATCGGCGCGCCGGGTGGTCTCGTCGAAGGCGATCCCGAGGTGGTTCGGGTCCCTGACCCTCAGGTTGATGCGGGACTCGCGGGCGCGCGCGGCGATGCGACGCGCCTGGCCGGGCACGCGCACGGTCACGGTGTCGAAGAAGCAGTCCGTCGAGAGCTCGTAGCCGAGGCGCTCAAGGCCGAGCGCCAGGATGAGCGCCATGCGGTGGGCCCGAGCGGCGATGGTCTCGAGCCCCGCGGGACCATGATAGACGGCATAGCAGGCCGCCAGGATGGCCGGCAGGACCTCGGCCGTGCAGATGTTGCTCGTGGCCTTTTCGCGGCGGATGTGTTGCTCGCGCGTCTGCAGCGCCATGCGCAGGGCCGGCTGGCCGTGGCTGTCCTTCGAGACCCCGATGATGCGGCCCGGCGTGGCGCGCTTGTAGCGATCGCGGGTCGCGAAGTAGGCGGCGTGCGGGCCGCCGTAGCCCATCGGCACGCCGAAGCGCTGCGAGCTCCCGACGACTACGTCGGCGCCCATCTCCCCCGGGGGTTTCAAGAGCGTGAGGCCCAGGAGATCCGCCGCGACCACCGCGATCGCCTGCTGCGCGTGTGCCTCTATGATCACGGGCTCGAGGTCGCGCACCTGCCCGCTGGATCCCGGATACTGCAACAGCACACCGAAGACCCGCCGGTCTTGTTTTCCTACCAGCTTGGCGAGCTCGCGCTCGGCGTCGCCGATCTCGATCTCGATACCGAGCGGCCGGGCGCGCGTCTTGAGCACCGCCAGCGTCTGGGGATGGCAGTCGCGGTCCGCGAAGAACACCGTCGCGTCGCTGTCGGCGACGCGCCTCGCCATGGCCATGGCTTCGGCCGCCGCCGTGGCCTCATCCAAGAGCGAGGCGTTCGCGATCTCCATACCGCTCAGGTCGATGACCATCTGCTGGAAGTTCAAAAGCGCCTCGAGCCGGCCCTGGCTGACCTCGGCCTGGTAGGGGGTGTAGGCCGTGTACCACCCCGGGTTCTCCAGGACATTGCGCCGGATCACCGCCGGGACGACGGTACCGTAATAGCCCATGCCCAGCATCGAGATGAACACCCGGTTGCGGTCGCGCATGCGGCGCAGATAGCTGACCGTCTCACGCTCGCTCTTGGCCTCGGGCAGCGCGAGCGGCTCGGTGATACGGATCGCCGCGGGGACCGCCCGGTCGATGAGGGCCTCCAGGGTCGCGAGGCCCAGGGTCCCGAGCATGTCTCCGATCTGGCGCGGATCCGGGCCGATATGGCGCCGGATGAAATCACCGCGCTGCTCCAGGGTGTGCAGGGAGGGTCGAGTTTCGTGATCGAGCGCCATGGTCGGCCGCATAATATCAAGATCCGATCGCCATCCCATCCCCGCCTACGCGTAGTGCCCGTAGTCCAACATCCCGAAACCATGAGCAATGAGGACGGTGACGACGGGACATCACGGCGGCTAGGCATGGCGGCGATCGAGGTGCACCAGGTATCCAAGCGCTTCGGCGAGGTACGCGCCGTCCACGGGGTGAGCTTCACCATCGAGCGCGGGTCGATCTGCGCCCTCTTGGGCGCCAACGGGGCCGGCAAGACGACCACCCTCGCGATGCTTCTCGGGCTCGTGACCCCGAGTACCGGGTCGATCCGGGTGCTCGGCCACGATCTCCTCCGGCACCGCTACGAGGTGCTCGGGCGCATGAACTTCTCCTCGCCCTACATGGATCTGCCACAGCGCCTGACGGTCGCCGAGAACCTCACGGTGTACGGCCGGCTGTATGGCGTCCCCACCCTCAAGAAGAGGCTCGCCGAGCTGGCGTCACGCCTCGAGATCGAGGCGCTCATGAGGCGCGAGTACCGCACCCTCTCGGCCGGACAGAAGACCCGCGTGGTGCTCGCCAAGGCTCTCATCAACCGCCCGGAGGTCTTGCTTCTGGATGAGCCCACGGCCTCACTCGACCCGGACACGGCCGATCGCATACGCCGGATGCTCCTCGACTATCAACGCGAGACCGGCGCAACCCTCGTGCTCGCCTCCCACAACATGACCGAGGTGGAGCGGGTCTGCGACCGGGTCCTCATGATGCGCGGGGGCGAGATCGTGGACCGCGGGACGCCCGCGGGTCTCATCGCCCGATACGGGCGCGATACACTGGAAGAGGTGTTCCTGGACATCGCCCGCCATCGATCGCACGACGGACTGGCCGCCACGGCGACATGATGGGACTGCCGAAGCACGTGTTTTCCGGCCAGCGCATCGGGGCCATGGTCCTGCGTTATCTATACCTCCTGCGCGGCTCCTGGCCAAGGATCGTCGAGCAGGCCTACTGGCCCACCGTGCAGATGGTGATCTGGGGGCTGGTCACGCGTTTCTTCGTGACCAACAGCTCGTGGGTGGCAGAGGCCGCCGGTGTGCTCATCGCCGCCGTGCTCCTGTGGGATGTCCTGTTCCGCGCCCAGCTCGGGGTATCGGTCATCTTCATGGAAGAGCTCTTCGCCCGCCACCTGGGCCATCTGTTCGCGAGCCCCTTAAGGCCTTACGAGCTGGCGCTGTCTCTGGTCCTCATCAGCGTCGTACGTACCTGCATCGGCGTCGGGACCGCGGCGCTCCTGGCCATCCCGCTCTACCATTATTCGATCTTCGAGATGGGCCTCCCGCTTCTGGCCTTCTTCACGAATCTCCTGATCTTCGGCTGGGCCATCGGATTCGGGATCTGCGCGCTGCTCTTGCGTTACGGCCTCGGGGTGGAATCGCTCGCCTGGGCCTCGATCTTCGCCATCGCCCCCGTGAGCGGGATCTACTACCCGATCGCGGCCCTGCCCGAATGGCTGCAACCCGTCGCCTGGATCCTACCGACCAGCTATGTCTTCGAGGGCATGCGTGCCGTCCTCTTCGATCGGCACTTCGACACGGGTATGTTCCTCTGGGCGGTGGCACTGAACGTGATCTATCTCATCGCCGGGGCAGCCGTTTTCCTGCGAGCCTTCGAGCACGCACGCGAACGCGGCTTGCTATTGCAGGCCGGCGAATAGCGGCAGGTCGTTAACCGACGCGTCCGTCCGGGACCGCCGCCGGCAGCTAGCTAGCGGGGGACTCTGAAGCGCCAGACTGTGGAGGCTCCCGCCGATGTGTCCGGTTCGCGGGACATAGTGGAGTGTGAAACGAAAACGTATGAAATGGAACTCATCGCTATATGACCAAAAGCACTCTTTTGTATTCAAATATGGAGAAGAGGTGTTGGCATTGCTCAACCCTCAGCACGGAGAGCGCATCTTGGATGTTGGGTGTGGCACGGGTCATCTCACCAAGCTCATTGCCGAAGCCGGAGCCGAGGTTGTGGGCATCGATAACTCGCTGGAAATGGTTGAGGCCGCACGGGCAGCGTATCCCGATATTGAGTTTGTCGTGGCTGACGCAGCCGATTTCTCGTTTACAGAGCCTTTCGATGCCGTTTTCTCGAACGCGGCGCTTCACTCGGTAACGGAAGCGGAACAAGCTGTGGTTTGTATGGCGCAGGCGCTCAAGCGAGGCGGTCGGTTTGTCGTTGAGTTGGGAGGCAAAGGCAACGTTGCCGCGATCACGAGGGCCGTTCGGGAAGCCATCTGGGAGGTGCTCCAAGTCGAGGTCGATGACGGCCGTTACTACCCTAGCGTCTCGGAATACTCGGGCTTGGTGGAGCGGCATGGCCTACTGGTAAGAAGTGCGGTCCTTTTTGACAGGCCAACAAAGCTCGAAGCAGGAGAACAGGGCTTGCGGAACTGGATAGCGATGTTTGACCAGGGTGTGATGAGCAATGTCCCGGATGATAAAAAAGAGCAAGTGATACGAAAGGTGGAGGATAAGACGCGATGCATCCTGTTTGTAGACGGGTATTGGTTTGCCGACTACAGACGATTGCGAATGGTGGCGCATAAAGAGTAGCTGCGGTAGCGCGGCCTGCCGGGGGTGCGGCTCGGCCGGCGGAGGGAAAGCGGCTTCCGCCGCGAGGCGATCATTGAGATTGAGTAGGTGTGAGCCTCATCGGATCGATGATGTGCTGGGATTAGCCAGAGGCGCAAACCGGGGCGGCAGGGGCCTTTCCGCTATAATGCCCGGCCATGTTCAGACCGCTCGGCCTTTGCATCGGGCTCCGCTACACCCGGGCCAAGCGCCGCAACCACTTCATCTCGTTCATCTCCCTCACCTCGATGCTGGGTGTGTCTTTGGGCGTCACGGCGCTCATCACGGTCTTGTCCGTCATGAACGGCTTCGAGCACGAGCTGCGATCCCGGATCCTCGGCATGACCGCCCATGCCACCGTGGTCGACCGCAACGGGCCCTTGCGGGACTGGAAGGCGCTGGCCGATACGGTCAAGACCCATCCGCTCGTAGAGGGCGCGGCGCCGTACCTCCGGGCCGAGGCGATGCTGACGCACCTCGGCAACGTCCAGGGGGTGGTGGTGCAGGGCATCTTACCCGAGGTGGAGGGGGAGGTATCGGTGATCGGAGAGCGCATGGTGGCCGGGCGTCTGACCGGTCTCGGCCCCGGTCGGTTCGGCATGGTCCTGGGCGTCGAGCTCGCGGGTTCGCTCGGGGCCGACATCGGAGACAAGATCACGCTCATCACGCCGCAATCCATCACCACCCCCGCGGGGGTCCTACCGCGGCTGAAACAGTTCATGCTCACCGGGGTCTTCGAGGTGGGGATGCACGAGTACGACAGCGCGCTCTGCCTCGTCCACGTGGCCGACGCCGCGCGGCTCTTTCGGATCGATGGGGTCACCGGCATTCGTCTCCGGCTGGCCGATCAGTTCGCCGCCCCCCTGGTCAGCCGCGAGATCGGCGAGCGGATCGCATCCCATTACCGGGTCGTCGATTGGACACAGGAGCACGCGAGCTTCTTCCGGGCCCTCAAGACGGAGAAGGTCGTGATGTTCGTGCTCCTGATGCTGGTGGTCGCGGTCGCGGCCTTCAATATCGTCTCGACCTTGGTCATGGTGGTGAACGACAAGGCCGCGGACATTGCGATCCTGCGCACCCTGGGATTCGGTCCGGCTCGTGTCATGGGGATCTTCATCGTCCAGGGGACCGTGATCGGGTTCGTGGGGACTTTGCTCGGAATGGGTGGCGGGGTGTGGCTCGCGACCCATGTCGATGCCGTGGTGCGGGCGCTCGAGGGCTTGCTGCACATGCGCTTCCTGCCCCCGGACCTCTATTACATCAGCGAGCTGCCCTCCGACATGCGTTGGCCGGATGTCTTCGCGATCACGCTGGCGGCGTTCGGCATCTGTCTCGTCGGCACCCTGTATCCCGCCTGGCGCGCCGCCCGTACCCAACCCGCCGAAGTGCTGCGCTATGAATGACAGGGACGTTGGGGTCGTCCTGTCATGCCGTGATCTACACAAGAGCTTCAGCGAAGGGGGGTTGAAAGTCACGGTCCTGCGCGGCGTGAACCTCGCCGTCGCGGGCGCGGAACGCCTCGCCATCGTGGGGGCATCGGGCTCCGGGAAGAGCACGCTCCTGCACCTCTTAGGGGGCCTGGACGTGCCGAGCGCGGGCGAGGTACGTATCGCGGGCCGGGTGTTCAACAAACTCGGCGAGGCGGCACGCGGGCAGTTGCGCAATCGCATGCTCGGTTTCGTCTATCAATTCCATCACCTGCTCCCGGAATTCACCGCCCTCGAGAACGTATGCCTGCCCCTGCTCATCGGCGGTACCGGCACCCGCGAGGCGCGCGAACGCGGCGAAGAGGTGCTGGTGGCCGTGGGTCTGGGCGATCGGCTGGCTCACAAGCCGGGCGAGCTGTCCGGCGGCGAACGCCAGCGGGCGGCGGTGGCTCGCGCCCTGGCCAACCGGCCGGCGTGCGTGCTCGCGGACGAGCCCACCGGCAATCTCGACGAGCACACCGCGGCGCAGGTCTTCGAGGTGATGCTGGCACTGAACCGGCACTACCGCACCACCCTGGTGATCGTGACCCACGACCTGCAACTCGCCCGGCGCATGGACCGCGTTCTGCACCTGACGGAGGGGAGACTCGAGCCGTTCTAGCCCGCGACCCCGAGGCGTCTCTGCCGGCGCGTCCTCCAGCGTCGCAGGAGATGCCAGCGCCACACGCCCTGAACCGTAAAAAAGCCCAGGATGGCGAAGACCACGCCCAGTGCCAGCGATCCGACGGACAGCACCACCCAGCCGCTGCTCACGGTGTCCGCCAGCCACGCGAAACTGGGAGTAAAGTCGGCGCTCGGGGGCGCGTGCATCAGCCACGCGCCCGTGTGGTAGGCGAGCACGCTGAACGGGACCACGGTCAAGGGATTCGTGGCCAGGCAGGCCAGGACCAGGATCGGTAGATTGATGCGCAGCGCCACCGCGCAGATCGCCGCGAGCGGCATGTGTATGGGGAGTGGGATGAAGGCGATGAAGAGGCCGATGGAAACCGCCCGGGCCGTCGAGCGACGATTGATATGCCACAGGCCCGGGTGGTGAAGCCGGTGGCCCAGGAAGTTGACGAAGCGGTTCCCGGACAGGGCCTGGCGGCTCGGCAGGAAGCGATGAAAGACATCTCGGAGGTTCATGGCTCTCGGGGAAACGATGTGGGTACGGATGCGTTTATCGGCCGTGGTGGCAGGCTCGGATGCGCAGGTGCCGGAAATGATACCGCCCGGCCATAGGGTCACGGAAGACGGCTCGTGCGTTCCGGCGCCCTGAGTTTCCTCGCCGGGATCCTCTTCGCCCAGCAACTCACGGGCTTGCCGGAGATCTGGTATACGGCCTTGGCCGTGGCGGGGCTCGCGGCCATTGCCGTCCCCAGGCTGCGGATCGCGGCGTTCCTGGCGCTCGGGTTCCTGTGGGCAGTATGGCGGGCCGACCTCGTGCTCTCCGACCAATTGCCGGGGGCGCTTGAAGGAGAGACCGTCATCCTGGAAGGTCGCATCGTGGGCCTCCCGCTCGATCTCGGTGATGCAGAGCGGTTCGATGTAGAGGTGGCCGGGCTCACGGGTCTGCGGCGCGCCTGGCCGCCACCCGGCGTGCGCCTGACCTGGTATCGAAACGCCAGGTATCGATACGCCCAGTATCGAAACGAGCGTCGGCCGGTGCCCGGGGAGGACTGGCGCCTCCTCGCGCGCCTCAAGCGCCCGCACGGCATGATGAACCCCGGGGGGCTGGACTACGAGGGTTTCCTGTTCCGGCAGGGCGTGCGCGCCACCGGCTATGTGGTCTCGGGGACCGCGAACACGCGTCTCAGGCCGGCGCAGGGTCAGGTCATCGAGCGCCTGCGGATGGCCATCTCCGACGCACTCCGGCATCGTTTAGGGGACCGGCCGGAAACGGGGATCGTCACGGCCCTGGCGGTAGGGGACCAGCAGGCGATAGACCCGGTGCAGTGGAACGTCTTCAACCGCACCGGCACCAGTCATCTGGTCGCGATCTCCGGCTTGCACGTCGGTTTCCTGGGGCTCATCGGTTATCTGCTCGGACGCTGGTTGTGGTCCTTGCCCGCGCGTACGGTCCTGTACCTCGCCGCACCCCGCAGGGGCGCGGTCACCGGTCTCTTGATGGCCTGGGGCTATGCGGCACTCGCGGGTTTCGCCGTCCCCGCGGTGCGCTCGCTCGTGATGATCGCGGTGGTCATGATCGGTTTGTGGTCCCATCGCAGTTGGTTGCTCATAGACCTCCTGGCCGCGGCGCTGTGGGTGGTGCTCTTGCTCGACCCGCTGGCCGTTCTGGCGCCGGGGATGTGGTTGTCGTTTGGGGCGGTCGCGATCCTCGTGTACGCCATGGCGGGGCGCGTTTCTGTCCGGGGCCTCTGGTGGAGGTTCGGCCGGGTCCACTGGGTGGTGGGGCTCGGGCTCATGCCGCTCTTGTTTTTCTTGTTTGGTCAGAACCCCGTGCTGGGGCCGCTCGCCAACGCGCTGGCGGTCCCGTGGGTGACCTTCGTCGTCGTGCCACTGGTGCTCCTCGGCACCGCATTGCTGTGGGTCTCGGAGCCACTCGCGACCCTGCTTCTGCATGGGGCCGTTGAGGCCTTGGCGTGGATCTGGATCTACCTGGAGGCTGTGTCCGATCTCGATTTCGCAACCTGGCACCTACCTCGGCCGACGCCGGGGGTTGCCGCGAGCGCCGCCATCGGCACCTTGCTGCTGCTCGCGCCGCGCGGCGTGCCGGGGCGTTTCACGGGTCTCATCTGGCTCCTGCCGCTTTTCCTACAAAGGCCCGCACACCCCCCTCCGGGGGAGCTGTGGTTCACCGTACTGGATGTCGGTCAAGGCCTCTCTGCCGTGGCGGAGACGCACCGCCACGTCCTCGTGTACGACACCGGGCCCAAGTTCAGCGAGCGGCTCGACGCGGGCCGGGCAGCCTTGGTCCCCTTTCTGCGGGAGCGCGGCATCGCGCACATCGATGCCTTGGTGGTGAGTCATGGCGATAACGACCATCTGGGCGGCCTCCGGAGCCTCTTGGCCGAGGTGTCGGTCGGCCGGATCCTGACCAGCGTGCCGCAGGAGATCCCCCTAGAAACGAGAAATATGGGCCGCACCGTCCCCTGCGAGGCGGGCCAGCACTGGAGGTGGGAGGGTGTGGCGTTCACCGTGCTGCATCCGACGGCCGACGACCCCGGCTCCGACAACGAGCGTTCCTGCGTGCTCCGGGTCTCGACCGGCGCCCGTGCGGTGCTCATCCCCGGCGATATCGAGCACGGGGCCGAGGCGCGCCTGGTCCGACGGCTCGGTCCCACATTGCACGCCGAGGTCCTGGTCGCGCCCCATCACGGCAGCAAGACTTCATCGACCCCGGGCTTTGTCGCGGCGGTGTCCCCCCGCTACGTGGTTTTTCCCGCGGGCTATCGCAATCGCTGGGATTTCCCAGCGCCGGAGGTCCGCGAGCGCTACGCCAACCGCGGCGCCGAAATGTTGAGCACGGCGGAGGCCGGCGCCGTCCGGTTCCGCATTGGGGACGGGGTGGGAAGTCCGGTGCGCTACCGGGATGAAACCGCGCGTTACTGGAACGCCCGCTAAAGGTGCGTGGCGTCCCGCGCAGGGGAAGTCTCGCTACGTCTCACGAAACCGGAATCGCGCTCGGGTCTCTGCGGTTGTTCGGCGTGGCGGGTCGCCACCGGCTTCGTCAGCTCGATGAGGTCCAATAGAACCTCCGCGGTCTCATGGAGCATCGGTGCGCCGAGATCGACCTCGTCTTTGCTGCCCTTACGCGCTGCGCTGTCCTTCACGGGGGTCGGACTCCCTGCGAAGGCCAGCCGCAGCTGCTTTTCGATCTCGGCGCGCATCCCCTCCCAAGCGCTCCGCTCGGCGCGGCGTTTGTCTTCGGCCAGAGTGACCCGGTCCCGTTTTTCGATCTGGTGCGCCTGCCCCGCCTGCTCGGTGAGGAGCTTGAAGATCGGGGAGTTTGCCAACCGCTGCTCGTGGCGCGTGCGCAGATCAAAGAGGGTACGCTGCGGCACCCCCGCTGCGGGGACGTACTCGGCGGGATCGACGCGATCCCAGGGCAAGGCATGCTCCAGCCCGCGCTCCCCCTGATCGGAGGACTGCAGAGGCATCGGGAAGGTGACGTCCGGTTCTATGCCTCGGTGCTGGGTGCTGGCGCCATTGACCCTGAAGAACTGGGCCACCGTCGCCTTGATCTGGCCGAGGTGCCCGCCGCGGCGCCAGCGGCCCAGACTGTCGAGGTCGATGAGGTTTTGTACGGTGCCCTTTCCGAAGGTCGGTTCGCCGACGATGAGCCCGCGCCGGTAATCCTGGATCGCGCCGGCGAAGATCTCCGACGCCGACGCACTCTGCCGGTCCACCAGGACCGCGAGGGGACCGCCGTAGGCGATCTCCGGATCGTTGTCTTCGTTGATATCGAGATCGCCATCGGCATCACGCACCTGGACAACCGGCCCTTCCTGGATAAAGAGGCCGGTCAGCTCATTGGCCTCCAATAACGATCCGCCCCCGTTGCCTCGCAAGTCGATGACGATGCCCTGCGCGCCGTCGCGGACCAGCTCGCCGATCAGTTGGCGCACGTCGCGTGTCGTGCTGCGGTAGTGACGGTCCCCGCGCGCTCGGGCCTCGAAGTCGATGTAAAAGGCCGGGAGTTTGATCACGCCGATCTTGCTGATCGAACCCGACCGGCCGACCTCTATCATCGACTTCTTGGCGGCCTGGTCCTCGAGCTTGATGGTATCGCGCGTCAGGGTGATGGTCGTGGCCCCGGCCTCCGGCGCGCTGCCTTTCGGGATGATCCGCAGCCGGACCACCGTGCCTCTCTTCCCCCGGATCAGGTCCACGACCTTTTCCAGCCGCCATCCGATGACATCCACCGCTTCACCTTGCCGGCCCTCGGCCACGGCCACGATTCGGTCATCGTCGTGCAGCTTTCCACTCTGGTCGGCCGGACCGCCGGGAACCACCTGCTGCACCACGGTGTATCCGTTTTCGCTGCGTAGCACCGCGCCGATGCCTTGGAGCGACAAGCTCATCCGGATGCGGAAGTCCTCGGAGCTGCGCGGTGAGAAATAGGCCGTGTGCGGCTCGATTGACAAGGCGTAGGCGTTGATGAAGATGTCGAACACGTCGTCGGCATTGAGCTGATAGGTCTGCTGCACGAGGCCAGCGTAGCGATCCGTGAGGGTCGTGGTGATCTCCGGCGACTCTTTTCCTGCGACGCGCAGCTCCAGGACATCGTTCTTGACCCGTTTCCGCCACAGCTCGTCGAGCTCGGCGCGATTCGCGGGCCAGGGTGCCTTGCTGCGGTCGATGACATAGTCTTCCTCGACGCCGAAGTCGAATGGCTGTCTCAGTAGCGCCTTGGCGTAGCTCATGCGCTCGTCGAGACGCCGGCGGAACACCTTCAAGATCTCGAAGGCCGGACCGAGCTCGCCCTCGCGCAAGGCCTCATCGAGGCGATCCCGATAAACGGAGAAGGCCTGCAGGTCTTGCTGCAAGAAATAGCTATGATTGGCGTCGAGGGTCTCGACGTAGCGCTTGAGCACCTCGGCCGAGAGCGCGTCGCTGAACGGGACCTTCTTGTAGTGATAGGTCGACAGGTAGCCGGCGATCAGGACGGTGGCAAGCCGGTGTTGGGGGCCCGCCGCCAGATCATCGTCGCCGACCCGCGGGTAGCCGGCCCAAGCCCCGGCGCACAGAAAGGCCAGCGCCGCGCAGTACCACCGTAAGTATTTCATAAGTATTTCATACGCCACCCCGCGGGATGAGATCGATCCTCGCCACGACTAAAGGGAAAGGCAAAGCACATGCCCGGCAAGGGGGGCTGTTCTCCGGGCATGAGTGGTAGGGCCGCCGCTAGAAGTATATTGTCTTTAATTTGGCGGGGCACGGCCATCTATCACGTACCCCGCCGTGACTCGACCGCGATCCTCCACACGTTTGGCTGGGGGACCTGGATTCGAACCAGGGTTGACGGAGTCAGAGTCCGTAGTCCTACCGCTAGACGATCCCCCAAGTCTGTCCACGGGCGGCGGCCGGGATAGTCGCGCATCCGGCGTCCCGGCAGGTTATCGCTTGGAGTACTGCGGCCGCTTCCGAGCCTTGTGCAGCCCGACCTTCTTGCGTTCGACCTGGCGGGCGTCTCGGGTCACGAGACCGGCGCGCCGTAGGACACCCTTGAGCCCTTCGTCGTAGGCGATGAGTGCGCGGGTGATACCGTGTCGCACCGCCCCGGCCTGGCCGGAGATCCCGCCGCCGCTGACGGTGACCTGGAAGTCGAACTTCCCGTCGAGGTCGGTGGCCTGCAAGGGCTGTCGCACGATCATCCGCGCGGTCTCGCGCCCAAAATAGGCCTCCAGGCTGCGCCGGTTGATCGTGATCGACCCTTGGCCGCGCCGGCAAAATACCCGCGCCGTCGCGTTCTTGCGCCGCCCTACGGCCTGATAGACTGACTCGGCCATTCGGGATTCTGATAGTCGGATCTCTGACATTGGGGATTCCGCCATCTGGGATTCTGACCTCACGTCAGTTGTAGCATCTGAGGTCGTTGAGCGCTGTGGCTGTGCGTCGCGCCGGGGAAGACCTTGAGCTTGCGATACATGGCGCGTCCCAGAGGACCCTTCGGCAACATGCCCTTGACGGCCCTCTCGATTACCCTGTGCGGCGCCTTGGCGAGTAGCTCCTCGAAGCGCGCTTCCTTGAGACCGCCGGGATAGCCTGAATGCGAATAATAGACCTTGGCGTGCGCCTTGTTGCCGGTGACCCTGATCTTGGTGGCATTGACCACCACGATATAGTCGCCGGTGTCGATGTGAGGTGTGTACTCGGGCTTGTGTTTGCCGCGCAAGCGCTTGGCGATCTCACTCGCGAGCCGTCCCAGGACCTGACCCTCGGCATCGACCACGTACCAG
Organism: Gammaproteobacteria bacterium; assembly: GCA_013697045.1. Classification (GTDB taxonomy): domain Bacteria; phylum Pseudomonadota; class Gammaproteobacteria; order JACCXJ01; family JACCXJ01; genus JACCXJ01. Next base: position 17,723 of record JACCXJ010000193.1, on the reverse strand, counting down.
TTGTGGGTGACGGTATCGGGCTTGGCTACGAAGGTCTTCATCACTGCGGCATTGTATCAAAAAGCGCGGCATCGTAGGCACGGCGCCGGGTGCTGTCAAGTGACGGTCCGCGTGACCCGATCGATCCGACGGTGTGAGCGGGCTCGCACTCGGTCTGGTGCTAGAATCGAGCGATGATGGGGACGACTCGACGAGGCGTGGCCGAACGGCACTACACCCCCATCGATGCGCTGATCGTCAATCTAGACAAGGGCGTGCGTACCGTCTTCGGCCGGCCCCCGCGCGGCGGCAGGCCGAGCCCGGGCCAGGCCACCCTCGACAACGATGCCCCCGAAGCGGATCGGCGCGTGTCGGTGGGGCTCATGCGGGTCAACCACGCGGGTGAAGTCGCGGCCCAGGCCCTTTACCATGGGCAGGCCATCACCGCCAGCAACCCCTTGGTGCGTGATCGAATGGGGGAGGCCGCCGCCGAAGAGAACGATCACCTGTCCTGGTGTGAGGCGCGGCTGGAAGAGCTTGGCGGCCACACCAGTTATCTCAACCCGCTGTGGTATCTGGGTTCATTTACCTTCGGCATCCTGGCGGGCTGGGCCGGCGATCGCGTGAGCCTGGGCTTCGTGGCCGAGACCGAGCGGCAGGTCGTGGCCCATCTCGAGGGTCATATGGCACGCCTGCCCCAAGGGGATGTCCGCAGCCGCGGCATCATCGAGCAAATGAAGAAAGACGAGTCCCATCACGCCACGCTCGCCGTGGAGAGCGGCGCGGTCGATCTACCTATTTATATCAAGCGCTTGATGCGCATGACCGCCAAGGTGATGACGACTACGGCCTATTGGGTCTAGCTCTAGACCGGCGGCTGTTTCCGGGTCGCAGCCGTTCCTGTCCACCACGCCGGCCGCTTGACGGGGCCGTCGATGACGACCCGCTTGTCCCGGCTGCGAGCCCCGTCCGCGAGCCTGACCTGACCCTGTTTGACGCCGAATTCCCGCGCCAGAAAGCGGATTAGCGCCACATTCGCCTTGCCGTCGACGGCGGGCGCCGCGACACGGATCTTGATCCAGTCACCGTAGCGGCCGACGACCGATCCCTTGCCTATTTTATATAGATTAGGGGCCCCCGGCTGCACCCGTAGCCATAGCTCCAGGCATTCATCCACCGCCGATACCCGCTGACAGGAGACTGCCGGCCAGGTCGCCCAGGGGCGCGATGGCGAGCATCAGGATGAGTTGCAACAGGATGATCACGACGATCGGCGAGAGATCCAGGCCCGCGATGGGGGGCAGGAGCCTCCGTGCCGGGCGCAGCAGGGGTTCGGACAGGGTGTCGAGCAAGGCGCTCACGGGGCTGTACGCATCCGGCGCGATCCAACTGACGAGCACCCGGATGAACACGGCGAACAGGAACACATAGACCGCGAGGTGCAGGAGACCCACGACCGCCAGCAAGACGACGGCCGGGAGGCCGGGCCGGTAGCCCTGGATCCAGCTACTCAGCGCGGTCTCCACCACTTTGAGCAGGATCATGAGCAGGATGGCGGCCAGGTCCACACCGCCGAATCCGGGGACCCAGCGTCGCATCGGCCGCAAGACCGGCGTCGTCACCTTGACCACGAACTGGCAGATGGGGTTGTAGAAATCGGCACGCAGGAGCTGGAACAGAAACCTCAACATCACGGCCATGATGTAGAGGTCGAAGACGGTTTCGACCAGGAAGACCCCGGCGTTCGAGAAGTACGCGCCGCCCATCACGACTCTCCCAGGCAGGCGCCGAGCTCTCTGGACCGGGCCTCGGCTGCCCGAAGCGCCCGCGTCACTATCGATTCGATGCCGCAGTCCTGGAATGTCTTGATCGCCTGCTCGGTCGTACCGCCCGGCGAGGTCACCTGGGCGCGCAGCACCGCCGCGGGGGTCTCGCTTTCAAGCGCCATCTTGGCGGCCCCGAAGGCGGTCTGTAGGGTCAGAAGCCGCGCGGACTCCGGCGCCAGCCCCATCGACACCCCGGCGCGTTCGATCAGTTCCATGAGCAGAAAGAAATAAGCGGGCCCACTGCCGGAAAGCGCCGTCACGGTGTCCATGAGCGCCTCGTCCTCGACCCATACGGTCGAACCGACCGCCCGCAGGATGGACTCGGCGCTGTCGCGGTGGCCACGGCCCACGCTGCCGGCCTCCGCATACAAGGCCGCGGCGCCGCTTCGGACCAACGCTGGGGTATTGGGCATGGCGCGGACGATCGGCACCTCGGGCCCGATCCCCTTTGGTCCGATCCACTTCCGGAGGACGCCGGTGTGGAGGCCCGCCACGATGGACAGGACCAGCGGCCGTTGTGCGCGGAGCGTCTCGACCACATCCTCCACCACGGCCCGCACCACCTGCGGCTTGACCGCGAGGATCACAACATCGGCCCCGGCGATGGTCGAACGGTTGTCGTTACCGGTGCGGACGCCGAAACGCTCGTGGAGCACCTGCAGCCGTTCGGGGTCGGGGTCGGAGACCCGTAGGTGCTCGCACGGATGGCCGTCGCCGATGAGCCCTCCGACGAGACAGCGCCCCATGTTGCCGCCGCCGATGAAGGCGAAGATTTGTTCTCTCATGCAGAGCTCAAGCAGTTGTGCCGGAGCGGCTTCGGCAGCTCCCCCAGTCCCGGAAAGTGTATCAGCTATGCGTCGGCGAGTAATGCCGGGAGGCGCGGTTCCGGTCTGCCCAGCGGGGGTCACCGCGCGCGGACTCCTCTCGGACCGAACAGGGCCGTCCCGACGCGCATCAGGGTGGCGCCTTCGAAGATGGCGGCCTCGAAGTCCTCCGAGGTGCCGATCGACAGGGTATCGAGGGCATGGCCCCGGCCGCGCAGATCGTTCAGGGCCACGGCCAGGGGCCTGAAGCCGGCGCGCTGCCCGTCGAAATCCCGGCCCGGCGCCGGCAAGGCCATGAGCCCTCGCAGCCGTAAGCGCGGGTAGCGAGCCACCGCTTCGGCCAGGGCAGGCAGATCGGTCAAGGCGACGCCGGACTTGCTCGGCTCGTTACCGATGTTGACCTGGATGCAGACATCGAGCGGCGGCAGGCCGGCCGGCCGGTGGGCGTCGAGCGCCGCCGCGACCTTTTCACGGTCTACGGTGTGCACGAAGGAGAAGTGTCGCGCGATGAGCCCGCTCTTATTGGTCTGGACCCTGCCGATGAAGTGCCATTCCAGGAGCTGACCCTGGAAGGCGCCGATCTTGGGAAGTGCCTCTTGCAGGTAGTTTTCACCGAACCGGCGCTGCCCGCGCCCCGCGAGTGACAGGATCTCCGCCACCGTGCGCGTCTTGCTCACGGCGATCAACCCGACCGATCCGCGCGGGCGCGAAGACCGCTCCTCGGCCGCGGAAATCCGGGCCAAGAGGTATTTCAGCGCGTCCACCGGCGGGTCCGCTACAGGGAGATCACCCTCCCGTCCCTGAAGACGGGCCGAGGCGTAGCGATGACCGGCCTCGGGGTGGGGCGTGGCCCACCACATTTGAAAAGGGGCAGTGGTCCGCTGCAAGAATTGCCCATCGGTGTCGATAGCGTCGGGGTTGCCGGGCGTCCGCCATGTGGCACGTTATCATAGATAGATGAGAGCAAGGGGGACAAGCCTCCTGGTGATACGAGGTGAGCGATCATGATGGATATCGGTGAGTTGCTTGCGTTTTCGGTCAAGAATGGGGCCTCTGATCTGCACCTCTCGGCCGGCCTCCCGCCCATGATCCGGGTGGACGGCGACGTACGCCGCATCAATGTCCCGCCCTTGGAACACAAAGACGTCCATGCGCTCGTCTACGACATCATGAACGACAAGCAGCGCAAGGGCTACGAAGAGTTCCTGGAGTGCGACTTCTCTTTCGAGATCCCCGGTCTTGCGCGCTTCCGCGTCAATGCCTTCAACCACAACCGCGGTGCCGGCGGGGTATTTCGGACCATCCCGTCCGATATCCTGACGCTCGAAGACCTGAAGTGTCCGCGCATCTTCGCGGAGATCGCCAATTACCCGCGCGGGGTGGTGCTCGTGACTGGCCCGACCGGATCGGGAAAATCGACCACGCTCGCGGCCATGGTCAATCATGTCAACGAGAGCGAATACGGGCACATCCTGACGGTCGAGGACCCGATCGAGTTCGTGCATACGAGCAAGAAGTGCCTCATCAATCAGCGCGAGGTGCATCGCGACACCCTGGGTTTCAACGAGGCCCTGCGTTCGGCCCTGCGCGAGGACCCCGACGTGATCCTGGTCGGGGAGATGCGCGATCTGGAGACCATACGCCTCGCGCTCACGGCTGCGGAAACCGGCCACCTCGTGTTCGGGACCCTGCACACGAGCTCGGCTGCCAAGACCATCGACCGGGTCGTGGATGTCTTTCCCGCCGCCGAGAAAGACATGATCCGCGCGATGCTTTCCGAATCGCTGCGCGCCGTCATCGCTCAGACCCTGCTCAAAAAGATCGGGGGTGGACGGGTCGCTGCGCACGAGATCATGATCGGGACCCCCGCGATCAGGAACCTCATCCGGGAAAATAAGATCGCCCAGATGTATTCCGCCATCCAGACCGGTGCCCAGCACGGCATGCAGACACTCGACCAGAGCCTCCAGGAGCTGGTCCGTCGAAACATCGTTAGCAAGCAAGAGGCTAGGGTCCTCGCCGTCAACAAGGACTTGTTCTAAACATTTCTTGTTTGATTTATTTTTTTGGGTTGAGTTTTCACGAAAGGCGTAGCGAGGGCATATGGAGAGAGATCAAGCGATCAAGTTCATGCGGGACCTCCTCAAGGTCCTGGTCGACAAGAAGGGCTCCGATCTGTTCATCACCGTGGACTTCCCCCCGGCCGTCAAGGTCGACGGCAAGATCGCACCGGTGTCCAAAACCAGGCTCTCCGCCGAGAACACCGAGGCCCTGACCTACGCCGTGATGAATGACCGGCAGATCAAGGAATTCGAAGCCACCAAGGAGTGCAACTTCGCCATCGCGCCGGCCGGCATCGGGCGATTTCGTTGCAACGCCTTCGTGCGCATGAGTTATACCGGGATGGTGTTGCGCGTCATCGAGACCGAGGTCCCGACCCTGGAGAAACTGGGGCTGCCGGAGGTGTTGAAGGACATCGCGATGACCAAGCGCGGGCTCGTCATCATGGTGGGGGCGACCGGCTCCGGAAAGTCCACCTCGCTCGCCGCGATGGTCGATCATCGCAACCAGAACAGTTATGGCCACATCATCACCATCGAGGACCCGATCGAGTTTGTCCACCCGCACAAGAACTGCATCATCACGCAGCGCGAGGTCGGCGTGGACACCGACGACTGGGACATCGCGCTCAAGAACACCCTGCGTCAGGCCCCGGACGTCATCCTGCTCGGCGAGATCCGGGATCGCAGGACCATGGAATACGGGATCGCCTTTGCCGAAACCGGGCACCTGGCCGTGGCGACGCTGCACGCCAACAATTCCAACCAGGCCATAGATCGCATCATCAACTTCTTTCCGGAGGAGCGCCGCCACCAGCTCCTGATGGACCTGTCGCTCAACCTCAAGGCCGTGCTGTCACAGCGCCTGCTGCGGCGGCGCAACGGCGCGGGAAGGGTCGCGGCCATCGAGGTGCTGCTGAATTCGCCTCTCATCTCCGATCTGATCCGCAAGGGGGAGGTGCACGAGATCAAGGGGGTCATGCGGCGTTCCAACGAGCTCGGCATGAAGACCTTCGATCAGGCGCTTTTCGACCTGTATGAAGCCGATCTGATCACCTACGACGACGCCCTCAGGAATGCGGATTCCGTGAACGAGCTGAGGCTGCGGATCAAGCTCGAGGGCAAGGCCGCCAGGGCCGTGGACAAGCTGGCCGGCCTCGAAGGCATGGGCCTCGTGGAAGAAGACAACGCGCGGGTGATGGTGCGTTAGCGGCACCCTACGCAGCATCGCTCGTTCACACCTGCCGCCTGAACTGCTGAATCCGATCCGGCCGAACCCGATGGACATCACCCCCTACCTCAGGCTCCTGGTTGAGAAACAGGGCTCCAACCTGCATTTTACCGTGGGGGCTCAGGTCAAGTTGAACATCGAAGGGAAGCTGACCTCGGTGGGAAAGACGTCGCTCACCGCGGAGATGACGCAGGCCGCGGCCTACGGGGTCATGAAGCCGGAGCAGGCCGCGGGCTTCGAGAGAAACTGGGAGGCCGACTTCGCGATCGCCCTCGCGGACGGGAGCGGGAGGTTCCGCGTCAACGTGTTTAGGCAACGCGGGGACGTGGCCATGTGCCTGCGCCGCATCCCGATCCGCATCCCCAGTCTCGAAGAGCTGGATTTGCCCGAGGTCCTGGGCGATCTCGTCATGCAAAAACGCGGGCTGATCCTCATGGTCGGTGCCACCGGATCGGGAAAATCGACTACGCTCGCCGCCATGATCAACCACCGCAACCACCATTCGGCGAGCCACGTGCTGACCATCGAGGATCCCGTCGAGTTCTCGCACCCGAACGTCAAGTGCATCGTCAATCAGCGCGAGGTCGGCGTGGATACCCAGTCTTATCGACATGCGCTGCGAAGCGCGCTGCGCGAGGCCCCCGACGTGATATTCCTTGGCGAGATCCGCGATCGGGAGACTATGGAAGCGGCGCTCGAGCTGTGCAACACCGGGCACCTGTGCCTATCGACGATGCACGCCAACAACGCCAACCAGGCGCTCGAACGGGTCATCAACCTGTTTCCACTCGACAATCGCCGACAGCTCTTTCTCGACCTCGCGGCCAACGTCCGCGCCATCATCTCGCAGCGCCTGGTGCACGGGCCGAACAACAAACGCTGTGCCGCCATCGAGATCATGATCAACACCCCCCACATCGCCGACCTCATCCTCAAGGGCGAGCTGGACCGCATCAAGGATGCCATGGACAGTAGCGGCTTCAAAGGCATGCAGACCTTCGACCTGGCCCTGTACAACCTCTTCAAGGAAGGCCGCGTCGCTCTCGAGGAGGCGTTGAGGAACGCCGATTCCCGGACCAATCTCGAGGCCAAGATCAACTTCAGTTGAGCGTTGCCGAACCGGGCTACCGCGCATCTCGCCGCCTGCTTCGGGCGGCACTCGCTCCTCGAAACCGCTACACCGACGACTATTGCGCGGGCTCTGACGTCCACCCGGCAGATCGGTAGGCCGGATACGCAAGCGTCCTCCAGCCCGGATTTCTCACCACCACCCTACCCTGCTACGACCGCCGACCCAGCGCCGCCGGCGTGTGGTACGATGCCCGGGAAGAGGGCCCTCCCCACCTTGACGGTATGGCCCCGATCTGCTATTTCGCCACGCCGCCGACCATGACCGAGCACCGAGGTCGGGCGCAAGCATGTCCAACGAACAACAGCTACTAGATCTCCGCGCCCGCATCGACGAGCTGGACGGCCAGCTCCTGCAGATGATCACCACCCGCGCCGAGCTCGCCAAGGCGGTGGCCGCCGTCAAGGGCGGCGAGGCCACCGATTACTACCGGCCCGAGCGCGAGGCTCAGGTGCTGCGCAAGATCATCTCTCGCAACCGCGGGCCGCTCTCGGACGAGGAGATGGCGCGGCTGTTCCGCGAGATCATGTCCGCCTGCCTGGCGCTGCAGCAGCCCTTGAACGTGGGCTTCCTGGGACCCGAGGGGACCTTCACCCATGCCGCCGTGCAGAAGCACTTCGGGCGCTCGGTGCAGGCGCTCCCCATGGGCACCATCGACGATGTGTTCCGCGAGGTCGAGGCCGAGGCCTGCCACTATGGGGTGGTGCCGGTCGAGAACTCCATCGAGGGCGTGGTCAACCACACCCTCGATATGTTCATCAACTCGCCGCTCCGGATCTGCGGCGAGGTGGAGCTGCGCATCCACCATCACCTCTTGGGTAAGGCCGCCAATGTGGACGGTCTCATGCGCGTCTACGGCCACGAGCAGGCGCTGGCCCAGTGCCGCCGCTGGCTCAACAACCACCTTGCCAAAGCGGCACGCTGCCCGGTCGCGAGCAATGCCGAGGCCGCGCGCCGCGCCTCCGCCGAGCCCGGGACGGCGGCCATCGCGGGCGACGCGGCGGCATCGATCTATGGGCTCACCCGCATCGTGAACAACATTGAGGACGAGTCCGACAACACCACCCGTTTCCTCATCATCGGCCACCGCTCCACCCCACCGAGCGGCGACGACAAGACCACCCTGATCTTCTCGACCCCCAACCGTCCGGGCGCGCTCTACAAAATGCTCGCCTCCTTCGCCGAGCACGGGATCAGCATGATGCGCATCGAGTCGCGACCCTCGCGGCGCGGGATGTGGGATTACTTCTTCTTCGTGGACATCGAGGGCCACGGCCGCGACGAGGGGGTGGCAGAGGCCCTGAAGGAGCTCAGACAGCGCGCCTCCATGCTGAAGCTGCTCGGCTCCTATCCGCGGGCGGTGCTGTAATGGGTGCACTCCCGGCGGACTCGCCTTCGATGGCGAAGCACACGCCCGCGGGCTGCGATTTCGTTTCCCTCGCGGCACCCGGTGTGCCGGGCCTGAAGCCCTATGAGCCCGGCAAGCCGATCGACGAGTTGGAGCGGGAGTACGGCATCGCGGGCGCCGTCAAGCTCGCCTCGAACGAGAACCCTCTCGGCCCCGGCCCCCTGGCCATGGCCGCGATCCGGGCCGCGCTGGGATCGCTACACCGGTACCCCGACGGCTCGGGCTACGCCCTGAAGAAGGCCCTCGCGGCGCACCTGTCGGCCAGGGCATCTTTAGCATGCTCCGCGGGGGCGATCACTCCCGATCACCTCACCCTGGGTAACGGCTCGAATGAGGTCCTGGAGCTGGCCGCCCGGACCTTCGTGACCCCCGCCGATGAGGTCGTGTTCTCCGAGCACGCCTTCGCGGTGTACCCGATCGTGACCCAGGCGGTGGGGGCGCGGGCGATCGTGACCCCGGCGCGGTCCTACGGCCATGATCTCGACGCCATGCGCGCGGCGGTGACGGAGCGCACCCGCCTCTGCTTCATTGCCAACCCTAACAACCCGACCGGGACCTGGGTCGGGAGCGATACGCTGGCGGGTTTCCTGAGATCCCTACCGAATCATGTGCTGGTGCTGATCGATGAGGCCTATTACGAGTACGTGGACGAGCCCGGCTATCCGGACGGGGTCGCCTGGGTCGAACGCTTCCCTAACCTCATCGTGACCCGGACCTTCTCCAAGATCCATGGTCTCGCCGGGCTGCGCCTGGGCTATGGCGTGTCCCACCCGGAGGTGGCCGGGCTCTTCAACCGCGTTCGCCAGCCTTTCAACGTCAACAGCCTCGCCCTCGCCGCCGCCGAGGCCGCGCTCGGGGACGAGGGGCACGTCGCACGGAGCCGCCGGGTCAACCGGGCCGGGCTCCGGCAACTGGAGGACACTTGCGATGCCCTCGGGCTTTCCTACATCCCCTCGGTCGCCAACTTCCTGTGCATCGCCTTGCCGCGGCCGGGCGGCGACGTCTATGCGGCGCTCCTCTGCGAGGGGGTCATCACGCGGCCCATCGCCGGCTACGGCCTGCCCGAGCACCTGCGGGTGACGGTCGGGACCGAGGCCGAGAACGCCCGTTTCGCCGCGGCTCTGACCCGGGTCCTGGGGGGCCGGACGGAACAGAGATGAAAGGCGAGTGGCCTAGCTTCAAAGACAATTATGGGGAATGGTCCGGCCGGAGCTGGATCTTGACGCGGCGGACGGATTGAGAGGGCCCATGTGCTGATCGAACGGCTCGCTCTCATCGGTGTCGGTCTCATCGGCGGCTCGCTGGCGCGCGCCCTCAGGGCGGCCGGCACCTGTGGGTACGTCATCGGACAGGACATCGATCACGACCGCCTGGAACGGGCACAGGGTCTCGGCATCATCGACGAGGGGGCCCCCGACCTGGGCACCGCCGTGGCGGGGGCCGATGCCGTGGTCGTCGCCGTGCCCATCGGGGCGATCCGCGCGGTCTTCGCGGGGATCCGCCCCGGCCTGCCAATACGGACGCTCGTGACCGATGTCGGCAGCGTCAAGGGCGCGGTGGTCGCCGCTGCCCGGGCACTGCTCGGCGAGCACCTGCCCTATGTGGTCCCGGGTCACCCGATCGTCGGCGCGGAGCGCAGCGGGGTCGAATCATCTTCGGCCCAGCTCTTCGCCGGGCAGCGCGTGATCCTGACTCCGCTGCCGGAAACGATGCGGAGCGCTACGGAGCGCGTGCAGGCGATGTGGGAGTCGGCCGGTGCCGAGGTCGAGGTCATGGAGGCGGACCGCCATGACGAGCTCCTGGCCGCGACCAGCCATCTGCCCCATGCGCTCGCCTGCGCCCTGGTCAACGCCGTGATCCGCGTGGGCGGTCCGGAGGCCGCGCTCCGCTACACCGCCGGGGGCTTCGGGGACCTGACCCGCATCGCCTCGAGCAGCCCCGCGCTCTGGCGAGACATCTTCCTGGCCAACCGCGAGCACCTATTCGCGGCGCTCACGTGCTTTCGGGCCGAGATCGAGTCGTTGCGCGAGGCCATCGCGCACGACGATGGCGAGGCGGTGCTCGCGAGCCTCTGGGATGCCAAGACGGTGCGGGACGCCCTGGCCGCCGAGCGGCGATCGCGCGGTCTCGGGACGTCCCCGTCCCGCCCATGACAATCAAGAAAGAAGGCCCCAGATGAGCCGGCTCATCATTGAGGGCGGCGGTAGGTTGCGGGGGCGTGTGCGCGTCCCCGGCGACAAGTCCATCTCGCACCGGGTGCTCATGCTCGGCGCCATCGCCGAGGGTGTCACCGAGGTCGAGGGTTTCCTCGAGGGCGCGGACACGCTGGCCACGCTCGCGGCCTTTCGGTCCCTGGGGGTGGCGGTCGAGCATGCGGAGCCGGGGCGGCTCCGGATCGAGGGTCGTGGCCTGCGCGGCCTGCATGCGCCGCCCGGTCCGCTCGATCTCGGCAACTCCGGCACCTCCATGCGACTCTTGGCCGGGCTCCTCGCGGGACAGCCCTTCGATACCATCCTGACCGGCGATGCGTCACTCACGCGGCGGCCGATGCGTCGGGTCATCACGCCGCTGGAGCGCATGGGCGGAGCTATCTTATGCACGTCCGAGGGCACGGCTCCGCTCGTGATCCGGGGCGGCCGCAGTCTGCGGGGGATCGACTACGATTTGCCGATCGCAAGCGCCCAGGTCAAGTCGGCCCTGCTCCTCGCGGGCCTCTATGCCGAGGGACCGACCCGCCTCCGCGAGCCCGCCGGGAGTCGCGACCACACCGAGCGTATGCTGCGCCGCTTCGGTGCCACCATCGCCACGGAGGGAGGTGTCGTCCGACTCACCCCCGGCACGCCGCTCGAGGCCACGCGCGTGGACGTCCCGGCGGATCTGTCCTCGGCGGCCTTCTTCCTGGTCGGCGCCGCGATGAAGCCCGGTTCGGACCTGGTGATCGACCACGCCGGGGTCAACCCGACGCGCACCGGAGTCCTGGACCTCCTGCGTCTCATGGGGGCGGACATCGAGGTTTTGGAAGCTCACTCGTCCTCTTGGGCCGACGAGGGTGGTGAGCCGGTGGCGGACGTGCGGGTGCGCGGCGGCGCCCTGCGCGGGGTCGAGATCCCCGAGCGCCTCGTGCCGCTCGCCATCGACGAGTTTCCGGCGCTCTTCATCGCGGCGGCCGCGGCCCGCGGGGAGACCGTCCTGTGCGGCGCCGAAGAGCTGCGCCACAAGGAGAGCGATCGCATCGAGACCATGGCGCGAGGCCTCCGAACGCTCGGGATCGAGGCCCGCCCGACCGCCGACGGCATCGTGATCCGAGGTGGCGCGCTGCAAGGCGGCGTGGTGGATAGCGCCTCGGACCATCGCGTGGCGATGGCCTTCGCGATGGCAGGGCTGGCCGTCCATGGCAGCATCGAGGTCGCCGATTGCGATAACATCGCGACCAGCTTTCCCGGCTTCGTCGAGGCGGCCCAGCGGGCCGGACTCCGGGTACGCTGGGCCTGAGAGCTTGTGACATCGTCGCCGGCCCCGGTCATCGCGGTGGATGGCCCGAGCGGTACGGGCAAGGGGACGCTGTGCGTGCGGCTCGCCCGCCGCCTGGGCTGGCATTTCCTCGACAGCGGCGCCCTGTACCGGGTAGTCGCGGCGCTGGCCGAGCGCTCCGGCCTCTCGCCGGGTGACGGCCCGCGGCTCGGTCGGCTTGCCGCTACGCTGGACATCGCGTTCCGAGAGGTGCACGGCGGCATCAGGGTGCACTGCAACAACGAGGATCTGACCGAGGTCGTGCGCACCGAGTCGTGCGGGGCGGCTGCCTCGAAAGTCGCGGCCCTGCCCGAGGTCCGGGCCGCCCTGCTGGTGGTGCAGAAGGGCTTCAGGCGGGCCCCGGGGCTGGTCGCCGACGGCCGCGATATGGGCACCGTCGTGTTTCCCGACGCGCGGCTCAAGGTGTTCCTGACGGCCAGCCCCGAAGCGCGCGCAGAGCGCCGCTATAACCAGTTGAAACAACAAGGGATAAATGTTAGGCTTGCAACCCTTCGCCAGGACATCGGGGAGCGCGATGTCCGGGACAGCGCGCGCACGGTGTCCCCGCTACGGCCGGCGACCGACGCGGTGGTGGTCGACACCTCGGACTTGGGTATCGACGCGGTCTTCGAGCGGGTCCTCTGCCTGGTATCGGACCGGGATGCCGGTGGGGGCTGATGTCCTTTGGAGGAGAACGTCGGCGCGTGGCGAGACAGGGGTGCCGAGGGCACGTTGCCGGAGATGCCGAAAACCATTTTGGTAAATCACAATTCTGGCAAATGCCGATTCTGGCAAATGCCGATTTTCGTAACAAGGTTCAATTGACATATGGCCGAGAGTTTCGCGGAGCTATTGGAACAGACGCAGGCAGACCAACACATGCGGCCGGGGACGATCGTCACCGGCACCGTGGTGGAGGTGAGACCGGACGGTGTGGTGGTCTATGCCGGCTTCAAATCGGAGGGTGTGATCCCGCTCGAGCAGTTCCGAAACGAGTTGGGCAAGGTCGAGGTGAACGTCGGCGACCGCATCGATGTGGCGCTGGATGCCATCGAGGACGGTTTCGGAGCCACGCGCCTGTCGCGCGAGAAGGCCAAGAAGGCCATGGCCTGGAAGCGCCTCGAAGATGCCATGGAAGACGGCAGCCACGTGACCGGCACTATCACCGACAAGGTCAAGGGCGGGTTCACCGTCGAAATCGAGGACCTGCGCGCCTTCCTGCCCGGATCGCTCGTGGATGTCCGGCCGGTGCGCGACACCGGTTACCTCGAGGGTAAGCCGCTGGAATTCAAGGTCATCAAGGTCGACCAACGCCGCAACAATATCGTGGTCTCGAGGCGCGCCGTGATGGAGAGCGAGAGCGGCGCCGAGCGCGAGAGCCTCCTGGATAGCCTGTCCGAAGCGGCGACGGTGAAGGGCGTGGTAAAGAACCTGACCGATTACGGCGCCTTCGTGGATTTGGGCGGCGTGGACGGCTTGCTGCACATCACCGACATGGCGTGGAAACGGGTCAAACACCCGAGCGAGGTGGTGACCGTCGGTGACGAGATCGAGGTCAAGGTGCTCAAGTTCGACCGTGAGCGCAACCGCGTCTCGCTCGGCTTGAAGCAGATGGGCGAGGACCCGTGGGTCAACCTGGGACGGCGCTATCCGCAGCGCACGCGCGTCTTCGGGAAGGTCACCAACGTCGCGGATTACGGGTGCTTCGTCGAGATCGAGCCGGGCGTCGAAGGGCTCGTACACGTCTCCGAGATGGACTGGACCAACAAGAACGTGCATCCCTCGAAGGTCGTCCACGTCGGCCAGGAGGTCGAGGCCATGGTGCTCGATATCGATGAAGAGCGCCGGCGTATCTCACTCGGCATCAAACAGTGCCTGACCAATCCGTGGGAGGATTTCGCGGGCCGATACAGCAAGAACATGCGGGTCAGCGGGACCATCAAATCCATCACCGACTTCGGCGTGTTCATCGGGCTCGAGGGGGGGATCGACGGTCTGGTACACTTGTCGGACTTGTCCTGGTCCGTCACGGGCGACGAGGCGGTCCGGCAGTACAAGCGCGGCCAGGAGATCGAGACCGTGGTGCTCGCCATCGACGCCGAGCGTGAACGCATCTCGCTCGGTATCAAACAACTGGAAAGGGACCCGTTCTCGAGCTTCCTGGCGGAGCATGAAAAGGGCACCCTGACGACGGGCGTGGTGGAGAGAGTCGAGTCCCAGGGCGCCGTCGTCAGATTAGCCGACGGGGTGGAGGGCTATCTGCGCGCCTCGGAGCTGGCGCGACACGCGATCGACGACGCCCGCAAGATGCTCAAGGAAGGCCAGGAGATCGAGGCCTTGATCACGGGCGTGGATCGCAAGAAGCGCAGTGTGTCATTGTCCATCAAAGCCAGGGAGGCGCGAGACGAGGTACAGGCACTGGAGGCCTACGGGACGGGTGGCGCGATAACGACCACCAAGCTCGGCGATCTCTTGAAGCAACAGATGGACGAAACCGAGTCGGCAGAGCGCTCGGCCCGGGACTCGGGCTGAGAGCTTGTGAAAATCGTCGCGAGCCCGCACATGACAAAATCAGAGCTCATCGAATCGCTGGCGCGCAAACAGCTCCAGTTGGGCAGCAAGGACATCGAATTGGCTGTGAAATCGATGCTGGAACACATGGCCCACGCCCTGTCTTTGGGACAACGTATCGAGATCCGGGGGTTCGGCAGCTTCTCGCTGCACTATCGCCCGGCCCGGGTCGGACGCAATCCCAAGTCTGGTGAGCCGGTTTCGCTGCCGGCGAAACACGTCCCGCACTTCAAACCGGGCAAGCAACTCCGCGAAAGGGTCAACGGGCGCCAAGGCCAGAAAAAGCGCCAGACGGTGGAGCCGGCGCGGCCCACGCGCGCTTGACCCTCGAGCAGAGCCTTATCCAGCAACGGTCGCGGAGGTTATGATCGTTTGCAGCGTCGATGTAACCTGGGTCTCGCGGGACTTTCGTTCGGGAAACGACGGGAGGGGCTATGCGCCTCGTCTTGAAACTGATCTTCCTCCTCGTGCTCGTGGTGCCCGTCGCTGTGGCGTTCCACGTCAACAACGGCCAGACGGTCACGGTGGACTACTACGTGGGGGCCATACACCCGCCCTTGTCTGTGGTCGTGGCCGTGACCTTGCTCGTCGGGGCGCTCTTGGGGGGGTCGATGAACCTCTGGATCCTCAACCGCCAGCGCCGCAGGATCGCCAAGCTCAAAAGTACCCTGAAAAAGATCGAGCGACAGACGGCGCCCTCCGCGGCGGCGGTGAAGGATGCCGGCTGACTACCTGTCCGGGCTCTTCTGGTTACTGTTACCGATCGCCGCCGCCTCGGGCTGGTATCTGGCGCGCCGCACCGCTCCACGACCTCCGCCCCAGCTCGGGCCGAGCTACGTCAGGGGCCTCAACTACCTGCTCAACGAACAGCCCGACAAGGCCATCGAGGTGTTCCTGCAGATGCTCGAGGTCGAGAGCGAAACCGTGGAGACCCATCTCGCGCTCGGCAACCTGTTTCGGCGCCGCGGCGAGGTCGACCGGGCCATTCGCATTCATGAGAACCTCATCGCGCGGCCCGCCCTGACGTCCGAGCAACGTTGGCTCGCGGTCCAGGAGCTGGGCATGGATTACATGCGCTCCGGCCTCATGGATCGCGCGGAAGGTCTTTTCAGGCAGCTGTTGGAGGCCAAGGTCCAGGTGCGCAAGACCTTGGGTCATCTTATGGACATCTACCAGCAGGAGCAGGATTGGGACACGGCCATCGCCTGCGCCACGGATCTGCGCTCGCGCTGCGGTGACGACACGCGGCCCATGATCGCCCAATACCACTGCGAAAAGGCGGAACGGCATCTCGCGCGTGGGGAGAGTGAAAAGGCCACCGAGAGTTTGCAAGAGGCGCGCTTCGCCGATCCGGATTGCGTTCGTTCCAACCTGATGGAGGGACGGCTCGCGATGGCGGCGGGTCGGCCCGCCGAGGCGCTCGCGGCCTACCAGCGAATAGAGGAGCAGGACCCCGATTTTCTGGTCGAGGCGTTGCCGCCGCTCATGCTGTGCTACCGGGCCCTCGGGCGTCTCGGGGAGTTCGCCGAGCACCTGCGATCGCTCGGCCCCAAGCACGCGGGGATCACGCCGGTGCTCCTCTTGTCGGAGGCCCTCGCCGCACAACAGGGGCCGGAGGCGGCCATCGAGTACCTGTGCCGCGAGCTGCGCAAACGACCCTCCCTGCGCGGTCTGGACCGCTTACTGGAACACCTGCTCGCGGGTCCCCACGGCCCCGGCCGCGAATATCTGGAGATCGTGAAGCAGTTCACGTCCGGCCTCATGCGCGATCGTTTCGGCTACAAGTGCCGCCACTGCGGCTTTCTCGCCAAGGCCGTGCACTGGCAGTGCCCGAGCTGCAAGCACTGGGCCTGTGTGCGGCCCATCCACGGGATCGAAGGCGAGTGATCGTTTCCCCAATATCCCGAGTCGCACTCCGGCATGGAACCGTTGACCGCTTTACTCCTGGTCGCTGTGCTATCGGCCACGGTGCTCCTGGTCCGGCCTGCGCTCAGGGCACGGCGTCGCGAGCGGCTGCGAAGCGCCCCTTTTCCGACAGAGTGGGAGAGGATGCTCATCGAACGGCTGCGCCTGTACCCGCGTATTCCGGATCGGATCAGGCAGGAGTTGCGGGGGCACATCCTGATCTTTCTCGCCGAAAAGCGCTTCTTTGGCTGCGGTGGATTGGAGATCACCGATGCCATGCGGGTGCTCATCGCCGCTCAGGCCTGTTTGCTCATATTGAACCGCAAGACCGATTATTATCGGAAGTTGCGCTCGATCCTGGTCTACCCCTCGGCCTTTATCGTGAACCGCGATCTCGTGGACGAAGCCGGGGTGCACACGTCGTGGCGGGAGCCCCGCATCGGCGAGTCCTGGGAGGTGGGTCGGGTGATCATCTCCTGGGACGAGGTAGAGCCCGATGAGCGGGATCGCGATCGCGGTGAGAACGTCGTCCTCCACGAATTCGCCCACCAGCTGGACGAGGAGGACGGAATCGCAAACGGTACACCGGTGCTCGGTGCCGGGGCCCGATACGATGTCTGGGCACAGGTGCTCGGGGCTGAATACCGGGCGCTACGGGAGAAGGTGACACGGGGCGAGGCGACGCTTATCGATCCCTATGGTGCCGAGGATGCGGGCGAGTTCTTCGCCTCGGCAACAGAGTGTTTCTTCGAGCGGCCGGGCCCTCTGTGTAAACAGCACCCGACGTTGTACGCAACATTACGGGACTATTACCGGGTGGACCCCGCGGCCTGGCACGACGGTACCAACGAGTCGGGATCACGCACCGACACGATATAAGAGTCGATCGACGTAGATAGACGCGGCAGGGGGATCTCGCTAGAATTTCATTGCCGGTGCCCGCGCAGGCGCGGATCGACGGGGATAGACCCGGCGGTATTGTGGGGAGCCAGGGATTTCCAGGCCGATAGGGGCTCGGTGTTTCGTAAGGAACACCGGCCATGCGCCGCTCCGATCCGACGGCTGAGCCGTAGGGTACGCATCGCGTACCATTACGCCCGCCAGACATCTGATGATCGCGGTGGATTCGCGATTCCATCGCAGGGGCAACGCATCGTTGGGAGTTTGGGTCATCACCATGTCATGCGACGAAAAGGTACGCGGTGCGTACCCTACACACTCCTTCATAAAGGCCAACTCCAGGGTGATGTGGGTGACCCCTTGGGGGAAGAGCGGCAAGT
>JACCXJ010000188.1 GCA_013697045.1 Gammaproteobacteria bacterium | reverse complement strand
CTCCATCCGATCCTCCCGATTTACTTTGTTTGCCGATAAAGTTGATCAGATCGGGTGGAGCGCCAAAAGTTCCGTTAATTAGTTATGTCTATATATCATGTACTTATAAGATCCTACCTATGTGCTGACACTACCTGGCGACTGTGCTTACTGAGGCGAGGACTCAGCGCAGTACCTCTGCTCGAGTGTTCTGATTTCTTCCGAGATGGCAACAAGCTTCTCCTGGAGTTTCGTGTCTTTCGCATTGTTTGCTTCCGATTCGACATGTGTTGCAAGTCTGCCAAGGTGGGTGAGAGTGCACCGTGCGACTACTACATTGTCGCGGACTCTGGCGGCATGGAGTATGGCAAGCAGCTCTCCGCCAATGAACGTTTTCTCCACGATGAGGTCAACTTGCGCTAGCGTGAGTGACAGCGCGACTTTCTCGCCCGGCTTGAGATGCTTTCGCTTCGGCGGTGACACGGATGGCCCCTGAGTGCCCTAACGACTCTGCGTGAGGGGCGCGCTGATCAAGGCGCGTCCCTCTCCACGCAATCGTTAGGCAGTAAAGTGCCCCCCTTCGACACACTATGACACCTCACTTCTTGAGAATCACCACTACGTCCTTACCTATAATAGGGGTGCCGTCCATTAAATTACCCGTGAGTTTCAGCACCCGCACCTCCCGATCCGTAACTGGGCCCAAGGCGGCAACCACTGTGGGGTTATCAAATTTCAGGGTAAGGTCCGGGAAGCCGTCAGGCCCCTCGTCGGTGCAGTCCAAGGCATCTGTCTTGCCGGTAAACGGCTCAAAGGGCGTCGCCACATCTTCGACGGCTGACCTCAGTGGTGATACCCCTTCCAGCTTGATTGTGGCCACGTCCACCTGGGTCACATCGAGGTTTTCAGTGCCAAGGATGGCCACCGGCAGGACCCCTTTTACCTTGACGCGCAGCAGATTGGGGCAGGCCTGGGGCCTGATGTCGAAGGCCACGGTGATCGTGAAGACAGCTTGCCACTGGCCGATCCTGACAAAAGGGAAGTCCTGGGCGAAGACGTCTCCGCCCGTCCCAAAGTCGGAGGCACTGAAGCCTAGTGCGCCAACGTTAAAGACGCTCAGTCCTGTTAGGGCGGTCCGAGTCGTGTCGAAATCGTGATTTTGCCGGTTTGTTGCAAGGAGCCCCAGCGACGTGTTGGGGATATCGGCTGCGGGGGGGGGGAGAAGAAATGACCCGAAAGAAAGAGTTGACCGTAGGTTCGGCCCATGAAATCGGCGAGACTCTCTGCGGTAGCCGATGTTTCCCCGAAGCCAGACTTGGGGGAAGTGAAGAAATTTCGCAGATCCAACTCGGGAAAATTCCTGTTGGCGGTTACGGTTACCTCGGGAAGAGCACCCGGAACGCCAGAGAATCTGAGGTTGTTCGTTCCTGCGTCAGAATCGAAGAAGTCTGATACGTCCACGGTAAGAATCACGGCAGCCCGGACCGGCACTATCGCGACAGTTGTCAACGTAATGATTAGCACGAAGCAGGCGTAGAGGTTGTTCATGGAAATATTCCTCTATGTAGGTTGACTGTGAATAACGGTTTTGAGTTGAACATTTCGGCATTCAAAATTTGCAAACCCCGCAGATCCAATAGCCTAACGCCAGCGATCACCGGGCCGGCGGGCAGAAAAACGAAAGACCATGTACAGCAACAAGACCCACGAACGCTCACTGAGCCTGTACGGGCCAATCACTGCCCGCCGGCTCCGGTGCATCGCTTCGTTCGGCGATTCTGCGGGGTCGTGCCCAGTGAACCAAGTCCGCTACGGCGCCAGCATCCAAAGGGCCGTTGACGACGAATACCATCATTCTAAACACGACATCCGAGAGTAACAGAGCCGCGGCGCGGTGCGTGCCGTCGAGAAGCAGGTACCGGTTCTCCGTGAGCGCGTAAGCGGGGAGAACCAAGTGAATGGGTTGTCGCGACTCCGTAAATATTGTGGAGAACCGCTTGATTGAGTCTTGTCGCTTTCGCCGCAAGCCTTTCATCGAGTCTGGAATGGCGGACAACGGAAAAGGGCGCGCATCGATGTCGAGATACCCAACTTCCTCTCCGGCTGGCGAAAGGTACCAGGGTGGATAAAAGTCCGCCAGACGCTGGCGTTCATCAACGACTATGACTTTGATGGGCCATCGTTCTTCCAAGAGCCTGTCCCAGTTGAAACAAACGCGGATGGCTGGCCGAAAAAAACTTGCGAACAAGTCGGGGGGCGTTTCAGGCATTGTGTTAGGGATTACTTGCTCGCACGCCAGTTCAGAGCCGAGTGCCTTCAGCTTCTCCGCGAGTTCGGTTTCGCTGGTTCGGAGCAAGCTGTCGACTGCACTTGGCGGGAACACGAGAGCACAGACCTTTTTGGCGGACTCAATGTCCCCCAAACGATAAACACGGCCAGCACATTTTGCGACAATCAACCTAAGTGCCGCGGCCAGTTCTGGACGCCCTTTGCCTGCGAGATGGCTGATGTGAGAAGCAAGGGTCGTTGCTAATTCGTGCTGAAGCGCCTTGCCGTTTGTGTCCGTACGGCGATAGAGGGTTTCCAAGGCCGTGGACAGAGCATCCTCGTACACCGCGCGCAAGTGACTTTGGGTGTATTCGTATAGGGGTAAAACGGATCGGGTGTCTTCTAGCAACGTAAAAACGGCGGCTTCATTGCCGCTCTGCACTTGGAACGCGCGTTCCTTTATAACGCCGACCTTCTCGCGCACTTGGAGTTCAGCCACCGCTGACTGAAGGTCGTGAATCTCGCCGGTCAGCGTTCCGACCTGACGAAGTACTTGTGCTTGGCTTTCAGTCAGCTCCCCTACACGCTCAATGATTTGCCCTTGCCTGCGCCCGATCCACCAGCCGACGGCGAACAAGACGAACCCAATTGTGATCGAGGTCCAGTCAGCAGAATTCCAGTCGGTGAACATCGTCGTTATTCCGCGTTACCATGAGACGAGAGCAACGCTGCGTCCGGCAATGACCGCGCGCCGAACGACTTAGAATTCAGCGGCGTGCGAAGCATGTCCGCTGCAATTCTGGGTTAGCCGCTGCTCCGTTGTAGGCTGAACACCACCGTGAGTTCCTGAATGATACGCGCGGCCTGGGCCACCAGTGGAAAACCACGCCGAACGCGGCTGCGCTGCGACGCCTCCGCGATCCGCGCGACTTCTGTACGCTGTTCATCGGCCCCATCTGCAGCCTGCTTTGGGAGCAGCAGCGCCTGGATCTGCATCAGCTCGGGCATATTGATCCCAGATGGACTGGCGTAGTTCTCTCGACTGTAGCTCATCGAACTGCCCAGGGAGGCCAAGTAACCGGATAGTTCACCGAGGAGGCGAAGCACCTCAGCCACGGCCTCCTTCTTCTGGTCGCCACTAAAGAAGCCTCTCGAATCTTGCTCGGCAAACTTGTGACACGAAACGATGCCTTCAATCGCTTGGCCCAGGAGAGGTCTCAGTTGATCGCGGTTCAGATACCGATCGATCCTCTCGTAGAGTGCGGCGTTCTTCTCCCAGTAGAACCGCGCCACTAGCTTCGCCTCGATTAGTATCTCGTCGACCTCGTCCTCCAGACCGGTGACGGCGCTTTGGGCCGCGCGGAGGTATTCGATGCAAGCCGCTACGTTCGCCCACTTGACGCTGCTTGCCTTCGCGAGATGATCCTCAGCGACTGCCAGGGCTCGTTCGAGAGCTGTTCCGAGCGCGGACACTATCAATGGATCCATCCCCTCATCCCTCCTCTCGTGCGGCTAACGAATCAAGCTCACCGGGCGCGACGATAGGAGCGCTCCGGTGCAGCGCCCTGTTATACGGCACTGTATTCAATAGTTTTGCTCTCACGATAAATGGATTCGTAAACCACCTCAATTTTCAATCTTGGCAATACATTGATGATCTGCTGGTGAAGCTCCGGTTTCTGACCTGAACCCACAAACTTGATGACTGAAAACGAGCCATCCGACTTTAAAACATTATTTTGCAAAGGAATGTCAGCCGTAAAACTGTTCTCGGCTGGAGTCAACCCGAGTGATCGAAGTATTGCCGCGTAGTCGGATTTGCTCGGGAATTTATGTTCCGTGTCATCGCAATAAATGCTGAATGACTTGATTATTGCAGGACCTACGCCATGGTTAAGAGCCGTAAGCTCAATATCGCTTCCTTCTCTCATTTCCTTGTCTATGTACAGTATGGGAAGAACGGACAGTTTGTTGTGCTCTCTAGCTATGTACCCTTGCCACACTGATATACCGAGCGCTGAAAGCGCAGTCACTTATACCGAGCGCTGAAAGCGCAGTCACTGCGGAAGCTAAAGCGATATAGTCAGAAGTGTCCATGGCTCTTCTCCAGTTTTCTCGTATAACTAGAAGTAGACCCCCTAAAAGGTGCTTTTCTTTTGCGTCAAAGGGCTGTATGCTGGGCCAATGTACAAGAGCCCCGACCCAAGGATCAAGCACTTGGGTCGATTATAGTACCCCCTAAAGCCGGAAGGCAAACACACCTTCGGGAGGTTGGTATGGGTGACGGACAACCCCGTCTGCTGGACCAGGTCCGGGACCGGATCCGGCGGAAGCACTATAGCATAAGGACGGAGCAGGCGTATGTGGACTGGATCCGACGCTTTGTGTTGCATCACAACAAGCGACACCCCGGGACATGGGGGCGGGGGAGGTCGAGGCATTCCTGACCCACCTCGCGGTCGCGAAGCGGGTGTCGGCCTCGACGCAGAACCAGGCCAAGAGTGCGATCTTGTTCCTCTACAAGGAGGTCCTCGGGGAGCCTCTGCCGTGGCTCGAAGGCATCGAGTCGGCGAAGCGGCCGGCGCGCCTGCCGGTGGTCCTGACGCCCACGGCAGTGGGCGTGGCAGTATGTGTTCCCTCGCGCACGCGCTCGGTGGACCCGCGTTCCGGGGTGGTGCGCCGGCACCATGCGGACGAGAAGGCCCCGCAGCGCGCGATGCAGCAGGCCGTGCGGCGGGCGAACATCACCAAACTGGCCACGCCGCATACGCTGCGACATTCGTTCGCTACCCACCTCCTGCAATCGGGCTACGACATCCGCACCGTGCAGGAGCTCCTCGGCCATAAGGACGACCACGATGATCTACACGCATGTGCTAAGCAAGGGTGGCCGCGGGGTGGTGAGCCCGCTGGACGGCGTCGGGGGCTAGCCCGTCCCCTGCTTCACCAGCGCCCGGGTGCGAGCGCAGGGGGGTTAGCGTCTGTACCGCGTAACCCGGCTCCGGCAGGCCGCGCATGAGATCGGCGCCGGAAGTTCCACTTGCGCGTGTTCAGTGGGTTACGCCGCGAAAAGCGCGGCTAACCCACCCTACATCGACTCGGGGATTCGTTAATCTCGACATTGTCTCGCCAGCAGCAGGCGGTGCTCGTTCGCGACGGCCCAGGTCGCATGCCCTCAGCCTGACGGGCGTTCCCGAAACAGCGACTCGATCAACGGGCAATCCGGCCGGTTACCGGCCTCACAGTGGGCGATCACGGTGCTGAGAGCGCGATCCATCGCCTTCAGATCCGAGGATCTTGGCACGCACCTCGGCGAGATGCCGGCAGGCGAGGTCGTGCGCTGCGTCGCAGGACCCGACTGGGTCGTCCGCGAGCCGCAGCAACGCCCGTACCTCATCGAGACTGAACCCCAACTCGCGCGCGCGGCGAATGAAGCAGAGGCGCTTCAGGTGGTCCAGACGGTAACTACGGTAACCGGCAACCGTGCGAGCCGGCGCCGGGAGGAGGCCGATGCGCTCGTAATAGCGTATGGTCTCGATGTGGACGTTGGCGTGCCGAGACAGCTTGCCGATCCTGAGACCTGCCGGGTCCAAAGCGGGTGTGCCGGCCATCGCCTGCCGCACCCCCTACCCCGGCCTCAACCCCCCCTTCTCAAAAAGATAATCCAGCCAGATCCCCGAGAGCTTTTCCTGTACGGAGTTCTGTTTGAGGCGGGCGTGGAGATTGGGGAAATCGACGCGGTCGAGCTCCTGGTCTTGGTTGTAGCAGGAGTAGACGAAATACTCCTCACCGGTCTCGGGGTCGATGTGCTTGCAAAGACACTGGGCGCAGACCCCCTTCATCATGCACTGCATCGGCGAGTTGATGGAGCCGATGGCGACGTGGCGGGGATTGAGGTAGGGCTTCAATATCCCGTGACGGGCCTCTTTGACGGCCGCCATCATGCGGTCCGAGCCGATGGCGATGATGTGCTCGACATCATCGAGATGGATGGGCGTCTCGCCGAGGGCGCCGCGCGCGTAGGCCAGGACGGCCTCCAGGATATTGCCGACCGTGCTCTTGTCCTGGGGGCGGGTCACCGGGATGGGCTCTGCGCCCGGGATCGGGTCCACCGACCACACGATGATGTCCGAGGCCGCCTCAACCTCGGCGATCTTGAAGACGTCGTGGCGGTTGCGATAGCCGGCGAAGTAGATCACTTGATTGCCCGCGGCGCGCAACGCCTTTCCGATCGAGAACAGCACGGCGTTACCCAGACCGCCCCCTAACAGCATTACGGTCTTGCCCGAGGGGATGTCGGTCGGGGCCCCGGTCACGCCCATGACGACCAGCGGATCGCCCGGTTTCCAGAGCGCGCAGAGGCGCGACGAGCTGCCCATCTCGAGCGCGATGAGCGAGATGAGGCCGCGTTCCCTGTCCACCCAGGCGCCGGTCAAGGCCAGGCCCTCCGAGGCCAGCGCGGTGCCCTCGACGGTGGGCGCCAGGGCCTCCAGGTTCTGCACGCGATAGAACTGGCCGGGGCGGAACTTGCGCGCCTGCATGGGGGCGCGCACGATCACCTCGATGATGGTCGGGGTGAGGCGTTTGACCTCGACGACCACAGCAGCCAGGGCTTCGTCCAGCCGCTCCTGAAAGGCCCGTAACGCACGCTCGCGCTCCGCCTGCCGCCCTGCCTCGAGCTGGCTCAGCTCGCGCTCGAAGAGCCGCACGATATAGGGATAGCCGTCGCGGGCGCTCGCCATGGCCTTGACCACGTTGCCGGCATACACGGGGTGGTTGTCGCCATAGAAGGTGACGTGGCGGCCGTCGCGGGAGTAGGACGTGAACGGGGCTGGGCGGCCGATCTTGGGCCAGCAGCGATCGTTCATGGGCTCGAGTCCGATCTCGCCGTTTCTGGCGAGCGGCTCGTGGCGCCGGTAGGAACGCCCGTCCATCTCGAAGGTGCCGATATGCTCGCTCTCGTAGATCGTGTTGGGCGAGGTCCCGGCGGCGATGAAAAGGCTCTTGAGCGGCACCTCGAGCTCGGTCCCGGTGCTCACCCAGCTACCCCCACCTTTTCCCTCCCCCTGCAAGGGGGAGGGGGAGGCAGGGGGAGTGAGCTTTTCGAAACGCACGGCCCGGAGATGCCCGAAGCTGTCGGCGACGGCGCGCTTGGGCTCCATGCCCTCGGACCAGGCGATCCCCTCCTCCATGGCCTTCTCGATCTCCTCGTGGTTCTGGCGATAGGCGGGCGCATCGCGCATGCCTTTGCGATAAAAGAGCGTGACGCCGCCCCACTCTTGTAATAACGGTTGGAAGTTCGGCAACTCGCCCGACGATTTCGCGCGCTCGCGCTCGGCGCGCACGGCCCGCCCGTGGGCGAGCAGCTCGTCGAGGATGATGAGCTCTTCCTGATCGTAACGCCCGCGCACCGAGCCCTCCTCGTAGCGGTTGACGAGGGTCTCGTAGCGCCGCAGGAGCTTCTCGACCTGGACTGGATAATAGGCCAGGAGCTCGGTGGCCGTGTCGATGGCGGTCAGCCCCCCGCCGATGACCCCTGCCGGCAGGCGCACCTGGAGGTTGGCGAGCGAGTCCTTGGCGGCCCCGGTCAACTGCAGCGCCATCAGGAAATCCGAGGCCTTGCGGATCCCGCGCATGAGATTATTTTCGAGCGGGATGATGGTCGGCTTGCCGGCGCCACTCGCGATCGCGATGTGATCGAAGCCGAGGTCCCAGGCCTCGTTGATGGTGAGGGTGCCCCCGAAGCGCACGCCGCCATAGCAGCGGAATGCCCGGCGCCGCGCCAGGGTGAGATAGATCACCTTGAGGAAGTTCTTGTCCCAGCGCACCGTAATGCCATACTCGGCGACCCCGCCGAAGCCCGTCATGACGCGCCGGTCGAGTTCCTCGTAGACCTCGGCGAAGTCGCGGATCGGGCGCGGGGCGCGTTCGTGGCTGCCGGTCAGCTCCACGGGCAGGGGCTCGATCTTGAGCCCGTCGATCCCGACCACCCCGAAGCCCTCGTTCAAGAGGTAATGCGACAGCGTATAGCCCGCCGGCCCGAGCCCGCAGACCAAGACGTTCTTGCCGTTGTAAGGGAGCGCCACGGGGCGCCCGACATTGAGCGGGTTGAAGCGCGTGAAGAGGCCGTAGATCTCGAACCCCCAGGGCAGGTTCAAGACATCGGTGAGCACGTTGGTCTCGATCTGGGGGATGTTGACGGGCTCGGTCTTCTGGTAGATGCAGCCCTTCATGCAGTCGTTGCAGATCCGATGACCGGTGCCCGGGCACATCGGGTTGTCGATCATGATGAGAGCCAGCGCGCCGATGTCGTCGCCCCCGCGCTTGAGCACGTGCATCTCGGAGACTTTCTCGCCGAGCGGACAGCCGGTGATGGGGACGCCGAGCGCATTGGTCTTGAAGCTGCCGTCCTTACGATTACGCATGCCCTTCGAGCAGGAGTCGGTGTCGCGATCGTGACAATAGATGCAGTGATCGACCTCGTAGAGCACCTGGCGCTCGTTCATACGCCGATCAGTGAGTGCGAATCCATCGCGGCGGCGGCGTTGGGCAAGTGGCCCGATGAGCACGCTGTGGCCCCCGCGGTTTTCCGACTCAAAGGGCACGAGGTGCTGGAAATCGGTTTTTTTAGGCTCTTTGAAGCTCACCCAGTCCGCGACCCGGGCGCGAAATATGGGATGATGCCGCGCGGCGTAGCAGAAACGCTCGATGGTATCCATGAGCCCCGAGACCAGCTCCCGCGCCGTACCCGTGGCGAGCATGGGGGCCAGGGTCACGGCATTCGGATCGCCGGCCCAGGTTTGATTTAGTTGCTGCCGCAAGGCCTGCGCGTTCTCTTCCCAGGTGCCTTCCGACTGTGACGCTAGACACAACGCACGGAGCTTGATCCCCATCTCGGCCAGCGCGCCCTCCTCGTCGGGCGCGGTGGCGCAACGGAGAAGCGCCGCGATCCTGGTCTCCAAGGCCCGGAGGTCCCAGCCCGCGAGATCGTCGGGCGTAAAGCGCGCATCGCACTTCATCACGATCTCGCTGCGGAAGGCAAAAACGGTGTCCATCTCGCGGCGGATGGTATCGATGTGTCGCTCGCGCTCGCCGCCGATACCGAAGAGGCGCGCCACGAATTCCCCGACGAAGGGCGCCATACGCACCAGCAAGTCCGAGATCGCCTCGGGTGACATCCCCTGTCCGGCGCGGGTACGGTAGCGCTCGAACTCGACGAAGAGATCGGGATCGCGCGGCCGGACGTAATCGTCGAAGACCGCCAAGAGGTCTTGCAAGCGCTTCGGATCGAAGAGATCGGCGTACTCGAGACCGGGAAAGCCGAGGGTGAGCACGGCGTCGGCGCGGTCGGTGAGGTGCTGCGCGACTGTCATCGTCTAGATACTTACGTCTCGAAGCGAGACCACGCAAACAAGCCCTTATTGATCTTGAAAATCAATAAGTTGAAGGCCCGGCGGGCCGCAAAAGGGCCAACAGCTCCTGACGGGCGCCCACCCCCTAACCCTCTCCCGTTGGGTCCCAACGGGAGGGGGAACGAAGTGGCGCCCCGCGTGCATTTCCCTGTCACTTCCCATCCGTCTATGCCGTGTGCAAAAGACATAACGGTGCCCCACGTCCAGTCCCGCTCGCAACTGCAAAGGGAGAGAGCCAGCATCCCGCGTCTACTCCCCTGCCCAACGGGAGGGGGAACGAAGTGGCGCCCACGTGCATTTCCGCTGTCACTTCCCATTCGTCTTTGCCGTGTGCAAAAGGCATAACCGGTGCCCCACGTCCAGTCCCGCTCGCAAGCGCAAAGGGAGAGAGCCAGCATCCCGCGTCTACTCCCCCTCCCAACGGGAGGGGGCTGGGGGGTGGGCGATCCGAATAACGCGCAGCACCGCAATTTCAAGGAACCCTGGCTGGTTTTCAGCGTGTCGGCCAGTCGCTGAACGGGAAGGGCCTTTCGTCGGACTCGTAGGTCACGTATTTGAGGATCTCGTAGATGTAGCTAGAAAGCCCGGGGGCGAATTCCACGAGCCTCGGGTTCAATTCGCCCGTGAAGAGCCGCGAGAAGAACTGGAACACCACGATGCCGAAGACCAGGACCTCCGCGGCGGTGTAGATAGCGACGAAGATGATCATAAAAAACCCGCGCTTCCAGGTCTCGGCGTCTTGCAGATGTTCCGCTGTGCTCATTTTCGTTCCTCTCCCAAGAGAAGGCATGATAGACCGGCCACGGTCATTGATCGACCCCCTGGATCCCCTTACCCAGTCGATCAAAAAGCGCGATCTGGGGGCCGCGCCCGGTGCACTCGGCGGCGCCA